>DASRJR010000001.1:0-10803 GCA_035649395.1 Vicinamibacterales bacterium
GGTACCATCAGGCGCAGCGCGTTACGTGGTGTCTCGGGCACGGTCGGCAACGATGCCGGAATCAGCGCGTCGGCGAAATGATTGATTTGCTGCTTGATGCTCGCTTCACCCCATAGCAGCACGACGACCACGAGCAGCAGATACGGCACCCACGCCATGAAGATCTGACCGGGCGTGTGGCGCGACATCGTCACCGTGGCCGGCTGGTCCCCCTCGAGCCGCATGATCGTCTTGGGCTTCCACAGCTTGAGCACGAACACCATCACGACGATGCATGTCAGCGAGCTCATGATGTCCGTGAGTCCGGGCCCGATGTTGTTCGAGACGTAGAGCTGCATCCCAGCGAACGAGACGCCGCAGGCAATGATCGCGGGCAGGATCTCGAGCGCGCGCTTCGGACCAGCCATCACGACGATGAGATACCCCGGGATGATGACGGAAATCATCGCGCAGAGTCGTCCGACCATCGCGCTCAATGCCATCTCCGGCAGGCCGGTCACGTTGGCCAGCGTCGTCACCGGAATGCCAATCGAACCGAACGCCACCGGCGCCGTATTCGCGAGCAGGCAGATGCCGGCGGCATAGAATGGATTGAAGCCGAGCCCGGCGAGCATCGCGCCCGACACCGCCACGGGCGCGCCGAACCCAGCGGCCCCTTCGATGAACGCCCCGAACGAGAACGCGATGAACATCGCCTGCAGCCGGCGATCGTCGGTGAGCCCGCCGATCGAATCCTTGATGATCTCGAACTTGCCGGTGTCGACAGCGAGCCGGTACAGCATGATCGACGTGAAGACGATCCACGCGATCGGAAACAGTCCGTAGGCCGCGCCGTAGATCGCCGAGACGAACGCCAGGCCGAACGGCATGCCGTACGCGGTGAGCGCGACCAGCAGCGCCGAGAGCAGCGCCGCGAGCGCCGACGCCCATGCAGGCTTGCGGAGCACACCCAGCATCACGAACAGCACCACGATCGGAACGGCGGCGACGAGCGCCGAGATCCCCAGGCTGCCAGCGATCGGTTCATAGTTGTGCTGCCACATAGCTCCCTCTACTGGGCTGAAGGCCTACGTACCTTCGGGCCGCCTGAAGGCGGCCCCCACCTACCAGAAGGCGGCCCTACGTACCGCCTCAAGGCGGCCCCTACGTACGCTTTCGCGGATCGACGCCGTGAATCGAGGCGTCGATGAGTTCAATGGGATGAAAGATCGGCCAGTCGTGCCCGAGACCCCGGGCGGCCGCCGCGATCTGCAGCATGCACCCGGGATTGGCCGTGGCAATCATATCCGGCGAGGCCGCGGCGATGTGACGGACTTTTCGCGCCCCCAATTGCGCGGCCGGCTCGGGCTGCACCAGGTTGAAGATCCCGGCGCTTCCACAACAGATCTCGGCTTCGTCGACCGCGAGCAACTCGACGCCGGGGATGCCTCGCAGCAACGCGCGCGGCTGCGCCCGCACGCCCTGCCCGTGCGCCAGATGACACGCATCGTGGTACACCACGCGCGCCTTGAGCGGCCGGCGAACCGCGCGAACTTCGCCAAGCTCGGCGAGCAGCTCGGAGGCATCCCGTACTGTGTCGGCGAGCGCCTTGGCGCGCGCCGCCCACGCCGGATCGTTCGCGAGCAGCTGGCCGTATTCCTTCATCGCCGAGCCGCAGCCGGCCGCGTTGACCACTATCCGATCGACCCCGGCCGCCTCGAACACCGCGATGTTGTCGCGGGCCAGCGCGCGGGCACGCTCGACGTCGCCGGCATGCAGCGGCAGCGCACCGCAGCAACCCTGTCCAGGAGGCACGTCCACGCGGCATCCTTCCGCCGCCAGCACGCGAACCGTCGCGTGGTTGACGTGGCTGAACGACAGCCGCTGCACGCACCCCGCGAGCAGCGCGACGCGCATTCGTTCCGCATCGACGGCGGGAGTACGCGTCGGCAGGCGATCGACAAACGACCGCCAGCTGACCGGCGGCGCCAGCGCTAGCGCCGCAGCGATGCGCCTGAACACGCTTCCGCTCGTGTCATGCGGCCGCGGCAACGGACCACTCGGCACTGTCGCCGGTGAGGACGTGGCGACGCCGCCCCGCTTCGCCAAGGCTCCGGCGGCCAGGCGCAGTAACGGACCGAACAACAGCATCGGCAGCATCGCCGCGCGCATGCGCCGGGGGTAAGGCACGATGGTGAGCAGGAGACGACGGAAGAGCGAATCGTCGGACGGCCGATCGTAGGTGCGCTCGATCTGCGCGCGTGCCGATTCAATCAGCGGCGCATACTGCACGCCGGAGGGACACGCGGTCACACACGCCAGGCACCCGAGGCAGGCGTCGAAGTGCTGGACGTACGAGCCCGTCATCTCGGCGCGGCCCTCGACGCCGGCTTTCATCAGGTAGATGCGCCCGCGCGGCGAATCCATCTCCTCGCCCCAGAGCAGATAGGTCGGGCACGTCGGCAGACAGAAGCCGCAATGCACGCATTTGTCGATCAGGGCTGGTGAAGGGCTGTCGCTCAACTCAAAACTCACATCAGATCGGGCCTCGACCGGGATTCAGGATCCCCGCCGGATCGAGACGCTCTTTCAAGGCTTGCAGCGCCCTGGCCGCGCCCGATGGCGCCTGCCACACATCGACCTGGGCTTTCAACTCACGGCTGGCGCGCAGCACCGTCACGTTGCCGACGAACACGCTGCTGCGCAGCCGCCGCACCACCGCCGCCTGCGCCATCGCGTCGTCGTCGATTGATAGCAGGCCGGCACCGACGCCAACGCGGCCAGTCATGGCAACACGCCCGGCGGCCATCTTCTGCACTTCGTGAATCAGCGCGATCACTTCCCCCAGCTTCGCTGGCAACCAGCCCAGACGAACGACGGCACCCGCATCGCTCCAGCACTGACGAACCTGTTCGCTCCAGAGCGCCGACTCCAATTCGCCGCGGACGATTTGCGCCGCGCTCGGGATCAATCTCCGAGCCGACTCGATTTGCCCGTCCACGGACGAGGGACTCGACGCGATGCGAACGAGCAGACAATACGGAGCGGTCCCCGCGTTCGCGCGCGGTACACGCACGTCGAACGCCGTCGGCTCGATCTGCGATGCGCTGACGGCCGCAGCATCGTGCGCGAGCCGTTCGTGATCGACGTAGTCAGCCACGATGGTCGCCGACGCCTGCGGCAACGGCAGCAGCTTGAACGTCGCGTCGGCGATCGCCGCAAGGCTGCCGAACGACCCGCTGACCAGCCGCCCGAGGTCGTAGCCGGCGACATTCTTCACGACATGCCCGCCCGCTTTGACAAGGCGCCCATCCGCCATCGCGAGATTCACGCCAATCAGCAAATCGCGCGGCGTGCCATATCGATGCCGCAGCGGACCGGCATCGCCGGTCGCGACGATGCCACCAACCGTGGCTGCGTCGAACGCCGAGTCGATCGGCAACCACTGGCCATATCGCGCGAGCTCGTGATTGAGCTGCTTCAACGTGACACCGGCCTGCGCCGTCGCCGTCAGATCGCCGTGACGATGCACGATCGAGGTGTTGAGCCTCGCGGTGGACACGATGAGATCGATCGCGAGCGGAGTTCGGCCCCAGCCGAGCTTCGTGCCGCCACCCCGGACAATCGTCGCGTGCCGATCGCGCGACGCGGTCGCCAGCGCGTCGCCGAGCTCGGCTGCCGTCGTCGGCTCCACTACGTGGCGCGGGACGACGCCATCGACGGCATCGCCCGGTCCGCCCGCCCGCATGGCCATGTTGCCAGGAGACTGTATCAAGAGAAGGTCAGAAGCGCTCGGCGAGGCCTGCCCGCTCGACCGGGTGTTCCCGATAGGGTCCGGGCACTTCGCCGCAGAGCCGCGGTGTCGGCAGCACCTTGCCTGGATTGCACAACCGTTTGGGATCGATCGCGTCGCGGAGCTGCTGCATCACCTCGAGATCGTCGTCCGAGAACATGCGCGGCATGAAGTCGCGCTTGTCGGCGCCGACGCCGTGCTCTCCGGTGATCGAACCGCCCGCCTCGAGGCAATACATGAGGATCTCGCCGGCCACTTCCTCGGCGAGCTTCGACTGACCAGGAATCCGTTCGTCGTAGCAGATCAGCGGATGCAGGTTGCCGTCACCGGCGTGGAAGACGTTCCCGATGCGAAGGCCCGATCGCTCGTCGAGCTGCCGGATGCGGGCGAGCACTTCGGGCAACTTCGTGCGCGGAACGACGCCGTCCTGGACATAGTAGTTGGGCGAGACGCGTCCCATCGCCGCGAATGCCGCCTTGCGCCCCTTCCAGATTCGCATGCGCTGCTCGTCGTCCTGTGCCACTTCGATCGTCGTCGCGCCGGCACGACGGCAGGTGTCCTCGACGATCGTAAACAGCTCGCGCACCTCAGAGGCGGGCCCGTCGAGCTCGACGATCAGAATCGTGTCGGCCGGCGGGAAATTGGGATGCACGGCGGCTTCGGCCGCGCGAATGGCGAGACGGTCCATCATCTCGACTGCAGCCGGAATGATGCCGGCGCCGATGATGTCCGACACCGCCGTCCCCGCTTCTCGAATGCTGTCGTACGCCGCGAGCAGCGTCTGCACGCTTTCGGGTCGGCGCAGGATGCGAAGCACGGCTTTCGTGACGATCGCCAGCGTGCCCTCGCTGCCGATGAGGAGACCGAGGAGATCCGGACCAGGAGCGTCGGCGAGCGGACTTCCGATTTCGATCAACTCGCCGTTCGGCAGTACCGCTTCCACGGCGAGGACGTGGTGCACCGTGAACCCGTACTTCAAGCAGTGAGCACCGCCCGAGTTCTCGGCGACGTTGCCGCCGATCGAGCACACCTGCTGACTGGACGGGTCGGGCGCGTAGTAGTAGCCGAAGGGCGACACACGACGCGTGATCTCGAGATTGGTGACGCCGGGCTCGACGGTGACCCGCCTGTTGGGGATGTCGATCTCCAGCACACGGTTCAGCCTGGCCAGGCTGATGACGACACCACCCGGCACAGGAAGCGCGCCACCTGACAGGCCGGTCCCGTGACCGCGTGCGACGAAGGGGACGCCTTCAGCCGCACACGTTCGCACGACGTCCTGCACCTCCGCGGCCGAGCCAGGCAGTACCACGAGGGCCGGCTTCTCACGCAAGTGCGGCAGCCCGTCGCACTCATACGTCAGGAGCTGCAGCGGCTCACACAGCACCGCATCAGCGCCGCAGATGCGCCGACACTCGTTGGCCAGACGATCGTCCATCGATGGGGCAATGGTACACTGCGGCGGGTCTAACCGGACTACAAGCGAACGTGCGATTACGACTGGACTACGGCGACGACGGTCTCGAGGTGAACCTGCCGGACGAGCGGGTAACGATCATCGAGCCGGTGCCCCGCCTCGCTGCGCCCGATGCGCACGCAACGTTGCTCGAGGCCATTCGCGCTCCGCTGGATCGCGCGCCGCTTCGGGAGCTGGTCCGCCCCGGCCAGCGCGTGGCGATCTCGGTGTGCGACATCACACGTGCACAGCCACGGCGCGAGATGCTGCAGGCGCTGTTCGAGGAAATGCCGCAGGTCCAACCGGGCGACGTCACGATCCTGATCGCCACCGGCACGCATCGCACCAACACGCCCGCGGAGCTCGAGCGTATGCTCGGTCGCGACATCCTCGGCCGCTACCGCGTCATCAACCACGACAGCCGCAACCCTTCGACGCTCGCTCGCGCCGGAACGACCTCGACCGGCGTGCCGGTGTACCTCAATCGCGAGTGGCTCGATGCCGACATCCGGATCACGACCGGATTCGTCGAACCTCATTTCTTCGCCGGCTTCAGCGGCGGACCGAAGATGGTGGCGCCTGGACTCGCGGGACTCGAGACGGTGATGGTGCTGCACGACGTGCATCACATCGGCCACCCGCTCGCCACGTGGGGCGTCACCGAAGGCAACCCGGTCCACGACGACGTGCGCGAGATTGCGCGGATGGTGACCGTGCACTTTGCCGTCGACGTCACACTGAACCGCGAGCAGAGGATCACCGCGGCGTTCGCCGGCGACGTGTTCGCCGAGCACGCGGCCGCGTGTGCGTATGCCAAGACCACCGCCATGCGGCAGGTCCCCGCACCCTTCGACTGCGTCCTGACGACGAACTCGGGGTATCCACTCGATCAGAACCTGTATCAGGCCGTTAAAGGGATGTCGGCGGCGGCGAAGATCGTCAAAACCGGCGGCACGATCGTCTGTGCCGCCGAATGCCGCGACGGACTGCCGTCGCATGGGGCCTATGGCAAGGTCCTCGGCTCCGCGCCGACGCCGGCCGCACTGCTGGAGATGATCTCGGCCCCCGGCTACTCGGTCCCCGACCAGTGGCAGGTCCAGGTGCAGGCGCAGATTCAGACCAAAGCCGACGTGCTGGTGAAGACCGGAGGCCTTCGCGCCGAAGAAGTACGTGCGGCGCACTTCACGCCCATCAATGACATCGAGGAGACCGTGCGCGAACGCCTGCTGAAGGCCGGACCATCGTCGACGCTCTGTGTACTGCCACAGGGGCCGCAGACGATACCCTACCTCCCCGATTAATGAATGGTGATTAGTGAGTAGTGATTGGTTGTTGATTGGCGATCTTCGATGGGCGATTCATTGGCGAATCAGGAGACGTCGATCACCAAGCCGCCAATCACCAATAGATCACCAATCACCCATTCATCAATCATCAACGATTCACTAATCACCACTCGCTAATCACTAATGGCTACCGCCGTCCAACTCGACACCGAATTCAAGCGCGGCCTCGGCCTTTACGCCTCGACGATGGTGGTCGTCGGGTCGATGATCGGGTCCGGCATCTTCCTCGTATCGGCCGAGATGGGACGGCAGACCGCCAGCCCCGGGCTGCTGCTGACGGCGTGGGTCGTCACCGGCGTGCTCACGCTCGCGGCGGCGCTGTCCTACGGTGAGCTCGCGGCGCTGATGCCGCGCGCGGGCGGTCAATACGTCTACTTGCGCGAAGCGTTCGGACCGCTGTGGGGCTTCCTCTACGGCTGGACGCTCTTCATGGTGATCCAGACCGGCACCATCGCCGCGGTCGCCGTCGGTTTCGCGCGCTACACCGGCTACCTGCTGCCGTGGTTTGCCGAAGACCACTATCTGATTGCACCGATCCATCTCTCGCCGGGCTATGCCATTTCGCTCTCGACGGTGCAGCTACTCGGCATCGTGATGGTTGCCGTGCTGACGTGGACCAATACGCGCGGCCTCGACTGGGGCAAGTTCATCCAGAACACCTTCACGACGACCAAGACCGGAGCGCTGCTCGCGCTGATTGCCGTCGGCCTGCTGTTCGGATGGAATTCCGGCGCGGTCGGTCCGAACTTCGGAGACATGTGGACGCCGCGCGGTGCGGTCCCGCTTGCGCCCGGACTCGATGCGACGACCGCCTTCGGGATGTTCATCGCGTTGTGCGTCGCGCAGGTCGGTTCGCTCTTCTCCGCCGATGCGTGGAACAACATCACGTTCACCGCTGGTGAAGTGAAGGAGCCGCGGCGGAACATCCCGCTCGCATTGGCGCTCGGCACGGGCATCGTCATCACGCTGTATCTGCTAGCCAATGTCGCGTATCTCGTGACGCTGCCGTTCGACGCGATCCAGCATGCCCCATCCGACCGCGTAGCCACGGCCACGCTCGAGGCGATCTTTCCAGGCCTGGGCGCGATGATCATGGCGATCGCGATCATGATCTCGACCTTCGGCTGCAACAACGGGTTGATCCTCGCCGGCGCGCGCGCCTACTTCGCCATGGCGCGCGATGGTGTCTTTGTGCAGAGGGCGAAGACGCTGAACGAACACAAAGTGCCGGCCTGGGGCCTGTTGCTGCAGGGCATCTGGACTGCGGTCCTGATCCTGCCGCGCACCTACAACACGACCTCGCAGACGTACGGGAATCTTTACGGCGACCTGCTGACGTACGTCATCTCGGCCGCGCTGATCTTCTACATCCTGACGATTGCGGGATTGTTCCGTCTGCGCAAGACCATGGCGGATGTCGAGCGGCCGTACCGCGCCTTCGGCTACCCGATCGTGCCGGCGCTCTACATCGTTGGGGCCGCGGCGGTGCTCCTGGTGCTCTTCACGTATCAGACCGCCACGACGTGGCCCGGACTGGTCATCATCGTGATCGGCGTGCCGTTCTATCTGTTCTGGACGCGAAAGCGCTAGACCCTAATCTTTCTTCTTCCGTCGCTTGCCACGCGCCTTCTCCGCCATATCGCAGTACTCCTGCCTGATCTTGTCGAGGTCCTCTTCCTCCAGTTCCTCGAGGTCGAGCAGCTCGTTCTGGGCGTTGCCGATGGCGCGGATGATCTCGTCCAGCTTCACCTGCACCGCTTCGGCGTCACGGTTCTGCGTGCTCTGAATCAGGAAGACCATCAGGAACGTGACGATCGTCGTTCCCGTGTTGATGACGAGCTGCCAGGTGTCGCTGAACTGAAAGATCGGGCCCGTCACGACCCAGACGACGATCACAAGTGCGGCCAGGAAGAACGTGATGGGCCGGCCGGTCGCATGCGCGGTCCATTTCGCAAACCGGGTAAATCCTGAACGCGGTTTGGTCGGGCGCATTCCTCAGTGGGTCATTGCGTGGAGGAGGACATCGATCCCGAGCGCGTAGCCTGACGGCGAGAACTGATAGAAGAACGCCGGGTCTTCGCCCTCGCGTTCCCACGAGTCGGCCACATCGGTGTTGTGCGTCATCAGCACCATGATGCGGCGATGGCTGTCGCGGATCGCACGGAAGTGCACCTCGGCGCTATCCTCGCCACGCTCCGAGGTCTGCGTGCCACCGAAGCGGCGCCAGAACTGGATGTTCGTGATTTGCGGAATCTCTTTCACCTCGAACAGGCTTCGCAACATCGGATCGCCGATCTGAACGTCCTCGATCGGGTAATCGGCCGGCGGAAACACCCGCGCGATCTGGCTCGCCCAGTGATCCCAGGCCGCCGACCCCCAGAAGTCGTCCGCCCAGAAGAACCCGCCCTTGAGCAGGTAGTTGCGCATGTGCTCCGCTTCGTCCTCGCGGAAGCCGATGGTTCCGGCATCCGACGCGACCACAAACGGGCAGTTGAACAGCGCATCGTCGAGCGGCCGGACGACGTAGAAGTTCGGCGTGCGAGTGGAGTCGCGGCTGACGCGTGTTTTGGTCAGCTCGGAGAACCGGGTCGTGAGATTGATCTCGGCGTACGGATAGTCCGTCATCCAGCCGATTCCGGATGGTTCGGACCTGACCTGGCGATACGCGAGACGACAGACGACGAAGTTCGCGTCGGGCATCTCGCTGGGCGCATAGCGCGGCGCGTAGCTGCCCTCACGGAAAAACCGCTGCGCGTGTGCGACGCCGGCGGCGGCAAGGACGATTGCCGCAAGTGCACCGCCAAGCATCCATCGGCGCCAGAGGGCCATAGTCTGGAGGTTATCGCTATTTGAACAGACCGGCAACCTGCGGCTTCACCACCTTGCCCATCGCATTCCTGGGTAGCGCAGCCACCTCCTGCAGGGCTCGAGGAATCTTGTACGGCGCGAGCTGGCCCTTGGCCCACCGCTGGAGCTCGTCGAGTGACAGCGACGTGCCCTCGCGAAGCTCCACCGCGGCCGAGACGCACTCTCCCCAATCGTCGTCGCTCACACCGACCACCGCACATTCGGCAATCGCTGGATGCAGCCGCAGCACTTCCTCGATTTCGAGCGCGGACACCTTGTAGCCGCCGGTCTTGATGATGTCGACGCTGGTCCGTCCGAGCAGTCGATACGACCCCTGCTCCAGCACCGCGACATCACCCGTCCTGAACCAGCCATCGCGGAATGCCTCGCGTGTCTCGTCGGGACGCTGCCAGTATTCGAGAAACACGGTGGCGCCGCGGACCTCCAGCTCGCCGGGTGAACCCTCCGGAACAGGCATGCCGCCCTCGTCGACCAGTCGGATGTCGACATCCGGCAGCGGCTGTCCAACGTATCCCGGCCGGCGCTCGCCGCGAATTGGATTCGAGAGCGCCATTCCGATCTCGGTCATCCCATAGCGCTCGAGCAGCGTGTGCCCGGTGATCTCGCGCCAGCGTTCCAGCGTCCGCACCGGCAGCGCAGCCGAGCCCGACATCATCAGGCGGATCGTGCGGACACCCTGCGATCGCGCCCGTTGCACCTCTGGGGATGCGTTGTCCCACGATGCGATCAACCGGTGATACATCGTCGGCACCGCAGTGAAGACGGTGATCTCACCTGACGCGAGGCGCGCCCACGTGCGTTCTGCGTCGAACTCCGGCAGGATCTCGCACATCGCTCGAACCGCCAGCGCACAGCCAAGCCCGTTGATGACGCCGTGCACGTGATGCAGCGGCAACGCGAGGAGAAGACGATCGGCCGGCGTCCAACGCCAGGCTTCAACCAGCGAGCCGATCTGCGCCCCGATGTTCTGGTGCGTCGTCACGGCCCCTTTCGGCCGACCCGTCGTCCCGCTGGTGTAGATGATCATCGCGCGGCGCGGCGAGCCGAGGTGTGGCAGCCGATCGGGAGGCGTCGCACGAAGCGCGTCCGCCGCCATCAGGAACCGGGCGCGAGCCGCTTTGGCGAGCGCGACCACGCGCGGCGCTGTGGCTGGATCGGCCACCACGACCGACACGCCGGCGTCGCGGATCACATACTCGAGCTCCGGTGGCGGATGCGAGATCGCGAGCGGCACCGCGACGCCGCCTGCTCTCCAGATGCCGCGTTGCACCGCGGCATAGGCGAAGCTTGGCGACACGAGAAACGCGACGCGCGTCTGGTTGAGATCCTCGTTATCGCCGAGCAGCGCGCCGGCAACACGT
>DASRJR010000002.1:0-5000 GCA_035649395.1 Vicinamibacterales bacterium
TTCGATGTCCTTCAGCACACCATGCGCGCCAATCACTTCACCGTGATTGAAGCGTGGCGGAATCAACAGGCGCTCGACGCGCACGTCGCCGCCCCGCACACCAAGCAATATCGAGACACGCTCCAGCCGATGACCGGAAGCCCGCTCGACGAGCGCACGTTCCGCGCGGTGGAGTAGCGTTCGGGCCGCCCCGAGCGCGGCCGCCTACACGATTAAGTCGGAGGGCTCATGCTAACTGACACCACGGTAGCTGCGTTCAAATCCGCGTTGCGGGGCGAGGTGATCGTGCCCGGCGACGCGCGCTACGACGAGGCGCGCAAGGTCTACAACGGCATGATCGATCGGCGGCCGCGGCTGATCGCGAAATGCACCGACGTTGCCGACGTCATTGCGGCGGTGAACTTCGGCCGCGACAACAGCCTGCCGGTATCGATTCGGAGCGGCGGCCACAACGCCGCCGGTCTTGGCGTTTGCGACGATGGCGTGGTGGTCGATTTATCGCCGATGCGATATGTCCACGTCGATCCGCGGAAGAAGACGATCCGGGCTGGCGGCGGGGCGTTATGGGGCGACGTCGACCACGCCGGTTTTCCGTTCGGCCTGGCAGTGCCCGCGGGGTTCATCTCGACGACAGGCGTCGGCGGTCTGACGCTCGGCGGCGGCATCGGCCATCTGACGCGCAACTACGGGCTGACGATCGACAGCGTTCTCTCGGTCGACATGGTGCTTGCCAACGGCAAGTTTGTGATCGCGAGCGCAAAGGAGAACAGCGATCTGTTCTGGGCGATTCGCGGCGGCGGCGGGAATTTCGGCGTCGTGACCTCGTTCCTCTTCAAGGCGCATCCGGTGCACACGCACTACGCCGGGCCGATGCTCTACCCGCTCGAGGACACGGTCGACGTGATGAAGTGGTATCGCAAGTTCATCGTCAAGGCGCCGCGCGAGCTCAACGGCTTCTTCGCGTTCCTCGTCGTGCCGCCTGCGCCGCCGTTCCCCGATCACCTGCACAACAAGAAGATGTGCGGCATCGTCTGGGCCTACAGCGGCAACGTCAAGAAGGGGCCGTCGGTGTTCAAGCCGATTCGCAAGTTCAAGACGCCCGCGCTCGACATGGTCGGTCCGATTCCCAACCCGGTGCTCAACAGCATGTTCGACGCGCTGTATCCGTCGGGGCTCCAGTGGTACTGGAAGGCCGACTTCATGAAGGAGCTGAGCGACGAGGCGATCGCCCTCCACGCCGAGCACGGCGCGAAGCTGCCGACGCTGCTGTCGACGATGCACATGTATCCGGTCGACGGGGCCGCGGGCCGCGTCAAGAACGACGCCACCGCGTGGGCCTACCGCGACGCCAAGTGGTCGTCGGTGATCGTCGGCGTCGATCCCGATCCGGCGAAGAAGGAGACGATCACGAACTGGGCGCGCGAGTACTGGACGGCGCTCCATCCCCACTCGGCCGGCGGCGCGTACGTCAACTTCATGATGGACGAAGGCGAGGAGCGCGTGAAGGCGACCTACGGCAAGAACTACGCGCGGCTGACGAAGATCAAGAAGAAGTACGACCCGAACAACGTATTCCGCGTCAACCAGAACATCAAACCTGCGAAATAGACTCGGCGGGTCTGAAAGACCCGCCGCGAGTTATGTATTCTTTCCCTTCTTGCTTTCCACGTGCTGGTCGATCCATTTCAGGATCAGATCCGCCAGCTGCAGGTTGTTGCGGTCCTGCATCAGCATGTGGCTGTTGCCGCGGATGCCAAGCTTGGGCAGGTGCATCATCTCGGCGTCGCCGCCGGCCGTCTTCACCCGCTGCACGTACTTCTCGCAGCTCTCGTATGACGAGGCCCAGTTCGCCGGCCCGCCCTGCACATCGCCGAGGTGATCGCCGAACATCACGAGCGTCGGAATCTTCGCCAGCGCGGCGATCTGCGCGTCGGTGAGATCGGCGGGGCACGGCATCTCGATCGAGATCATGCCGCGGATGCCGCTGGGATCGATCAGCGCGGCTTGCTCGGGAAAGAAGCCAGACTCGGAGTGGCCCATGAGGATCGCGCCTTTGAGCCGCACGGCGAGCGCGGCCATGTTCTTCCACGTCGGGTTGGGCGACGGCAGCAGCGCGTTGAGGTCGGGGATCATCTGTTTGTAGAGCTCGTCGACCGATTCGACTGGGAACTGTCCATCAGGGAACGCCTGCCCGTAGGCCGGACCGAACCTGAACACGGTCCACGCGATCTGATGCGTTGCGAACAGGATGTTCGGCAGCTGACTCGCCGGCGCCGTTCCCGCTCTGACCGCGTTGAGCGTTGTCGCATCGAACCCCGATCGCGCCCGCGACACCTGATCCGCGAGATAGACCGGACGGCCACGGCGGACGAAATACTCGTCCCAGCCCATACGGCCATCGGGCGTCGTCTCCCACGTCTTGCTGCTCAGGCAGCAGCCGTGCACCATCACGACAGGCAGATGACGATCACCATCAGGTGGGATCTGATACTGGACGTACATCTGGTTGATGGTGACGTCGCCTGGCGGTAGTGCACCGCGGCCTTGAGCGGGTGGTCCGCCGGCAACCGTCTTCGACTCTCCGCCCACGAAGAAACTGCCCTGGCTGGCGACGACGAGCGGCTTCTGCAGCTCCTTGCCGCGCTGGGCGTCAACAGACGCAGACGCACCGGCAACCACCACGACGACCAACCACGCCACTCTCAGAACGGATCGCATGCGCTCCCCCGGCCGGATGCTATCACCGAGCGCCCGGCGGGTCTAAAGACACGCCTTCACGTCGATCAGCGGGGGACGTCGTAGAGGCGGGTCTTTAGACCCGCCGAGCGTACAATCGCGAGATGGCCCGACTGTTACCGTCTCTGACGGCCGGCGTGCTCGTCCTTGGCGCCACCATCGATGCGCACCACGCGATCTCGGCGATCTACGACAACTCGAAGCCGATGACGGTGCGCGGTACGGTTACCGACTTCCAGTTCATCAATCCCCATCCGTTCGTGATGATGGAGGTCGTCGACGAGCGCGGGCGTGCGCAGACGTGGCAGCTCGAGATGGACAATCGCTTCGAGCTCGTCGCCATCGGCATGACCGCCGACTCGATCAAGAGGGGCGACCACGTCGTCGTCACGGGCGGTCCCGCCCGATCGCGATCGAACGGTCTCTACGTGCTGCGGCTCGATCGCGAGAGCGACGGCCTGCGATACGAGCAGATCGGAGCGAGCCCACGCATTACGCGGATTCGGTGAAGTGCGGGTTCCGGAGTTCCACGGAGTTCGGTAGTTCCGCGAGTTCCGGGGGCGTTCGCAGTAGGGATTCGCGTGCGTGCGAACGAATCCCTGACTGGTGTCGTGTCAGTCGCGGCGATCGCGGCGGAAATCGCGGCGGTCGCGGCGCAGGTCGCGCACATCGCCCCGGCGATCGCGACGATCGGCTCTGAGGTCGCGCCGGTCCTGCCTGGCTTCACGCCAGTCGCGCGCTCTGACGTCGGAACGGATTTCTCTGCGGTCGCGACGGATCTCGCGGCTGTCCCGATGGACCTCACGGCGGTCCTGACGGATCTCGCGCCGGTCGCCGCGGACATCGGCCGCATTCGGCCCGGCGAGGGCTGGCGCGGCAAGCCCCAACAGGAGCAGGCCTAGAACGGTGGCGCACTTGATCATCTGATCCTCCAACACGGTCATGGCGCTGGCACGGCGAGTTGCGCGTGAATGCACGTCAACGCTCACGTTCGTCGCCTCGCATGTTGGATGGTTTGACGGGGAGGATGGAGGGCGGCGTTGCCCGATCGGGGCACGTCACCGAGATGTCATAGGTGACTGGAGGGAACGGGGTCTTGATCACACGGAGAAAACGGGTTTTAACGTCCGTTCCACCGTGTGAATCCCCGTTCACTCCGTAACCTCCGTTACCCCCATTCGGGAACCGCAGGCACCCTCATCGCTTCGACCTCGGGCACGTCGAACCCGAAATCCTGTTTGAGGACCGATCGCAACGCGCCGCGATCGCTCAGGATGCTCTTGTCGACCCGGAGGCCGTCGCGCACGGTGAGATCCCGGTTCATCATCGACACGCGGCCGCGAGGTGAGAAAGCACGCAGCATCAGGTTCGTGACGAACGGAGACAGTGGAAACGTCGACACGAAGTGATTGGCCATCACGAAGTCGACCGGTTCGGCCGGCGCCAGCGACACGGTCCACAACGGAACGTATTGGCCATCGAGCAGCGCCTCGAGCACCCACTCGTCGCCGCGCCGCACCATGCGATGTCGGTCGTGTCCGTCTGGCCGCTCTTCGCTTTCGCCAAGCGGCAGCGGCACGAGCGGCGCGTGGCCGCCGAAGCCGGGATCGATCACGAACCGTCGACCCTCGAGTGGAACGGTCAGCACCATGTGCGTGAGGGGCGCCTCTTCGCGTCGCCGTAGCTGGATCACTCGTGCCGTGTGCGCGGTCGGCGTGAATCCCAGACGGGTCAGCGCCGCTTGCACGATCGTTCCGTGCTCGAAGCAGTAACCACCCCGCCGCGCGCCGACCAGCTTCGCCTGCACCGAGTCGAGATCGATGCGCACGCCACGACCGAGAAGAACGTCGAGGTTTTCGAACGGAATGGACCGCATGTGCGCGCGCAGCATCCCAGACAACGTGCCGAAGGTGGGCTCGCGCGACGCGGTCCAACCGATTCGCGCCAGATAGCGATCGAGGTCAAACGTGGACATGGGGTGGGCCGCCTAAGGCGGCCCCTACGTAAGTTACTTCTTGGGTGGGTAGTTCTTGAACATCTTCTCCATGACCTTGTGAATCTCTTTGTCCTTCTTCTCCGCGCTGGCGCGCGGGTCCAGGTCCTGGCTCGCGGTACCACGCCAGACCATCTTGTTGTCGCGCGCATCGACCATGTCGACCACGACCGAGCCGACGGTCACTTTGTTGGCGCGCGCGGTGCCCATACGGCTGCCGCCCAGCCCGTAGGGCCCGAACCCGCCCGAACCAAACGCGTTGATTTCGAGG
>DASRJR010000003.1:0-9954 GCA_035649395.1 Vicinamibacterales bacterium
TTCCTCGCGATCACCGGAGTGAGCATCATCGCCAACTTCATCGGCCTTGCCCCCGGTGTGCTGAGCCCCTTCGGCTCGTTGTTCAGCATCGCGGGTCTCGTCATCGAATACGCCGCGTGGACGATCGGTCTTGGCGCTGCGCTCTCGACGTTCGCGTCGGGGCGACGCACGGCGCCGCCGCCGGTGCCGGCGGCGGCATAGCCGTAGGTCAAAGGTCAAAGGGCAAAGGCCAAAGGTGAAGTCAAACGTGAAGGTGTAGGTCTGAGACTTCTACACGACACCTACATCTCGACTTACACCTCCAAGTAGACCTTTGACATCACCTTTGACCTTTGACGCTTGACCTTTGACCTACGAGATCACCAAGCAAGCGCTCCACTCGTTCGATCACGGTCGGCCAGCGGTACTCTCGATCGACGTACGCCCGACCCTGTTCGCCCAGCACGCGCCGCTCGTTTTCATGCGTGCGTAGATAGGCCAGCGCCTCGCTGAACTCTTCTCCCGAGCGATAGGGCAGGCCGCCATTCGCTCGTCGGACCTGACCCTGCAGCACGCGGCAGCGCGCGTTGACGATCGCTGGCACGCCGTAATTCCATCCTTCGAGCAGCGCGATGCTCAGGCTCTCGTATGGCGACGGGACCGCCAGCACGCGCGCGTGCGCGAGCAGTGCGCGACGCAGATCGTCGGCGACGTAGCCGAGCGACGTGATCCGCGGATGCGGGGGAACGCGCATCTTTGCCGGGCCAGCCAGGACGAGCGTCAGCTCGTCTGACGCGAACGCATCCAGATACTGCTGGAAGTGATCGAGCAGCGTGTGGCAGCCCTTGTTGCGATCGACGCGCCCGAGATACAGCACGAAATCGCGCGGAATGCCGCTCTGCTCGAGCAGGGTTCGCGCGCGGCCGTCGGATGTCTCCGCCGGCTCGATCCCTGTCCCGATCACCGCAGCGGGACCGAGCGGGCGCGCCGCACGCGACGACACCAAGGCCTGTTCTTCGGGAGTCAAGAACAGATACGCCGCCGGCAGCGTGAAGAACTCGCCAAGGACGTCGAGGTCGATGGCGTGGTCTTCTTCGGCAGTCGGCAGCAGGACCGCCCGCTCTTTCACGATCGGGACGCCGAAATACGACGGGAAGTATCGATAGGTCCAGAACAGCACGAGATCGTAGGTGCGCCCGAACCGCTGAAGATGGTCGAGCAGATCGGGCACGTCCGGTCCGTTGGCGGTGAACCAGGCCCGCTGTCGTTCTGGCGACGCCCTGCTGTCGAACACTTCGTCGCTGAGGTCGGCAAACGCATGCAGGTCTCGCGGGCTGCGCACAGCGAATCGGATCACGCGGACGGAGCCGTCGCGTGTTTCACCGGGAGCATGGACATTGCGCCACGAGACGTAATCGGTGGCGCAGGACGTCAGGACCGTGATGTCGTGGCGTGGCGCGAGCTGCTGTGCGAGTGCCCGGCAGTGCGCCTCGGAACCGCCAGCGATGTCGGCACCATATCGCTGGACGACGAATGCGAGCTTCACCGCCCCTCGACGCCCCCGGGACGACTCGCCGCAGCCGGCGGCGGCGCGAGGGCGCGCACTTGCTGCCGCAGCGCCGCGTTCTCGATCGCGAGTTCCTGAATGCACGCGAAGAGCACTTGATTGACCCGCCGCTGCCGTTCGAAGTTGTCGCGGCTGTACTCGAAGAGCCAGCGCAACACGGGCATCAGGACGCGGCGTTTGACGAAGAGGATCAGTGCGGCGGGGCCGGTCGCCCGATGAGACTGATACTGCATCGAGGTCTGCAGACGCCAGGTCTCGGCGTCGCCGAGAAGCTCGGGAAGCAACAGCGCGCCGGCGTCGCCTTCGGCGATCGCCGTTTGCAGCAGCTGTTCGACCGTGGCAAAGAGCTCGGGATCGTCGAAGTGGCGCGAGGCGCCGTGTGCGAGCAGGCGTTCACGCAACCGTCCGCGGACGCGCTCCCGAAGGTCCGCCGTCACTCGGTCGACGGAAACCTCACTGCCCAAGGTCTTCGCGGACGCCGGGTCGAACCTCGACGTTCGCGCTGATGGCTGCGATCACGCGGGCCTTCTGCTTGAGACGGAAGAACACCTGGTACGTGCCGGCCTGGCGGAACACGTGTTCGACCGTGTAGCGGCGGCGGATCTCACTCTTTCCCGGCTGGTACGGGTCGCAGTCCTCGGAGTTCTCCGAGACGGTGCCGTCGCCCCAATCCCATTGCACGCCAGGACAATAGAAGTCCTGATGGTCGTTGGGCCCGTTCCTCACATCGACCACGAGGCGCACGCGCAGCGGCGAGAAGCCGACGGGCGGGTTCGCCTTGAGTGATAGACTGGGCTTCCGGTCGTCGCCACTTCGTTGCGCACTCGATGCACCACCGCACGCGATGACGACGGCGAGCACGATGAGATGCGCGGACACCGCGCGTCGCGGATACCTCATTGTCTTGTCCCTGGAGCAGGCTCGCCTGATTCTAAGCCCGAACCTGCAGCCGAACAAGCGAGCCCGATAACGATGCAGATGGCCTTTCGGTCGCCCGCGCTGAGCGCGCACGCACGGTCGGTCCGCGACATCGCGGCCGATGTCCTGGTGGTTCCCACTTTTTCCGATGATGACCTCGCGGATGTGCCGGGACTCGACGCTGCGAGCGGAGGCGAGGTCACGCGCGCCCGGGAGCGGGGAGAGCTCACCGGCAAGCCGTACGAGACCCTGGCCGTGACGCTGTCGGGATGGAAGACGACTCGCGCGCTGCTGGTGGGCCTCGGCGCGCGGAAGGACGCCGGCACCGAGCAGCTTCGCCGACTGGCCACCGTCGGTGGATTGCAAGCCCGTCAGCGTCGGCTGACACACGTCACGATTCTGCACCGGGCGCGAACGGCCGTGTCGCCCGAATCAGCCGCCCAGGCAATGTCGGAGGGCGTCGTCCTCGCCAACTACGATGGCGCGTCCTTCCGGACGAGCGGTCCGCCCGCGAGCTGGGTTGAAACGGCAGAACTGTGGATCGAGGGCGATCAGCACGGCATCGGCGCAGCGGTGACGCGCGGGCGCGTGCTCGGTGAGTACAGCAACGAAGCGCGGGCGCTCGCCAACGCACCGGGCAACGAGCTGACGCCACGCGTGTTTGCCGATCGGGCGGCCGCGATCGCCAAGGCCGCCGGCCTGGCCGCCGAGGTGCTCGACGAGCAGCGCATCGCGGCGCTCAACATGGGACTGGTGCTTGGCGTGGCGCGCGGCAGTCAGGAACCGCCGCGTCTCGTTGTCCTGCGGCACGATCCGCCGAAGGCGGTGTCAAACGTAGTGCTCGGTCTCGTCGGCAAGGGCATCACATTCGACACCGGCGGGATCTCGATCAAGCCGGCCGAGAACATGGACAAGATGAAGGACGACATGTCGGGCGGCGCCGCGGTGATTTGCGCGATGGCCGCGATCGCTCGACTGAACGCCCCGGTGCGCTGCGTCGGCATCGTCCCGATGACCGAGAACATGCCGGGCGGGCGCGCCGTGAAGCCGGGCGACGTGCTCACGAGCGCCTGCGGCAAGACCGTGGAGATCATCAACACCGACGCCGAAGGCCGGCTGATTCTCGGCGACGGTCTCTGGTATGCGCAGGAACTGGGCGCCACGCATCTCGTCGACGTCGCGACGCTGACGGGGGCATGCGTGGTCGCGCTCGGCAAGACGACCAGTGGCTTGTTCGGAGCGCCGGACACCTGGGTCGAGGCGGTGCGTCGCGCGAGCGCGCGCGCGGGCGACCGGTCGTGGCCGATGCCGGTGTACGACGATTACAAGGATCAGTTGAAGAGCGAAATCGCCGACTTCACCAACACCGGCGGCCGCTCCGCCGGGGCGATTACCGCGGCGCTCTTCCTCAAGGAGTTCACACGGGACAAGCCGTGGGTCCACATCGACATCGCGGGGACGGCGTGGGCCGAGGAGGCCAAGCCGTATCAACCGAAGGGCGCGACCGGTGTCGCCGTGCGCACGCTCGTCGAACTCGCGCTCGACGTATCGTCGTGGAGCAGCTCGGCCCAATGAACCCGATGGGGCTGCTGATGCTGCTCCAGGACAAGCCGATCATCGTCGACGTCGGCAAGCAGCCGCCGCCGACGCGCGATCTCACCTTCGATTTCCTGATCGGCATGTTTCAGATGGCGGGCCTTTTCCTGCTCGCTGCCCTGATCGGAAGCGTGATCGTGGCGGGTGTGATAATTCTCTACAAGCGCCGCCAGAGCTCGACCGGGCCGGGCGATCCCGGCCATACCTCGCTTCGTATTTGAAGACCTCTTCGTAAACGGCAGGTGGTCAGCCTGCCGTAAAGCAAGATGGCCTCGTAACAGGCGGGTCTTCAGACCCGCCTGAACAGACAGGAGACTTCTCGATGTTGCAGCGCGTTGTTCTCGTGGCTCTCGTCACTTCACTCGTCGCACCGCTCGCGGCTCAGAAGCCTGCGGGCTGGAAGATGCGGATCGATCGCAGCACGAGCGCTCAGGATCCGGACGATCGCAAAGATGTCACGTTCATGGCCATGGGGAAGGGCTTCCATGTGTCAGGTGGGCCCGCCGGCGTGTACTGGAATCCCGCGAACACGGCGATGGGCAACTACACCGTCAAAGGGACGTTCACGCTGGTCAAGCCGAGCAGCCACACCAACTACTACGGCCTCGTGTTTGGCGGCCAGGGTCTCGACGGCAGCACCCAGAGCTACACGTATTTCACGGTCGCCCAGAACGGGACGTTCCTGATCAAGCAGCGCACCGGCGAAGACACTCGAGACGTCAAGACGTACACGCAGAGCCCCGCCGTCAAGACGCCCGACAACAGCGGGAAATCCGTGAACGTACTCGAAGTTCGCGTCGCCGGTAACACCATCTCGTACGTCGTCAACGGAACGGTCGTGCACACGATGCCGAAGGCGGACCTCAAGGCGAACGCCGATGGTATTGTCGGCTTCCGAGTCAACCACGTCACGGAAGTGATGGTGGACGACTTCCAAGTACAGAAGTCCTAACCTGAAAAACGGAGAGGACGGAGGAAACGGATTTACAGGAGAAACGGAGCAACGGAGTTGAATTCTGAAATACGGCCTCCGTTGCTTCGTTTCTCCTGTTCAACCGTTTTCTCCGTCACCTCCGTTATCTTGGTGCTCGCCGCGGTGACGCTCGCCGCGGAGGACTGGCCTCAGTTCCGCGGCCCGACCGGTCAGGGCCACGCCACCGAGCGCGGACTGCCGCTCGAGTGGAGCGAATCGCACAACATCCTGTGGAAGTCTCCTGTGCCCGGCTTCGGCTGGTCGTCGCCGGTCGTTGCTGGCGGCAAGGTGTGGATGACGACCGTCGTCGAAATGAAGAACGGGCGGCGTGTCACCGCGTCGCTGCGCGCGCTGGCCTACGACGTCGAGACCGGCCGCGAGGTCGTCAACACCGAGGTGTTCCAGATCACAGAGCTCGGCGTCATCAACCCGAAGAACAGCCGGGCCTCGCCAACGCCGATCGTGGACGGCGAAAAGGTCTACGTGCATTTCGGCGCCGACGGAACCGCAGCCCTCTCCACGTCTGGTCAGGTTCTGTGGACGACGCGTCTCCCGTACGAGTCGCAGCACGGCAACGGCGGATCGCCGACGCTGTATCGCGATCTCCTCATCGTCAACTGCGACGGCAACGGCGGTGACGCCTACGTCGTCGCGCTCGATACGGCGACCGGCAAGATTCGCTGGAAGACGCCGCGCCGGCGCCCGGCCGATCAGGCGTACTCGACTCCGCTCGCGATCACCGTTGGCGAGCGTGATGAAATCGTGTCGGTCGGCGCCTATCGGGCGGCGGCATACGATCCGGCGACGGGTCAGGAGATCTGGCGTGTCAGCTACGGCGACGGCTTCTCGAACGTTCCGCGTCCCGTGTTCGGCCGCGGTCTCGTCTACATTGCCACGGGATTCCAAACGCCAACGCTGATCGCTGTGCGCCCGGACGGGAAGGGCGATGTGACCCGCACGCACGTCGCGTGGACGATCACACGCGGCGCGCCGTACACGCCGTCGCCGGTGCTGGTCGGCGAGGATTTGTATTTCGTGAGCGATACCGGCGTGTTGACGCTTGCCGACGCGTCGAGCGGCCAGACCCTGTGGCAGCAGCGTCTCGGCGGCAACTACTCGGCGTCGCCGGTGTTCGCCGACGGCCGCATCTACTTCCAGAGCGAGGAAGGGCAAACGACCGTCGTAGCTCCGGGTCGCGAGTTCAAGAAGCTGGCGGTGAATCGTCTCGACGGCTACACGCTCGCGTCAATGGCCGTGTCGCAGGGCTCCTTGTTCATTCGGAGCCATTCGCATCTGTACAGGATCGGAGCTGATTCGAAGCGCTGATCAGCTATTTGCGAATTCGCGGGTGCAGCGTTGCGACGCGATACATATACCCGCCCGCGTCGGCAAATCGCGGTGACGCAGCGATCGTCAGATGCTCCCGCGCCCGGTCGTCGTTGAGCGCATCGTAGTACAGCCCGACGTACAACTCCGCAAAGAACTGCGAGGACGCATCGCTGCGAGCGGCTTTGAGGACCGCGTCAGGCTGCATCGTGCCCTTGAACATCTCGTAGATCTCGCGCATCGGCGAGCGCTGGTCCGGGCCGACCGGCAGCAGCGCCGAGCGCGCCTTCTCGGGCGACTCGGCCCTGGCCACACACATGAAATGCCACGCCGGGTTCTCGACATCGTTCGGATTCACCGTGCGGTGCGACTCGAACTGGGCGCGGCAGTCGCGATACCGTCCCGCGTAATAAAGCGCGATGCCGCGCTGCCACAACTGCGGTGCCGCGTCCGGTGCCAGCTTGACGACTTGGTCGAATCCGGCGACCGATTCGGTGATGCGTCCAGCCAAGAAATCCTCGATGGCGCGATCGAGAACCTCGCGCGCATTGGGGCCTCGTTGTGCCGTAAGCGTCCACGCGATCGAGAGGACGCTACTGACGACGAAGATCGAGACAAACCAGCGTGTTCTCATTGCGCACATAGAGGAAGCCATCGGCGATCGCCGGATATGGACGCAGCACGCCCGGCAGGATCTGGGCGCGGGCAATCGGCTTGAAACCCTGCGGAGACGCCGGCGCCACGATGAACTCGCCGCCCTCGCGGAGGATGAGCAGGCGATCGCCCGCGAGCAGCACGCTGCCGGCGCGGAATTGATCCTGACTCCACTTCACCATGCCCGTTTTCATGTCCACGGCGCGGAAGCTCGGGCCGAACTCCTGGCGTCCGTGATACCCGTAAAGGTAGCCCTGGTGGTACACGCTCGTGGCGTAATGATTCGAGAGGACGTCGTCCGAGTTCCACAGATCGACCAGCTTCGACCCCTCGACTCGCACGACGCCGGCACCAGGCCCGTACTCGGCCGAGACGAAGATCAAGTCGCCGACGACGAGGGGCGTCGCGGCATTGACCGACGCCGCGATCCGCGCTCGCCAGCGGCGTTGGAACTGAATCGCGCCGTTGGTGGGATCGAGGCCGAGCAGGTTGTCGCGCGTAAGGAACACCGCCAGTCGGCGCCCGGCGATCGTCGCTGCCACACCCGACGAATAGCTGGCATCGTCCTCAGTGGCCGTCCAGACCACCTTGCCCGTCTTGGCGTCGAAGGCGACCACACCGGCTTTATCACCGCCGATGTTGGCGATGACGCGTCCGCCTTCGACCAGTGGCGAACCGCCCGCGCCGAAGAAGGCCTTCGGCACGTTGAAGCGCTTCATCGTGTCTTCGCTCCAGACGCGCGTCCCCTTTGCGAGATCGACGGCGTGCAGCTGCCCCTGCGCACCGAACGTGTAGACGATGCCGTCGGCGACGACGGGAACGGCGCGCGGACCTTCGTCGAAACCGAAGTCGTCTCGATAGGTCGTGGGGTAGGCGTATCGCCAGGTCGAATTGCCAGTGCGCGCGTCGAGCGCCTCGAGCACCTCTTCGTTGCCGACGCGATGGAACAGGAGCACGCGAGCGCCGATGACGGCCGGACCGGCGAACCCTTGGCCGACCTGCTTGCGCCAGGCGACTTTCGGTCCGGACGAACCCCAAGTCTCGAGCAGCGGCGGCCCGCTGTAGGTGCCGTTGCGGTCGGGCCCCAGGAATTGCGGCCAATCCAACGCGGCCACATCGGCGACGACGCCCGCCGCGACCACCAGCGCCAAGATTGCTAAACGCCGCATAGCATGTAGTGTAGGCCGGGCCTTGCCCTTTAGGCCCGGCGAATCGTAAATCGCAAATCGATCAATGTCGGCGAAACGATATCTGCTTTCGCTTCCGGAGCGGGTCGTGCGGTCGGTGCTGGGGCTCGGCGCCGGGCTCGTTCGCGAAGCGAGCGAGATTGCGCTGCCCGACCGTCTTCGCAAGACACAGCTGTATCGCAATCTCGTCGATACGACACTACGGATTCTGATCGAGCAGGTCGGTGGTGTCGAGGGTGTCTACGCCAAGGAGGACGCCCTGACGGGCGATCTCCTGGTGCGACGAACGGCCGGCAACGTCATCGAAGCGCTCGGGGTAGTGGCGTTTCGCGCGTCGCCGGTTTGGGTCCTTGCCGCGTTGGCCGATGTCTGCGGCGCGGGCCGTCAGTTGATCCCTGAAATCGCGACGGCACTCAAGGAGCAGGGCCTGCTCGACAAGGAGACCGAGTTCACCAGCGTCGATCAGATGCTCGACGGCCTCGAGCGGACATCCGGACGTCTGGCCGCAACCATCAATACGCCACCGCTCGACGTTGCCGCGCTGCGTCAGGAGTGGAGCGAGATACGCGAATCGGCGAGCGGGCTCAAACCCGATCGGCTGCCGTCGCCTGAAACGGTCACGACGGTGTGGCTTCAGCTGCGCGATGAGGCGGCGCGGCAGGAGCGCTCGGTGTTCGAGACCTCGTCCATGATGGCGATGTCCGCGGTGCGCGGACTGCCCGACGGCGTTCGCTGGCTGTCGGCCTCTGCCCGGGTCGGCGCCACTCGAACAGGGCAGGTGATGGCCGCGGCACTGTTGGACCACTATCGGACGACGCTCGGCGAGATCCGTGAGGTCGGCTATGCGGCGTACGCGTCACGACAGCTCGGCCCGTATGTCCGCGCCGCAGTCGGCCACTTCTCGCCATCGCGGCGGACCCTGACCGAGCGACTGCTCGATCGAGGCCGATCGAAAAGCGACTGAACGATTTCCCGCGGTGCGGCGTCTATGGGGCGGGAGGTGCTCCCTGTGAATGCACTGTGGCAGGACGTTCGGCACGCGCTGCGAACGCTGCGGACGAGTCCGCTGTTCACGCTCGTCTCGGTGATCTCGCTTGCGATCGGCATCGCCGGTACGGCGTTCGTCTTCAACGTAGCGGACACCTACCTCGTTCAGCCTCGCACCGGGATGACCGCCGTCGATCGGCTCGTCGAGGTCGGACGAACAGACCGCCGCGCCGAAGGCCCGGTCTGGCACGGCGGCGATTTCGACACGTTCTCGTACCCGAACTTCGTCGACTATCGTGCTCGTCAGACGGTGTTCGAGGGACTCGCCGCCAGCCGGATCAACGCGTCGTTCGGACTCGGCGCCGACGGCATCAGCCCGCTGCGTGTAAGCGGCGCGCTGGTGACGGCGAACTACTTTTCGGTGCTCGGCGTGACCATGCAATTGGGCCGCGGGTTCCTGCCCGAGGAGGAGTTGCCGTCGGCGCCCGTGACCGTTGCGGTGCTCAGCGATCACCTTTGGCGGACGGCGCTCGCCGCCGACCCGTCGATCATCGGCCGCACGATTCGATTGAACGGACGTCCATTCACGGTCGTTGGTGTGGCTCACTCATCGTTCGGCGGTCATTCCCTGGAGACGATGAACGTGTGGGTGCCGTTGACCGCGTATCCCGACGGCGACGATCTGCGCCGCCTCTCGCGGCGCGGGCAGCAGTGGCTCTTCGGAATCGGACGCTTGAAGCCCGGCGTCACCGCGGCTCAAGCGCAGG
>DASRJR010000004.1:0-7244 GCA_035649395.1 Vicinamibacterales bacterium
TGCTTCGCCTGTTCCGCCGAGTGCGACCTCCCTTCTACGTCATCGGGCTCTACGACGATGACGACCTGACGCACGAGCTCGCGCACGCGTTGTTCTTCATGCGGTCCGATTACCGACGCGAGGTGCGTGCAGCCATGCACCGCTTCAACACGGCCGCGATCGCCCGTCATCTCGCGTCACTCGGCTATCATCGCCGCGTCCTCGAGGACGAGGTGCACGCGTACCTGCTTGCTGAATCAGATGTGCCCGGCGTGTCGGCGGCGCGTCTGAAGCCGCTGCGCCGTTCGCTCCGTTCGATCTACCGGGCTCACGCCCCGCGGTGATCCGCACGGGCTGACGCCCACAACACGACGACATGGCCCGCGGTGAGTCGCGACGCTCAATCGAGTGAGAGCGCGAACCGGGACGCGATGTAGTTGATGGATTTCTCCTGCCGGAAGTAGTTGCAGTGCCAGACGGTGTCGGACGTGCCGAAGTCGCACGCCGCTCCGGCGAGCTTGAGCCGCGGCACGCCGAAGTCGGTCATCGACCACGTATCCACGACCAGATCGTTCTCGCGCGGAAACACCACGTCGGTCGCGACGTCGAGGACGCGATCCTTGCGGAAGTTGCGCCAGAATTTCCATCCTGGATTCGATGTTTCGAAGTTCGAGACGATCGCGTAGTAGGCCGGGTCGACCGCGCACGGGCCGATTCTGAGGCGATTGATTTCGTGGTTGTTGTTGACGGCCGACTGACCTGACAGCCCGGGCACCAGCGCGGTCAGCGCGTCGACGAGCGGCGTCCGCGCCAGTGCGCCGGTGACCGAGACGATGACTTCGATCAGCTTCTCGGCCACCCAGAGAAACGGATTCGCCAGCCCCACCAGGCTCATCGTCTTCTCGGCGAACGTGCCGATGTTGGAGAGCAGACTCATCGCGTGCTGAATCTTGTCGGGCGCGGCGAGCGAGGTGCCATGCAGCGGCGCTCCGGCGAGCACGGCGCGCACCTGTGCGTTCGTCGCCAGGCGCAGCGAGTTGCCGAACGCCTCCAGCCACCAGCGCACGACCAGTCCGCCGCGGCTGTGGGCCACGACATCGATCTGCCCGCTCGAGCCGGCCAGTGCGCGGCCGAGCTCCAGCGCGTTGATCACCGGGCTCACCGACAACGTCGGATGCTCGAAGCAGAGCAGGCGATCGTATTTCTTCACGGCCTTGTTCAGGAATCGCAGGCCCCGCCCGTCGGCGGCCGAGAACTCAGCCAGCATGTTTCTCGCGTTCGAGAACGTGCCGTGCACGAACAGCAGCGTCCGGCCGGTGAACGGTCCCGCGACGTCGGCCTCCTGCAGCACGAACGATCCAGCAGGTGTCTGCCGGACCGCACGAAGCCGCGACCGCAGCGAGTCGTCGATCGCGTCGTTGAGTCGACGATCGATCGCGCCGACGGCGGCGATGATCTTGTTGGGCGCGAGCGTCGGAAACTCCTTCGTCAGCACCAGCGAGCCTTCGCTCGTCGCGTCGAGGCCGCGACGGCCGCGGCGGCGGGCGACCGACCGGGACGGAATCCCATCGCGCCAGTACAACGTGCCGTTCTCCTCGACCAGCGACACGGATTTCATCGGACTGTCGAGCGCGTTCACGGCGCGACGCCGTCGCCGGCGCAGCGACGCCACCGTCCGCTCCGCAGGATCGGCCGAGACGTAGAGGTCCTTGAACAAATCCTGCTCGCGACGGTTCGCCTCGATGTGCGACAGATAACGCGCCGGGTCGGACGCAGTGAGTGAGGTCATCGGACTCTCGTCAGTCGTTGATGATTGGCAACGGTGTCACCGGCGGCGTCGCCGACCGGGCCAAGCGGATGTCGAGCAGGCTGTCGAACTCGCGGCGGCTGCGCATGTTCGCCCGACCTTCCTTGATCGCGTCGGCGAAGCCCCAGGCGGCCGTCAGATACGTCGCTTCGAGCATCACGAGATCACCCGACGTCACGTACTCCATGATCTCGTCGTAGTGCAGGCGGGTGAGACGCCATCCAAATTCCTCGACCAGCCGATCGCCCCCCTCGCGCGCCAGCGCGCTGCCAACTGGCGGCACCTCGACCGGCACGTGCAGCACTTCGACGAACGCATCGTGCGCCTCCTCGGATCGCCAATACCCCACGAACGCGTGCCCGGAGAGCAGCACGACGACGGGATAGATGTCGATGTACTCGAGACACGATGCCAGTAGCAGCGCGAGATCGATGCACGTGCCCGTGTTCGAGTTGAGGATGTCGGTCGGCGTCCGAAGACGCTGGCTCTGTTCTGAGTACGCGGGCGGCGGATTGATGTACTGCAACCGATACTCGTTGACGATCGCCGTCCAGATCGACTGCACCTGGGCATCGACGCCGGCGGTCGGGTTCTCCGCCTCCTCATCGACTGATTGGTAGCCGTCGAAACCGGCGGCAGGATCGTCGTTGATGCCGATCAAATAGCGGCGCGCCGAATTGATGATCTTCAGCACCGCTGGATCGCGCGGCAGCACGAACGAGGGCAGCCACGGATTTTTCTCGGTGTCGTCGACCCACTCGTCGACCGGGATCAGCGTCATCCGCTTCGTCTCCTCGTACGCCGTCCGGTTGCCGCAGGTGACCTTCACGTAGAGTGTCGAGATCACGCGTTCCCTGAGTGAACGCGGCAACGTCGCGATCAGTGGGATTCGAATCCGGCGGCCGATCTCGACCTGGGGCTCGTCGAGCACCATCAAGGTGCACCGGTACGGGTAATTTTGATCGCCGAGGTTCAGCTCCACCTCGACCCTGATGTCCTCGAGCGAATCCTTCACCAGCTTGGTCAGCGTCAGCCGGTCGAGCAGCGAGCGGTCGTTGTGGAGCAGCGAGTAGTTGACCTCGTCGGCCACTTCGACCTGCACCTGCAACAGATCGCGGATGGGAGCGTCGTCCAGACGTTCGCGGATCTGCGCGCGGGTTTCGGTCGGGGCCGCGGCGGCAGCGGCCGCCCGCCCCGCAATCTCGATTTCGTCGAAGACGCTCGTGCCCATCCAGATCACGATCGCGGTGCCGTGCAAACGATCGCTCTTCATCTTGCCCCACGCCTCCATGAAGGCGCGGGAGATGGTGCTGCCGGGGCGGCACCATTGCCAGTAGAACGCCTGGAAGAAGCGCTCGGCGAGGTCGTCGTCGATTTCGTCGAGGAACCCGAGCGCCACACCCGCGCCGCGCGCCACCATCTCTCTGGCGATGCGCGCACCTGAGTAATACAGATTCAGGGTGACCAGCGATGGCGGTCGCGACGAATCGATGAGCGCGGAGGCGAGCTCGTCGTACGGCAGCGGCAGTTCGGCGATGTTCGATTCCCGGAGGATCATCCCGTCGCGGATGCGATCCAGCGGGTCGACGATCTTCTTCCACACCGCCGGCTTGTCGTCCTTCAGCTCGGTGTACAGAGAATCGAGGTACCAGGTCGCCTGATGGGTGTCGAGTCCGCTGACGTGCAGCACATCCCAGGCGGTGCCGCGAATGCGGCGCTTGAGTTGGGTCAGATTCTCGGTCGCCGACACGGTGAGCGTGGCGTGCGCGCCGGCGGGATCGCTGGTGCGGCTGTCGGCGCCGACCGCCGCGGCAATCCGATCGCGTTCCAGCTTGAAATCGTAGACGTCCTCGAACCGGCCGGGCGAGCTCTCGATGAAGAGCACTCGCTCGGGCAGCGCCGGCATCACCGCTTTGGCGGCGTTCCGGAAGAGCCGCGTGATCAACATCGAGTGGTACCGCCCGACCCCCCGTGTCCCGGCGCTCAGCAGATACTCCCAGGGCACTTCCGAGGCCGCCTCGTGGATCACGTTCACGCTCGTGTCGTCGACGCTCCACGGATGCAGCTCGACCTCGACGTGCGATGCCGTGGCCAGCTTCTTCAGGAATGCGAGCGGCACACCGACGTGCTCGAGATCGCGCAGTGCGCGATCCCGCACCGACAGGCGCAAGTCAGGATCGTCGGACCATCGGGTTCGAGAGCGCAGGATGTAGGTCCACTCCTCCGCCAGCCGTTGGAGCGGAGCGGTCTGCAGCACGTTCTGGGTCACCAGACGACCGCCGACCATTGCCCTGATCGTGATGACGGCCTGGACAACCGCCTTACGCTTCGCGGTCGCCGCTCGTGTTGCCTTGCGACGACGTTGCTGCTTCTTCGCCATCCTCGGCCACCTTCCCACCATAACGTTGGCTGGACACGAGGCGAACATTGAACACATCTCGGCCGGCGAGCGTCCAAGCTCTCGTTGTGACGATCTCCACGACCGACGTCAAACTCGGGCTCCGGATGCTCAGGAAGTATCCGGGCCTCGCGATCGCGGGCGGCCTGGCGCTGGCGATCGCCATCGGGTTGGGTGCAGGGTGGTACGACTTCTCCCGAGACCTCCTGCGCCCCAGGCTGCCGCTTCCCGAGCACAACCGCATCGTCGAGATCGAGATGCGCGATTCGCTCGGGCGCGAGGACGAGCGGAGAATCCTACACGACTTCGTCGGCTGGCGACGCGACGCGCGATCGGTCGAGCAGATCGGCGCGTACCGCGATGTAGTGTCCGGCTTCAGCCGGACCGCGATGTAGTGTCCGGCTTCAGCCGGACCTGCCCTTATGCTTGTCGGATGGATTTCCGTTCGATCGGTTCCCTCCGCGTTTCCCTCGTCGGCCTCGGCTGCAACAACTTCGGCATGCGGATCGACGAGGCCGCGACCGAGCGCGTCGTCGCCGCGGCGCTCGACGCGGGCATCAACTTCTTCGACACCGCCGACATCTATGGCTCCACCAAGAGCGAGGAGTTCCTCGGCCGCGCGCTCAAAGGTCGTCGGCATCAGGCGATCGTCGCCACCAAGTTCGGCATGGCCGTCGACGACAAGCGAAAGGGCGCGCGGCCGGAGTACGTCCGCCGCGCGTGCGACGACAGCCTGACGCGCCTCGGCATCGACCGCATCGATCTCTATCAGCTGCATCAGCCCGATTCGACCGTCCCGATCGCCGACACGCTCGGCGCGCTGAACGATCTGGTGAAGGCGGGCAAGGTGAAAGAGATCGGCTGCTCGAACTTCTCTGCCGAGCAGTTGGACGAGGCCGAGCGTGCGACCAGGACCGGCGCGGCCCGGTTCGTCAGCCTGCAGAACGAGTACAGCCTGCTGCACCGCGAACCGGAGCGCAGTGTGCTGCCGGCATGCGAGCGTCTCGGACTTGCCTTCCTGCCCTACTTCCCGCTCGCGAGCGGGCTGCTGACAGGCAAGTACGAACCTGGCAAACCGGCGCCGAGCGATAGCCGTCTCTCACTGTCGTGGACGTCGCGCTTCACGACCGAGAAGAACGTCCGCATCGCCGAAGCCTTGAAGGCGTTCGCCGCGTCGCGCGGCCACACGCTGCTCGAGCTCGCGATCTCGTGGCTCGCATCGCGGCCACAGGTGGCTTCAGTCATTGCCGGCGCGACGACGCCGGAGCAGGTGCGAGCGAACGCCGCCGCGACGAACTGGCAACTGACACGCGAGGATCTCGTCGAAATCGATCGCCTCACCTGAGACGAACGTCGCGCTGCGGCATCACGTTCACAACCGTCGAGGTGGATGCATAGAAATTCACCTCGTGTCAATCAATACATCCACTCGCACGCTCGCAATGCATCCACTCGCACGCTCGCGGGTGTATAAACCAGTCACGTCCCCCATCAACGAGGCAACATGACAATGTGCAAGCTCGTCGACGCCCGTGGACTGTACCAATCCCTGATCGCCGCACTGACCATCGTGGTGCTTCATGCAAGCGCCGCGGTGGCGGCGCCAACGCCTGTGACGACTTGCGGTCAAGTTCTCAGCCTATCTGGTGATTACGAGCTCGTTGGCAATCTGACGTGTGTAGGCACGGCCATTCTCATCAATGGCGATAACGTGCGATTCAATCTGGCAGGGTTCTTCCTCGCCGGCGACGGGACAGGCGCCGGCATCGAAGTCAGTCTGGTCTCACGTGTCCGCATACGAAACGGTACGATTCGACATTTTGGCAATGGCATTCGCCTCGATACGTCGAACAATGTTCGGGTCAGCGAAATGGTGCTCGTTGGCAACGGGGATGGAATCCAGCTTCACGACTCGAATAACAATCGGATCAGCAACAGTCAGATCACGACAAATGTGATCGGCGTGCGGATCGAAGGCTCTGACCAGAACATCGTCAGCGACAACACGATTTCGAATAATGTCGCCGACCCCGCTGTCTCGGTCAGCGCGGGTGTGTTAGTCCAGAACGCTTCCACAGGGAACGCGATTTCCTCCAACATCGTTTCGGCGAACGGCTCCGTCGGAGTGACGCTTCAGGACTCCGACAACAATCTGGTCGAGAACAATACGGTCAGCAACACCACTGCCGGTGGTGGCGTGCCCAGTCCCGGGATCACGGTGATCGGGAGCTCCTCGGCGAAGATTCGCGGAAACACCGTCACCGGTAATTTGTTCGGGATCGAGATCGGTCCGGGGTTAGGCACTGCCACAGACAACGTCGTCGTCGGCAACACCACCAACGGCAACAGTCAGGGCATCCTCGTCCAGAATGGAGCGACGTCGAACACGATCCGGATGAACACGGCAACCGGCAATGGCTTTGTCGATTTGAACGACGCCAATAGCGGCTGTGATGCGAATGGCTGGGCGAACAACACGTTCGTCACGGATTTCGTCGCCGGTCTCTCGGACGGTGGGCCCGGCGTCGGCTGCATCCAGTAAGGCTCGGACGCGCCCTATAATGGGCGCATCCTGGAGATCCCCAGCATGCGCCCAATCTCGCAGTTTGTCTGCGCTGGTCTCGTCGTGTGTGCGGTTGCCGCTCTCGATGCCCAGTGGATCAAGCTTCAAACGCCCGGCCTGCCGCGACTGCGTGACGGCAAGCCGAACCTCGAGGCACCCGCGCCGCGCACGGCTGACGGTAAACCTGACCTCTCCGGGTTGTGGAAGAACGACGGCGGCGATCGCTACTACAACAACATCCTCGCCGACCTGAAGACGAGCGACGTGGCGCCGTGGGCGCACGAGTTGTTCATGAAGCGATCGCTCGAGTTCGGCAAGGACAGCATGGAGACGCAGTGCCTCCCGCTCGGTCCCGCCTATCTGACGACGCGCTACCGCGATTACCGCATCGTGCAAACGCCGACGCTCATCATGGTGGCCTACGAAGACGGCATGCATCGGCAGATCTGGATGGACGGCCGATCGCTCGAACCCGAGCCGAATCCAACCTGGATGGG
>DASRJR010000005.1:0-3305 GCA_035649395.1 Vicinamibacterales bacterium
GCCCAGAGCTGAATCTTGATTCCTGCGATTCACCATGCAGCCCACTCGCCGCGACTTCCTCAAAACCACTGCAGCCACTGCCGCCTCGTTGGCCGCTGCTGGTCCGCTTTCGCTCGATCCCGCAGCACAGACGCTCGAGGCGCCCGGCCCGAGCCGCGCGGCGCTCGATGTCGCGAACGAGGCGTTGAACGCGGCGCGTAGCGCCGGCGCTTCCTACGCCGACGTCCGTGTGGGGCGCTATCGACGTCAGACGATCTCCACGCGCGAGCGCCAGATCACCGGCGTCAACGACGGTGAGTCCTATGGACTCGGCGTGCGCACGCTGGTCGAGGGCTGCTGGGGCTTTGCGGCGACCAGCACGATGACGCGCGCGGCCGCGCGCACGGCGGCGCTCGACGCGATCGCGATGTCGCGTGCAGCCCGAGCTGTACAGAAGCATCGAGTGGAGCTCGCACCGGTGCCACGTGTCACGGGCAACTGGATCACACCGGTGCGGCGCGACCCCCTCGAGGTGCCGATCGAAGACAAGATCGCGCTCCTGCTGGCGACCAACGAAGCCGCGCTCAAAGTGAAGAACGTCCGCTTTGCCAGCTCGAGCCTGCAGCTGCTTCGCGAAGTGAAAACGCTGCTGACGTCCGAGGGGACGAGCGTGACGCAGACGGTGATCCGCGTCGGCCCCTCGTTTTCCGCGACCGCGATCGACGGCGGCGATTTTCAGACCTACGAAGAGGAGCTCGCGCCGCGCGGCCTCGGCTGGGAGTACGTCGAGTCGCTGAACATGCCGGGCAACGCCGAGCGGTGGGCGTCAATCGCCGCCGAGAAGCTGACGGCCAGGAGCGTGGAGGCAGGCCAGTACGACGTGATTCTCGAACCGACGAATCTCTGGCTCACTATCCACGAGTCGATCGGTCACCCCACCGAGCTGGATCGCGCAATCGGCCAGGAGGCCAACTACGCGGGCACCAGCTTCGTCGCCCCGCCGGAGAAGGTGATCGGTCAGCTGCGGTACGGCCCGCCGATCATGAACGTGCAGGCCGATCGCACGCAGGAGGGCTCTCTCAGCCGGGTCGCCTGGGACGATGAGGGCGTCGCGGCGGACAAGTGGCTCCTGATTGAGAAAGGCGTCTTCAAGGACTACCAGACGACGCGAGAGCAGGTGGCGCGGATTCAGAAGTTGACCGGCGTGACGCGATCGCACGGCTGCTCGTTCGCGGAGTCGTGGAACGCCGTCCAGTTCCAGCGCATGCCGAACGTCTCGCTGCTGCCCGGCCCCAACGATATCGGCGTGGACGATATCGTCAAAGACACGACGCGCGGTGTGCTGATTCGAAATCGCGGGTCATGGTCGATCGATCATCAGCGCTACAACTTTCAGTTCTCAGGCCAGGCGTTCTACGAAGTCCGTAGCGGCAAGATCACCGGCATGTTGAAGGACGTGGCGTATCAAGCCAACACGCCGGTGTTCTGGAGCTCGATGGATCTGATCGGCGGCCCCTCGTCCTATTGGCTGGGCGGCGCGTTCACTGACGGCAAGGGCGAGCCGTCGCAGAGCAACTCGGTCAGCCACGGGTGCGTGCCGGCGCGGTTCCGCAACGTCACGATTCTCAACACGGCTCGGAGCGCGTGATGGCTCAGACGCAGCCCCGGCGCGCCGCCGCGGCCGACGCCGTGCCGCTGATCACGCGCGACCAGGCGAAAGAGCTGGCCGATCACATCATCACGCTCAGCCAGGCCGACCAGACGCGCGTCAACATCGTCAGCGAGTGGAGCGGCAATACGCGCTTCGCCGATGCCAGCATCACGACGTCGGGCGGGATCACCGACACCACGGTCACGATCACCGTCACCCTCGGCCGCCGACGTGCGTCGGCCACGAGCAACGTGCTCGACGAAGCGTCGTTGAAGCGGACGGTCGACCTGGCAATTCGTCTGGCCCGCCTGGCTCCTGAAGATCCCGAGTTGATGCCCGAGCTCGGTCCTCAGACGTACTCCGCAGTCAACGCGTACGTGAGCAGCACCGCAGATCTCGATCCGGAAACGCGGGCATCGGCGGTGCAACGGGCGGTGAACGCGGCGACGGCATCAGGCAAGCCGGCCGGTGCGGTCTTCTCGGCCGGATTTCTCGAGGCGACGGCTCGTGCCACCGCTGTCGCCACGAGCAACGGGTTGTTCGCCTATCACCGCTCCACTGACGCCGAGTTCTCGATGACGGCCCGCACGCCCGACGGCACAGGGAGTGGGTGGGCGTCGGCCGGTGCCCGCGACTGGGGTGCGATCGATCCCGCCGCCATCGGACGGATCGCCGCGCAGAAGGCGGTGGCGAGCCGCAATCCGCAGACGATCGAGCCCGGGATGTACACCGCCGTCCTCGAGCCGCAGGCGGTGACCGACCTCGTGCCGCTGCTGGCGGGAGCGTTCAACGCCCGGAACGCGGATGAAGGTCGCAGTCCGTTTTCGAAGACCGGCGGCGGCAATCGAATCGGTGAGAAGGTCGTCGACGAGCGGGTGACGCTCTATTCCGATCCCACCGATCCGGCGTTGCTGGCCGAGCCATTCGACAACCAGGGTCTTCCGATCAATCGGACGCTCTGGATCGAGAAGGGCATCCTTCGAAATCTGGCCTACTCGCGGTTCTGGGCCCAGAAGCAGGGCAAGCAGCCGACCGCGCCGCCGCTGGCCGGCGGGCTCACGCTGGCGGGCGGCTCGAAGAGCACCGAGGAGCTCATCGCCGGGTGCGAGCGCGGGATTCTGGTGACGCATTTCTTCTATATCCGCGCGCTCGATCCTCGGACGGTGCTGCAGACCGGACTGACGCGCGACGGCGCGTTTCTGATCGAGCAGGGCAAAGTGACGCGGGCGCTCAAGAACTTCCGCTGGAACGAGAGTCCGCTGCTGATGCTGAATCGGCTCGAGGAGATCGGCAAACCCGAGCCGACGACGGCAGGCCGGATGATGCCCGCGTTGCGGATTCGAGGGTTCAATTTCACCTCGTTGTCAGATGCGGTTTAGATCGGCGGGTCTAAAGACCCGCCGTGCAGGAGGTTCGATGTCGCGCGTCGTTACATTTGTCCTCGTCTTGGGTCTTGCCGTGACCACTGTCATCACCGCGCAACAAGGGCAGCCGCAGATCGGGATTGCGCCCGTCACACTGACCGCGGGGCCGTACACCTTTGACACGGCGGAGCAGCACAAGCTGCGTGTCGTCGTGGTGGCGCGCGGGTTGGTGCATCCGTTCAGCCTGTCGTTCCTGCCGAGCGGCGACGCGTTGATCACTGAGCGCGGTGCGAGGCTGCGGATCGTGCGCG
>DASRJR010000006.1:0-19480 GCA_035649395.1 Vicinamibacterales bacterium
CTCCTGTGAGACCGTTGCTCCGTCCTCCTCCGTTTCTACGACTCTCACAGTTCGAACGCCCCTGTGCTCACACCGAAGCGATCGGTTTCGCAGCCGTGCTTCTGCGCGACCGTCAGCATGACGTTCGCGAGCTGCGTCCCCTTCGGCGCGACCAGGTGGCGGTTGCCCTTGAACGCGCCGGCGCCGCCGCCAACCATCAAGTACGGAACGTCCAGCGGCGAGTGCGTGTTGCTGTCGCTCATGCCACTGCCCCACAACAGTGTGGAGTGATCGAGCAGCGTGCCGTCGCCGTCGCGCGTCGAGCGCAGCCGGCCGAGGAACTTGCCGAACAGCTCGATCTGCCACGTATTCAGCTTCACCAGCAGCGCCAGCTTTTCCGGCTCGTTGCCGTGGTGCGAAACGTGGTGCCACGGCTCGTTGAACCCGAGGTTCGGGAAGACCAGCTGGCTCGCCTCGCGATTCAGCATGAAGGTGAAGACGCGCGTGAGATCGGCCTCGAATGCCACCGCCATCAGATCGAACATTACGTTCGCGTGCTCTTCCCAGGAATCCGGGATGCCGATGGGAGCCACGGGCACCGTGATCTCGGTCGCCGCCTGCTTCTCGGCGCGCTGGATGCGCGCTTCGATCTCGCGAACGTGCTCGAGGTACTCGTCGAGCCTGACGCGATCGCGCGCGCCCAACCCGCGCTCGAGCGCGGCGACATCGCCGGTCACGGAATCGAGGATGCTGCGGTTCTGCCGCATGCGCGTGACACGCTCCTCGGTCGAGCCCGGACGTCCGAACATGCGCTCGAACACGACGCGCGGGTTCGTCTCCATCGGCAGCGGCGTGGTCGGCGTCTTCCATGCGATGCTGTTCATGTAGGCGCAGCTGTAGCCGACGTCGCACGCGCCGACGTAGCCGGTGAAGTCTTCGGTTCCGATCTCAATCGACGGGAACACGGTGTCGCGACCGATTTGGTTGGCGATGATCTGATCCAGCGACGTGCCGGCGACAAAATCCTCGGCCTCGGTGCGCTTCGGCGCGCTGCCGGTGAGCCACGTGCCCGTGCTGACGGCGTGCGTGCCGGCGAGCGGCCGATCGAGGTTCGAGACGACGATGACCTGATCGCGGAATGATTCGATCGGCTTGAGGATCGGGCTGAACTCGAAGCCGGCACCGGTCGTGGTCGGCGTCCAATGGCTCGGCCGCTCGCCCATCGGGACGAACACCGCGCCGAATCGGCGCACCGGCGCAGCAGCCGTGCCGACGGTCGGCGTCAGCGCCGGAACCATCGCGTCGAGCAGCGGCAACGCCAGTGTGGCGCCCATGCCACGAAGCACCGTCCGTCGTGAGAGAGCCGTCCTGCTGATGAACATCACAGACTCCTCGAATCGGCCTACAACGTCTCAGTATCCCCTACCGGACCGGTGCGGTTGACGACTAATTCTGGGCCCGCCTTTGCGCGAAGCGCTCCGGCGAGGTCTCGCCGGGGCGGTTCGCTGCGCGAACCGCCAATCAGCACTGCTCTGTCGGGTCGCATCGCGACCCGACGTGGCGGAGGCGGACAATCCTGGCGCCCGAACCGTCGCCGCCGGCCGATTTCACCCGCATCTGGAACGGAACGCTGCGGACGATCCCGAGCACAATCGACGAAAACCGATAGTTCTCCCGCGCCCCTTCGCGCGCGATCGCACGGACAGCCGGCATATCGGCCGCGGTCAGCCCACGGCCCAGCGCGTAGGTCAACAGCTTCTCGGTGGTCGTGCGGACGAACGTCTCCGGCTCGCGGATCAGCGCGCGCCGCAGCTCGACCACACCGTTGATCGGTGTGCCGTCGACCAGCTGCCCCGACGCGTCCACCGGCGCGCCGCGCGTGCCGCCGTCGCGAGTCCGCCAGCCACCGGTGGCATCGAAGTTCTCGAGCGCCAGTCCGGCCGGGTCGATCATCCGGTGGCAGCCGGCGCAGCTCGGGTTGCGGCGATGCTGCTCCATGCGCTCGCGTACCGATTGCGGCTTCTTCGCTTCCGTCTCCTCCTGGAACGGCGGGACAACGTCGGGCGGCGGTGGCGGCGGCGAGCCGAGCACGTTCTCGAGGATCCACTTGCCCCGAAGCACGGGCGACGTCCGATGCGGATGCGAGGTCACCATCAGCAGCGCGCCCTTGCCGAGCAGACCGCGGCGCGTCTCGTCCGCCAGCGTCACGCGGCGGAAGTGCGTGCCGTACACCGACGGGATGCCGTAATGCTTGGCTAGACGCTCGTTGAGGAACGTGTAGTCGGCCGTCATGAGATCGACGACACTCCGATCCTCACGGACGATCGAATTGAAGAACAGCTCGATCTCGGTCTCCAGCGACTGACGCAGGTTGTCGTCGAAGTCAGGGAACTCGTGCGAGTTCGGCTGTTTGTTCTTCAGATTGCGCAGCTGCAGCCACTGCCCCAGGAAGTTGTCGACGAGCGCCTGCGATTTCGAATCGGTCAACATCCGGCGGACCTGCTGATCGAGGACCGCCGGGGTCGACAGCCGGCCTTTCTCGGCGAGGTCGAGCAGCTGATCGTCGGGAATGCTGCTCCAAAGGAAGAACGAGAGCCGCGACGCGAGCTCGAGGTCGGAGAGCTTATAGGCGGCACCGGCCGCGACGTTTGCCGGATCGCGCTCGACCCGGAAGATGAACTTGGGACTCGTCAGGATCCGCCGCAGCGCCAGATCGATGCCGGCGTTGAAGCTGCCGCTTGTCCCGTCGTAGCCGCTTCGCGGCGAAGGCGGACCGTCCTTGCGCCCTTGCGTATAGAACTCTTCGAGTGTCTTCACGTCGGCGGCGGCCACATCGCCGCGATAGGCGCGGCGCGCCAGCGCGGAGAGAATGCGTCGCGAACATGGCGCCTCGTCGGAGGGCGTCTTCGGAATGCAGACGAAGATCCGCTTGCGGCTCGGCGTGTCGCCGGGACCGGTCGGGTTGAACGGGCCCGTGAGCAACACCTCGTCGATGTGCGGCTGCCCGGAAAAGTCGATCGTGTCGGCGGAGCTTCGGACGTAGGGCTGCAATCGCCGCGTGTTGAGCGCGTGCGTCTTTTCCAGGAACGCCACACTGATCTCGTGCGGGCCGGCTTTCAGCGGGACGCGCGCCGTGAATCGCCCATCGACGTCGTCGCCCGTCGTCGTCGGGTTCTCGCTCGACGCGGCGATCTCCTTGTCGCCACCGAACGAGGCCAGGTGCACACGAACCCCGTCGACGGCGATCTCGAGTTGATGCGGGTACTCGAGACCACGCATCGTCCCGAGGTTGGTGCGGAACAGCCGCACCTGGAACTGATACTCGCCATCGAGCGGCAGCGTCCGCTTGATCAGCAGGCCGCCGACCGTGCCGAGCGGCAGGCCTTCGATGTGTCGATCCTGCGACGCGTCCTGGCGCACCCGGAACAGCTCGCCCATCGGCGGCGTCTTCGGGTCGCCGATCGCGAGCGCGCTGATGCGCTCGGCGGCGGTGAGATAGCTCTCGAGCAGCACGGGAGAGACGCCCAACACGTCGGCGTTGTTGTCGAAGCCGCCGCTCGAATCGTCAGGCGGCAGCATCGCGCTGACGTCGACATCGACCGCCAGCAGATCGCGAACGGCGTTGGCGTATTCGGCGCGATTGAGTCGATGCGCGAGCGGACGCCCTGGATTCGGCGTCGCGCGTGCGGCGCGGTCGAGTGTCGCTTCGAGCGTGCTGACAAGCGAAGCGCGCGTGGCCTCGTCGGGCCGCGGCATCGCTGCCGGCGGCATCATCCCGGCGCGGACCTTCCGGATGACCTTTTCCCACACGTCCGCATGCGCGGACACGTCGTCGTTGAGGATTCGCTCGAGCGCGAGGTCTCCGGTCTTCAGTCGCTCGTTATGGCACGTCAGGCAATACGTCGTGACAGTCTTGCGATAGTCCGCAGGCGACGATGCAGCCGCGGGCGTGACCGGCGATCGAGACTCCTGCGCCGCGAGCACACTCCAGGTGCACGTGGCGAGAAACACGGCAACCGCGACGCTTCCGAGCTGACGACGGATCACGTTTTCCACCAGGGCCCGTGAGCACATTTCGCTATGCGAATGGCGGTTCGGCGAAGCCTAAAAGTGTACCCGCAACGCCCTACCGCGGGCGAGCGCTCGGATCGCCGGTTGGTGGCGGTGCCAAATCGATCGGCGCGCGCGGTCCCAGCAGCTCGGTCAGGATGGGCTTCAACCCCTCCGCCCAGACCTCATATCCCTTCAGCGTGGGGTGCAGCCTGTCTCGCTCGTTCATGACCCCTTCGAACAGCCGGCCGCTGGCATCGGCGAGTCTGCTGTTCACGTTGAGAAATCGAACCTTCGCGCCATCGGCCATCTGTGCGAGGTTCGCGTTGATGCGATCGATCTCCGTCATCACCGCCATGTTGTCGTTCCGCGGGAAAATCGCGGTGAGTACGACGGTCGCGTCGGGCGCCTTCCGGCGGCACGTGTCCACGAGCGCCTGAAGGCCGCGGGTGATGTTGGCAATCTTGGCGGGTCCACCCGGCTGCGCCCCGACGTTGTTGGTTCCGGCGAGGATCACGATCACCTTTGGACTGACGCCGTCGAGCTCGCCGTCCTGCAACCGCCAGAGCATGTGCTCGATCCGATCGGCGCCCCAGCCGAAGTTCGCGGCATTCCACCCGAAGAAGTTGGCGTTCCAGTTAGCGAGCAGCTCGGGATAGTCGGTGGCGCCCCAGCGCCGCGTGATCGAGTCGCCGACGAAATAGACGTCGATGCGTCCTTTCGTGCGCTTCTCCAGCAACTCTCGGTGCGCGATCTGCGAGTTCTCGTCGGCGCGCGGCGTTGAGCGATCGGCTGGCGGCGCAGAATCATCGGCAACCGCGGTCTGCGCGCTCCTCGCGGCAAGAACGGGGGCCGAGCTCAGGCTGCAGAGGAGCGCCGCACACGTGAAGGCGGGCAGAGTCGATCGCATCGCTGCGCTGCCCGAAGGATATACCGCGTCACACCGCCGGAGCCGGAGATCCGTCCACCGCCGCGACCGTTCCTCGCAGGGTGGTCCCGACCGCGTGTCGAAAGACACCTCGCAACTCAGCGTCCGACCGATACGCTCGCGCGGGAATCTCCTTCGCGTCGATGGCGATCGGGATCTCAGCTCCTCCGAAGAGGTCCGGCACGATGACGCGAGTACCAGAGAGACGGACCGTCCAGTCGCCGAATCGTTGCTCGTCGGTCCACCCGGTGCAAAAGGTCAGCGAGATCAGATCGGCGAGACGCACGAAGACGTAATCGGACAACAGGTGCTCGAGTAACCCGCCGGTCCGTTTGATCATGGAGTCACGCGCGGCTTCCATCTCGCTGAAGAACGGCTCCCACGCGGCGGCGCGCCGGAACCGGTCGTAGACGACGATCGCATGTTGGGCGACGAGCGCGGCCGCCCACGGATTGCCGGCGAGCCGTGACACACCGCGCGGCCAGACCGAGTGCCGCACGGTTGCGGGCGCGGTCACGAAGTCGAAGATGTCCAGCGTCACCGGGTTCACCCGCGGCGCTGCATCCTCTTCCGACCACCCGTTGTCATGTTCGGCAATCGCGAAGAGGATCGTGTCCCGCCGCGGCCGCGCCATGAGCGGGACGCAGTGCTCCATGATCGCTCGCGCCAGGCGGGCATGATCGGGCTGGGTAATCAACTGAATCCGATCGCGAAGGTGTTGAACGATCATGTGCACCTCAACTCGGCGACGACACGCCTCGCTGGATTTCGGCTGGCGAATCCGCCTGCACGTCCTTCCACAGCCGGGCGAACAGCTCGAGGAGCTCGGCGGCCGACTCGAAGTGGGCGGTCACACCGGACGCGACGTGTTCGAGCCGCCCCTCGACCCGACCGAGGTCGAAGTCGGTGGCGGTACGGAACTGGACGACGAACGCGCCGGTGTGCTGGAAGTCGCTGCCCCGTTGCATTGCCTTCATCACAGGCCGAGAATAGCGGGCGGTTCGCACCGCGGTCATAACGTGTCGGTGATGTTGCGGTGATGTTTCGGTGATGCAGCTCGACAGGGCGGTGACGTTCGGCGGCTTTCGCCTCGAGTCGGCGAACGAGCAGCTGTGGAAGGGTCCGCAGGCGATCTCACTGCGACCAAAGGCGTTCGCGGTGCTGCGCCATCTCGTCGCCCACGCCGGCCAGCTCGTGACCAAGCAGCAGCTGCTCGACGCCGTCTGGCCGGGCACCTTCGTCACCGACGCCGTGCTGAAGGACAGCGTTCGGCAGGTACGCGACGCGCTCGGCGACAACGCGGCCTCACCACAGTTCATCGAAACGGCTCATCGGCGCGGCTACCGGTTCATCGGTCGAATCGCCGAGGGCGCCACCGCTCCCAGCCCACCTCCATCCAAGACGGCTCAAACCGCAACCGCGATTATGCGCGCCGCGCGCGTCGCGGCGCCGCAAGGGGTGCGCGTGCTCGGCCGCGAGGCGGAGCTCGCGACCATGAATCGCTGGCTCGAACGCGCCCTGATCGGCGAACGGCAGGTCATCTTCGTGACGGGCGAGCCCGGCATCGGCAAGACCACACTCGTCAACGCCGTCCGAGACGATGCCACGGCGCGCGGCGTCTGGCTGGCCTGGGGCCAGTGCCTCGAGCACTACGGCGCGGGGGAAGCCTACCTTCCGGTACTCGACGGCCTGTCGCGTCTCTGTCGTACGTCGCATGGCCCTCGTGTGATCGAGCTGCTGCGACGGCACGCGCCGACGTGGCTGCTCGAGTTGCCCTCGGCCCTGCCGGCGGCGGAACGTGAGTCATTGAAGCCGCAGGCGGCCAGCGCCACTCGAGAGCGGATGCTGCGCGAGCTCGGTGATGCGGTCGACGCCATCACCATCGAGGCGCCGCTCCTGATCGTGCTCGAGGATCTGCACTGGAGCGATTACGCCACGCTCGACGTGATCAGTCACCTGGCTCGCCGTGTCGATCGCGCGCGGCTGATGGTCATCGGCACCTATCGACCGGTCGACGTGATCCTGGCCGATCATCCGCTCAAGGCGGTCAAGAGCGAGCTCCACGCCCATCGGCTGTGCCGCGAACTTCCGCTGGAGTATCTGACCGAGGCGGCCGTCGAGGAGCTTTTGGACGTCACGCTGCCCGGGCACCAACTTCCTCGCTGGCTGACGCGACTCATTCATCAGCGCACTGAAGGCAACCCGCTGTTCATGGTGAACCTCGTCGAGTATTTGCTCGCCGGACGGATCATCGTTGAAGAGGACCGCCACTGGGTGCTGAAGGGTGGCTACACCGACGTCGAGTCCGGTATTCCAGAGAACGTCCGGCAGCTGATCGAACGGCAGGTCGATCGGCTCGATTCCGACGAGCGCCGTGCGCTCGAGGGCGCGAGCGTCGCCGGCATGACGTGCTCGGCGGCGGCGATCGCGGCCGGTCTCGAGGAGCCGACCGAATGGGTCGACGAACAGTGCGATGCGCTGGTGCGGCGTTATCAGTTCCTGCGTCCCGCGGAGCTGGTCGAATTGCCGGACGGCACGGTGACGGCGCGATACAAGTTCACGCACGTGCTCTATCAGGAAGTGCCCTATCGTCTGCTGCCGGCCATGCGACGAGCGCAGATTCATCGTCGCGTCGGCACCTCCGTCGAGTCGATCTACGGCAATCGTGTCAGCGAGATCGCCGCGGAGCTGGCGGTCCATTTCGAGCAGGGGAAAGATGCGTCCCGCGCGGTCCGCTATCTGCTGCTCGCCGCCGAGAACGCGCGCAACCGCTCCGCGCACCACGAGGCGGAAGCGTTGGCGCGCCGCGGTCTCGCCGCGCTCGAGGAGCTCCCGCCGTCACCCGAGCGCGATCAGCAGGAGCTGAGTCTGCGGATGGTGCTGGGCGTATCAGTGATGGCACTCAAAGGGTTCGCCGACGACGAGGTCGACGACATCTTTCAGCGCGCGATCGATCTCGGCGGCGAGGAGGACCGTTCACCGCAGGGTTTCATGGCGCACTGGCTGCTCGGGCTTTTCCACTACTTCCGCGCCGAAATACAGCGCTCGCACACCATCGCGGCACAGCTCGTCGACCGCGCGGAACGACTGCACAGCCGCCTCTTCACCAGTGAAGCGACCTGCTCGCTCGGCGTCACGTTGGTCGACATGGGCGAGTACAACGCAGCGCTCGACTGCCTGCAGCCGCTGCCGTCACTCTGCGAAGGCGAGCGCGACCGTGCCGCGAACGCCTTCGCCCGTCAGGATCCGGCGGTGACCGGCGAGTGCTACGCCGCGAAGGCGTTCTGGGCGCTGGGCTACCCCGATCGGGCGCTCGCGCGCGTCGAGCGCGCGCAGACCCTGGCCGGTCCCGCGGCGCCGGCCGAAACGCGTGTGATGGCCAGCTACTTCGCCGCCCATATCCATCAACTGCGCGGCGACGCGCATTCGGCGCAGCATCACGCCGAGCGCGCGCTCGCAGTCGCCGACGACTACGGACTGTCGGTCTGGGTGGCGCTGTCACGCATCATCCGTGGATGGGCGCGCGTTGAACAGGGCTCGATCGCAGACGGGATTTCCGAGCTGCAGCGCGCGCTCGACGCCTACCTCGCGACCGGCGCGCGGTTGTGGCGCGCCCAATCGGTGGGGTTTCTCGCGCAGGCGCTGATGCGAGCCGGGCGACACGAGGATGCCTTGGGCGCGATCGCCGAGGCGCTCGATCTCATTCGCGAAACCGGAGAGGATGGGTCCGCCGCGGATCTTCATCGCATCCAGGGCGATCTGCTGCTGGCAGTCGCCACCTCGCTGGTCACGCCGGGCGGCGTCGACCCGCCGCACGCCACAACGCCCATCGCTGACCGGCTCGAGACGCAGGCCGAGGAGTGTTTCAACCGCGCGGTCACGGTCGCCCGTGCCCAGCACGCCAGGGCGTGGGAGCTCAGAGCGGTGACGAGTCTGGCGCGCCTCTATCGCGATCGAGGCAAACACGCCGACGTCGGACGCGTGGTCTCACCGGTGCTCGATTGGTTCAGCGAAGGTCATGACACGGCGGACATCCGATCCGCGCGAGCAATCCTGCGGTCCGGCTGGTCCCGCTAAAGCCGGACACGACACGGCGCTGGTCAGGGCTTGCGAACGGCTTTCTGTTCTCCCGCCTGCCCGCGAACGACCAGGTGCGTCACCTTCCCGCTCGCATCCGTCACGAATTCGAATCCCGCCGGCGTGGCCGTCGACATGAACTTCGTGTTCGACTGCGGCAACAGTGGCAGCTTCGGTTCGTTCAATCCACGGACGAACAGCAGGTCCTCGACCGCGGTGATCGTGATGTCGCGTCCCGGCGCGAGCTGGTAGATGCCCGCGTAGGTCGCCGCCACCTTCGGGCTCAGCTTGAAGCTGGTATCGATCTGGAAGTGCTCGCGCGACCGCTCGTTCTCGCAGACGTCTTCGAGCAGCTCCGTGTCGGGCTGCAGCGTTCGCTGCGTCTTGATCGTGAACGGCTTCGTGAACACCTTGGGGTCGTCGATCGTGATCTCGAAGTCCATGTGGCCGTAGTCGCGCCGATGGAACCGCTCGGTGACCCGCAGCGACTCCGTCTGGGGGTGACCGGCGCTATCGAGCCAGCCCTTGTCGTTGAACCCCGTTGTCGTCACCACCATCGTGTCGCCGTCCCAGCGTCCGACCGAGTAGCCCATGTAGGTCGGGTTCGGATCCTTCGGCAGGTCGCGGCCGTCGGTGAAGACCGTACGATTCGGGCTGTTGGGGGACTCATGAATAATCACCATGAGCGCCGGCGTCTGAACGAAGCGGGTCAGATTGAAGAACTGGTGATACGGCAGGCTCACCGGCATGCATTTGGCCAGCGGACTGTCCTTGCGTGACTCCCGCACCCGCTGCAGGAACAGCGCTTCGGCCCACGGATGGATGTCCTTCGCGTCGAGGTCCTGCGCGATGTTGAAGCGGTACATCGGCCCGGCACCACTCCAGATTCCCGAGAGATCGGGTTTCCCGTCGGCCGTGCGCGGCGCAGGCGCAGCAAGATTCGCCTTACCGTCAGGAAGACGCGGAACGCCTGGCGTTGGATGGTTGAGCCACTGCGCCGAGGCGGTGAGCGGCACGAACAGTGCGATTGCGCCTACGACGAGACGAGATCTCATGGGAGCCTCCCGCAAGGCCGACGATTATATGTAGGAATCACGCCTGCAGCATCGGTCGCATCGTCCGAACGTCCGTGACAGCTTCGATCGTCAGGAGCGTGTCGATCAACTTCTGAGTCTGGCTCTTGCCCAGCACCGGCACCATCAGATCGCGTGCCTTGTCCACGACCTCGGCTCGCGACATCGGGTTGCGCACCGTTCCTCGCACCGCTTCGACGCGATCGGACAGCTGTGAGCCGTCGTTCAGCGTGACCTCCACGATCGCGACACGCGCCGGCAACAGCGCCGCCAGGGACGGATCACCGACGTATTGCACTTTGCTGCGATGCCGTTGGACCACCGCATCCTGCATGCGCGCCTTGTCGTGCGCCGCTTCGAAGGACGCGGTCTTGTCGATCAACATCACCGCAACCATATGCTGCAAGCAGATGTCCGGAATGTCACGATTGTCGACGACAGCGCCAACGCTCGGCGCCAGGCGCACGACCACCGTCTTGACGTCGTCAGCGGCGAACGATCGTTTACGCCGAAGGTTGTCGAGCGCATCCAGCGGCGCTTGAATCGGCGACCCGACGGTCCACTTCTTGATGTCAGTGTTGACGATCTCGTAGCGCTCGCCGAGCTTCTCGACCAGAACTGCGGGATTCCCCTTCGGCGCATTCACCTGAAAGAAATTGTCCTCGCCCGACAACACATCGTCGACGCCGTTCCATCCGGCACGGACGATGAGGGCGGCGGTGACGCCGTTGCGCGCCGGCATGCCGCCGAAGACGAACGCCTTTTCCATGTGATCGGTGTCGCGGCCCCACACCGCGTAGCCACCAGTTTGCTGCGAGGCGTAATCGAGCAGCCATCGCATCTGCTGCGCGGTGAGCGCGGCGACGCAGCCCGCGGCCGCCGCCGAGCCAAAGTTGCCCGCGAACGCGTGCGTGCTGCGACGGCTCTCGTCGCGAAACGCCGCGCCACCGAGCGCCATGGTCAACCGGGGGCCGACGTCGTATCCCAGCGTCACCGCGCGCAGAAAGCGTTCGCCGCTGACGCCGAGCTCCTCACCGAGTGCCAGCGTCGCAGGCACGATCGAGGCGCCCGGGTGCGACTGCGAGGGGCCGTGAGAGTCGTCGGTCTCGTCCGCATGCGCGAGCACGCCGTTCGCCAGCGCCGCGTCGATCGACCCGGTGACGATGCGCGAACCGACGACCGTCGAAGACGTTCGTCCGGCCTGTGCGCGCGCCAGCGTCAGAGCGGCCTGACCGGGCGGAAGCTTCGAGCCGGAGACCATCGCGGCCACGGTGTCGAGAATGTGATGTTTCGCTTTTTCGACGACCTCAGGGGGCAGCGCACGGTCCTTGGCGGCCGCCATGTAACTGCTCAACGCCGTCATCACGGGGCCGACCGTCTGCGCTCGCACCCGCATGGGCATGAGCGCGGCCGAGCAGGCGACGAGACTGCGATGAAGGAAGCCGCGTCGCGAGAGCGATCCGGGCATCGGCGTACTCATCCGCGTGCGAAGTATAGGTCGGTTCCGAGCGGCGCGACTTATGCAGTTTCTGGCGAACATGGCGGCCGACCGTCGCAAGCGAGCCGAGGCGTCCGGCGACGCCGATCCCACGGCAGCGCCCTTCGTGCCGAACTCGACCAGCATCCGGACACTCGCGCAGGCGGCACATGACTGTCGTGGTTGCGACCTCTACAAGCACGCCACGCAGGTTGTATTCGGCGAAGGGTCCAAGTCGTCGCAGGTGATGTTCATCGGCGAACAACCGGGAGACCAGGAAGACAAGCAGGGAGAGCCGTTCGTCGGGCCGGCCGGCACACTGCTGGACAAGGCCCTGGCCGAGGCCGGTATTGCCCGCACCGCCGTGTACGTCACCAATGCGGTCAAGCACTTCAAATGGGAACCGCGAGGCAAGCGACGCATTCACAAGAAGCCGCGCTGGTCTGAAATCAAAGCGTGCCGCCCGTGGCTCGAAGCCGAGCTCCGAGTGGTGAAGCCCGTGGTGGTCGTGTGTCTCGGATCGACGGCCGCACAATCGGTGTTCGGCTCGACATTCAAACTGATGCATCAGCGTGGACGGCCCCTGCCGAGCGCGCTGGCGCCTCACGTCGTCGCCACCATTCATCCGTCGTCGGTGCTGCGTGCGCCGGATTCAGAGGGACGGCGGGCCGCTTTCGACATGCTGGTGGCAGATCTGAAAGTCGTGGCAAAACTGCTGAAGAAATAGCGTCATCCGCTTTGGCCTTGCACTTCTACATATGACTGTGCTCTATATGTAGAAGCACGAGGCACGCATGCATCCCAAATCGGACCTGCCGCAGGGCACGCTCGACCTGCTCATCCTGAAGATCGTCGCCCTCGGTCCCGTTCATGGATATGCCATCGCCCAGCGGCTTCAGCAGGTGTCGCGCGACGTCGTTCAGGTGCCGCAGGGGTCGCTCTACCCCGCGCTCCATCGCCTCGAGAATCGAGGACTGCTGGCGGCGGACTGGAAAGACACCGAGCGCGGGCGACAGGGAAAGTTCTACCGGTTGACGCGCAAGGGCCGCGCACAGCTCGACACGGAATCTGCGAGCTGGCAGCGTCTGAGCGACGCCGTCGGTCTCATTCTCAAGCTGTCCGAGGAAGGTGCGAAATGACCTGGCTGGGTCGTCTGCTGCGCCGGCGCCGCGCTGAAGAACAACTTCGTCAGGAACTGGAATTCCATGTCGAGGAATACGCTGACGACCTCATTGCCCGCGGAGTCGACCCGGTCGAGGCCAGACGACGAGCGCTTCTGGAGTTCGGCGGCGTCGAGCAAGTGAAAGAGGTCTGTCGCGATGCTCGTGGCACTCGGTGGGTCGAGGACATCGCACGAGATGCCCGGTATGCGCTCCGAGCCCTGCGTCAGCGGCCCGGCTTTACTGCCGTCGCCATCGCAACGCTCGCGATCGGCATCGGGGCGGCAACGATCATGTTCACCGTCATCAACGGCGTGCTCTTCAAGCCGTTGGCGTTCCCCGAACCCGGTCAACTGGTCGTCGTGCGTGAGGAGACCAACTACAGCACCGCGTACGGCAATCAATGGGCGTTCGCCTACGAGAACTACCTCGATTGCCGCAACGAAGTCCGCGCACTTGCGCTGACCGCGTGGCGCTTCAGCGGAGGCACGATCAGCGGGTCCGGTGTTCCCGACTACGTGCAGGGTCTGCAGGTCGCATGGGATCTCTTTTCGGTACTGGGCGTCCCACTCGAGCGAGGCCGGGCGTTCCTCGAAGAGGAAGATCGACCGGGCGGCACCCCGGTCGCGATCATCAGCCATCGCCTCTGGCAGGACCGCTACGCCGGCAAGGCCGACATCGTTGGCGAACGCCTCGTCTACGACGGCACCGTGCATACGGTCGTCGGAGTCGTCACCGAGGGAACCTCGTTCTTGACAGACATCGACATCGTCACGCCGCTCGGTCAGGGGATCACCGCGCAACTGCGAAACCGCAACATGCATCCGGGCATTCGAGTGTGGGGACGCGTTCGTCCTGACGCGTCGGCAACCGAGGCATCAGCGCAGCTCGCACTCGTCGGTCGCCGTCTGGCCGAGCAATATCCGGCGTCGAACCGAGGGCGCACCTTCATCGCGTCGCCGGCACGGCCCGTGGTCGGCACCGTCGGCCCGACGTTATGGCTGCTGTTTGGCGCCGTCAGCCTCGTGCTCCTCATCGCGTGTGCGAACGTCGCCAGCCTGCTGCTCGCGCGGGCGGTCGCACGGCATCGCGAGCTGGCGGTGCGGGCCGCGCTCGGTGCGGGACGCGGCCGGCTGATCCGCCAATGCCTGACCGAGGCTGGTGTGCTCGCGATTGTCGGTGGGTTGTGCGGCATCGCGCTGGCCGCGGTCGGCTTGCAGCCGTTCATCGCTCTCTGGCCGGGTGATCTGCCGCGAGCCGAAGAAGTACAGCTCGACTGGCGCGTCCTCGTGTTCGCGCTCTCAGTGTCGCTGATCAGCAGTCTCATCTTCGGACTCGCGCCGGCGCTCCGCGCGCCTGCACGAGAGGTCGACAACGTGCTTCGCTCGGGCGGTCGCGGTGTGCGCGGCACCTCGCGAACCCTGCACGGCGCGTTCGTCATCTCAGAAGTCGCCCTCGCCGTCATCCTGCTCGCCTGTGCCGGACTGCTCGGGCGCACGCTGATTCGTCTCTCCTCACTCGATCCCGGCGTGAACCTGCAGAACGTGATGGTGGCTCGGATGGCGCTGTCGCCCGCGACACTGGCCGACCCGGGACGCACGCGGGCGTCGTGGAACGACATGCTCGACCGCGCCCGCTCGGTTCCAGGCGTGCAGGCGGCTGCGATCGTCGACACCGTGCCGATGCGTGCGGGCAACAACCAATTGCCGTACTGGGCGAGCGCAAGTCCCCCGCCCGAACGCGAACGACCGCTGGCACTGGCCACTGCCGTTTCCGACGACTACCTCGGCGTGATGGGCCTGTCGCTGCGCGCGGGCCGATTCTTCGACGCGCGCGACGACCTCACGGCTCGCCCAGTGGTGGTCATCGACGACGTGCTGGCTCACAGCGCCTTCGGCGCCGCCGATCCGGTGGGCAAGCAGCTCTCGATGCCGGACCTCGCGCCGGGCCCGGTCGACGTCATCGGGGTCGTGGGGCACGTGCGGCATTGGGGGCTGGCCGGCGACGATCAAGCGGCGATTCGCGCACAGGTCTATTACCCGTTCGCGCAAGTGCCAGACCGGTTGGTGCGGCGCTGGTCGCAGCTGATGTCGATTGCCGTTCGCACGTCGGGCGCTCCGCTCAGCATCGTCGAGCCGCTCCGTCGCGAGCTCCGCGGGGCCGCCGGCGATCAGGTGCTCTACGAAGTCCGAACGCTCGATCAGTTGGCGAGCAACAGCCTGGCGCGCGCCCGGTTTCTGCTGGTCCTGTTCGTCGTGTTCGCCGGTGTGGCGCTGCTGCTGGCGTGCATCGGCATCTACGGCGTGCTGTCGTTCCTCACCAGCCAGCGTGTCCCCGAGATCGGAACTCGAATGGCCATGGGTGCCACAGGAACGCAGGTAATCGGACTGATCCTCGGACAGAGCCTCAGACTGATCGCCATCGGCATCGTCGTCGGAACGCTCGGCGCAATCGCGGCCAGTCAGGTACTGCGGCGCTCCGTCGATGGCGTCAACGCGATCGACGTGTCGACGCTCGCGACGATGGTAGCCTTGCTCGCGGGCGCTGCCCTGCTGGCCACCTACATCCCGGCCCATCGCGCCAGCCGGCTGGATGCGATGACGGCATTGCGTACGGAGTAGCGTTCAGGAACTCTGAACGACTCTCCAACGATTGACATCTCGTCTCCTGTTGTGTCACTGTGCTGGCTCCACTTGGGTGCCAAGTGAACGCAGCAGCCACGTTGAGACGACTCGTCCTGCGGCTTCTCGCGCCGGTGCGCAGCCGGCGTGCCGACGATGAGCTGACGAAGGAGCTTGCGGCACACCTCGCGTCGCTCGAACACGAGTTCCGGCGGCGAGGACATCCCGCCGACGAAGCCGCGCTGCTGGCGCGACGTGCGCTCGGGAGCCTCGAGTCGATCAGGGAACAGCACCGCGACGCTCGGTCGCTGCGCTGGCTGAGCGACGCGAAGCGAGACTGGCAGTATGCCTGGCGCGCGCTGGCGCGCACACCGGGATTCACCATCGTCGCCGTGCTCACGCTCGGCCTCGGCATCGGGGCGAACACGGCGATTTTCACGCTGATCGATGCCGTCGTGCTCAGGGCGCTGCCCGTTCGCGATCCGCAGCAGTTGACCCAACTGACGATGCGGCTGCGCACTGGTCAGGTCTGGCAGAGCTTCTCGTATCCACTCGCGCTGGGATTCGCCGAACAGCACGACGTGTTCTCGAATGTGTGCGGCTTCAGCGACGCGACGTTCAACGTGGGCCCACCCGACGCGGTCGAAACGACGTCTGGCGCATGGGTGACCGGCCAATGCTATGAGACGTTCGGGCTGCTCGCTGCAGCGGGACGGCTGCTCACGCCCGAGGATGATCGGCCAGGCGCGGCACCTGTGGCCGTCCTCAGCGACAGCTACTGGCGCCGACGATTTCAGCGCGATCCGCGTGTGATCGGCGATCGCCTCCTCATCGGCCGCTCAGTGGTCACGATCGTCGGTGTGAGCCCGCGAGGTTTCTCCGGCGCAACGGTCGGACGCGCCGCCGACATCACGCTCGCCGTCGCCGTGTTGCCGCAACTCGATCCGGACCGTGCGCAGAATCTCGAAGCCAGCTCGACGTGGCTGCGCATACTGGCGAGGCCGCACGTCGGACTCAGCCCGCTCGAGATGCAGAGTCGTCTCAGATCGGTATGGCCGAGTGTGGTCGAGACAGCGATTCCTGACAGCATCGCGATTGCCAAACAGCGGGCACTTGCCTCCACTGTCGACGTGATTCCGGGAGCGACCGGCTGGAGCTCGCTTCGCGATCGATTCCGGCGCCCGCTGCTGGTCGTCATGGCGTTCGTCGGCGTAGTACTTCTCGTCGCATGCGTCAACGTGGCTAATTTGCTGCTGGCACGCACGGCCGCACGCGGGCGGGAAATCGCGGTCCGCCTGGCGATGGGAGCGGGGCGAGGCCGAATCGCGCGACAGCTTCTGACCGAAAGCGCGCTGCTCGCCTCTCTTGGCTGTGCGCTCGGCCTCGCGCTTGCGCAAGGCGGATGCCGCCTGCTCGTCGCGCTGATCGCCGACGGCCAAGCCCAACCCATCTTGCTCGACGTCGCGCCTGACCAGCGAGTGCTGTGGTTCACCGCGGCTATCGCGCTCGCGACCACGGTGTTGTTTGGGCTGGCGCCAACGTGGCAAGTCCGTTCGATCTCACCCATCGCGGCGATCCTTCCGCGTATCGTCGGCAGAGCCCGCGGGCGAATGGCGTCCTCCCTCGTCGTCGCCGAGATCGCCTTGTGCCTGATGGTGCTGGTCGGTGCAGGGCTCCTCGTCAAAACGTTGCAGAACCTCCAGACGACGGATCCCGGGTTTCGACACGAAGGTGTCTTGCTGGTCGACGTCGATGCGCGCCGCATCGGCCATCGAGGACCGGACTTGATCGCCTTCTACCAGTCACTGCTCGAGGAGGTGGAGGGCGTGGCTGGTGTCGCGTCCGCGAGTTTCTCGTCGGTCACCCCGCTCTCAGGCGCCGCGATCTCTTTCGGGATCAGGGTCGAGGGTCAGCCAAAGGGCGAAGAGACCTACTTCAACAACGTGGGACCGCGCTTCTTCAAGACGATGCGAACGCCCGTCCTCTCGGGACGAGAGTTCACCGAGCGAGACGACGCCGGCGCTGCAAAAGTCGTCGTCGTGAATCAGGCGTTCGTGCGGCGGCACCTCGCCGATCGACCACCGATTGGCACGCGCCTGACGATTAGCCGCGACTCGGAGCTCTGGGAAATCGTCGGCGTCGTTGCGGATGCCGCCTACGAAACAATGCGCGAGGCGCCGCGACCGACAGTCTACGCGCCGTATTTGCAGCGCTCATCGGGAGGCGCGACGTTCGAGGTTGCCGTAGCGGGCCGCGCCACCCTGACCGCTGGAGACATCCGTCGTCTCGTTCAATCGCGGCTGCCGGGCACACCCATCGTGGTCCGCACGCTCACCCGCCAGTTCGAACAGAATCTGGCGCAAGAACGCCTGCTCGCGGTGTTGTCCTCGACCTTCGGCGCGCTTGCCCTCGTCCTCGCCGCTGTCGGCCTCTACGGCCTGCTCGCGTACTCCGTCGTGCAACGAACCGGCGAAATCGGCATTCGCATGGCGCTGGGCGCGCGACGCGACCAGGTGATCCGTCTGATTCTGACGCAGACGTGCCGGCTGACCGCCGCCGGCGTTGTCTGTGGGCTGGCGGGGGCCGCCATCCTCTCGGGCCTTCTGAAGACGATGCTGTTTGGAGTCACGCCGCTCGATCCGTCGACCTTCGGAGCCATGACGGTCCTCTTCGGAACCGTCGCCATCGTGGCGTCGCTCCTTCCTGCATTGCGGGCGGCGTCTGTCGAACCGTTCGCCACGCTGCGACAGGACTGAGATCAGATCCGATCAGTCGTAGTACTGCGGTGCTTTCTTCAGCTTCGCGTTGGCGGCAAACTCATGCTCGATCCAGATCGTCGTCTTGGTCTTCGTCAGGTATTGCTCGATCATCTCGCGTGACGCCGCCGACTGCTTGACGTTGAACTCGTTGTCGGGCGGCGCTCGGTGCAGCGTGCGCTCTGGCGGGTAGTGATACAGATCGCCGGCAATCATGATGCGCCCAGTCGAGCCGAGCTGCAGCACCAGCACCTGATGTCCGGGCGTGTGTCCTGGCGCGGCTTTGATGATCGCCTTGCCGTCGCCGAACACGTCGTACTCGTCCTTGTCGATCGGGATCGTCTTGCTGCGCTCCAGCTGCGAATAGAACGTGGGCTCGACGCGCTCGTTGCCCGGCTTCCACATGAACTCGCGCTCGGCCCGCGGCGTCAGCCAGGTCGAGCCGGCAAATTGGTTCAGGTTCGCGGTGTGGTCCTTGTGCGCGTGGGAGATCGCGACGTAGGTGATGTCCGCGGGACGGTAGCCGATCGCCGCCAACTGGCCCCGCAGCGTCCGCGTCACCACCGCCGCTGCCGTCGTGTTGACGTCGTAGCGCGCGCCGCCAGCAGCCGCCTTCTCGACGGTGTCATCCGGTATGACGCCGACGTCCCACATGAGCGTGCCTTTCGGGTGGGCGACGAGGAAGCAGGGCACCGGCATCCGCGCCTCGCCGACTTCAGATGGCGTGACGTGGTACCGAGCAACGCCCTCGGCCGAGATGTTGAGCATTCCGCAGTCGAAGACGTACAGCCGCATCGTCTTCGGAGGCGTCGCTTTCGGGGGCGATGGTGATTGCGCGACGACGATCACGCTCATGCTCGCGCCAAGTACGAACAGCATCGCGGCTCGCATTGCTCACCTCCTCGGAAGACGTGGGGATTATCTCGCGAATCGCGAACGTAAAGGGTGCAGAGACGACGAACGATCAAGCCTTCAGACTGTCAGCGTCGGGGAACGATTGACGACGCGCTCGATCCCCTGCTTCATTGTTGCTGCACCGAAATTGAGCAGCAGCCCGACGCGATAGTCGCCGAGCCTCATGTACGTGTTTATCTGACGTCGATGGGCGCGGAGAGTGCGAGGGTCCACGCCTCGCCGGAGTGCAAAATCCAAAGATCCTCTGCCCCTCTGCGATCTCTGCGTGATGCTTTCTCCGCGATCTCCGCACGCTCCGCGATCAGCGCACGTCGTTCTTCACCACCCACCCGCCCTTCATCACGAACCGCACTCGCTGCATCTCGCTGATGTCGGTCGAAGGATTGCCCGATACGGCGATCAGATCGGCGAACTTGCCCTTCTCGATGCTGCCGATCGCATCGA
>DASRJR010000007.1:0-8308 GCA_035649395.1 Vicinamibacterales bacterium
ATCGAGGTCTGCAACGAGCGGTACGGCAACACCGGCTGGCTCGGCATCGCGCAGATCTGGCTTGATGGCGACCACATCACGCAGGCCGTCACGAAGCTGAACGACACGTATTTCAATACATCGACCTACAACAAGCCGGAATGGCGGCGACTCGTTACGTGTCAGGAAGTCGCCCATGACTTCGGACTCGACCATCAGGACGAGAACTTCGACAACCCGAATCTGGGGAGCTGCATGGACTACACGAGCGCTCCGCTGGGCCCGCCCAGCAACGAGCACCCCAACCTGCATGATTTCCAGGAGCTTGTCGACATCTACACACATCTCGATAGTGGCACCACGGTCGGGAGCGCGCTGCCCAACGCGATGCCGCCAGCGATGGGACAGATCGACTTCGAGAACCCATCCCAGTGGGGACGCCTGGTTCGCGCGAGCGCGAACGGGCGCGTCCAGGTGTTCGAGCTCGATTTCGGACGCGGCCACAAGGTCGTGACCCACGTCTTCTGGGCGGACCCGGACCGCGATCGTCACTAACATCGAACGCACATCACGGGGGGCTCCGGAGAATGATCTCTCCGGCGTTCCCCGATCGGCTGCTCGCGGCGAGCCACCGGACGACAGCGCTCAACGCGTCAACGACAGCACGACCGGCAATCGCTGGGCCTCGTGGAAGGCGTCGAAGAACGCGCGAACGGCCGCATACGATTGCGCCGGCACAGTCGCGCGTGGCACCCGCAGCGTCACAGTCCGCACGACTCGACCCGCTTCCTTCTCCCACTGGACCGTAAACGCACCGAACGGCGTCAGACGGGTCATCCAATCCGGCGTACAACTCGGCGCACGCATCTGCACACGTTTTCGTAGAGAATGTCGAGACGCATGAAACGGGCTCTCGTCCTCGTCGCGCTCACCGGGGTCGTGGCCACCGGCTCGGGCATCGGTGCGCAGACCCGCGCGCAATCGCCGCTGATGTTCGAGGGGGCCCGACTCATCACGGGCAACGATGGACCGGCGATCGAAGACTCGGCGTTCGTCGTCGAGAACGGACGCTTCAGCGCGGTCGGACGACGGGGCGAGGTCCGCGCGCCGCGTGGCGCGACGGCGATCAACCTGCGCGGCAAGACGGTGATGCCGGCGCTGGTCGACGCCCACAGCCACCTCGGGTACACCGACGTAGCGGCCGGCACGACGACGTCGGCGAACTACACACGTGAAAACGTGCTCGATCACCTGCGGCGCTATGCGTACTACGGGATCAGCGCCACGCTGAGCCTCGGCCTCGATCGCGGCGATCTGCCCTATCAACTGCGCGCGTCACCCACGCCGGGCACCGCGCTGTTTTTCACGGCGGGTCGCGGCATGGCGATGCCCAACGCAGGCCCGAACGCCGACTACTGGAAGGACGCGGCCTACGGCGTCACGACCGAAGCCGATGCCCGCGCAGCGGTGCGAGAGCTGGCGGCCAAACAGGTCGACATCGTCAAGATCTGGGTCGACGATCGGAACAAGACGGTGACGCCGCTTCCACCGGCGCTCTATCGACCGATCATTGCCGAGGCGCATGCGCACCAGCTCCGAGTGGTCGCTCACGTGTACTATCTTGCCGATGCGAAGGAGCTGCTGCGGGCGGGCGTCGACGGGTTCGCGCACGGCATTCGCGATCTCGACCTGGACGACGAAATCATGGGGCTGTTGAAGGAGCGGCCGCAGGTGTTCGTCATCCCGAACCTGCCGGATACGCCGCCGTCGATCGACGATCTCGCGTGGCTCAGCGAAACGCTGCCCCCTGCCCAGATCCAGGCGATGAAACGAACCGCGGTAGCCACTCCGCCCCGGCCGCGCCTTTTCGAGGTACAGGCACGAAACCTGGTGAAAATGAGCGCGGCGGGAGTTCGCATTGGTTTCGGTACCGATGCGGGCGTCGGCGCCCCCTACGGATGGTCGGCGCACGCCGAACTGGCCGACATGGTCGCCGCTGGCATGACGCCGGGCCAGACCATCGTCGCGGCGACGCGCACATCGGCGGAAATCATGCGACTTGGCCAGGCGGGGACGATCGCTCGCGGAAAGAGCGCCGATTTTGTCGTCCTCGACGCCAACCCGCTGGCGAATGTCAAAAACAGCCGCACTATTTCCGACGTATACCTAAGGGGCGCCCGCGTCGATCGCGACCGTCTTCGGGCGGAATGGACACGATGACGGTCCCGGGGTGGGGATCTGCCGGACCCCGATTAATCCGGCCCGGCTCTTGCACCGAAAAGAAGGATATGCGCGTCCGTGAAATCGCAGTCGCAGGCTGGCCTGCGCATGGCAGGTTCAGTTGAGACGGCCCACTAGAACCGAGGAATCACCATGGTGAGAGCGATCCTGTTAGGCGTCGTGCTGGTGGCTTTGGTCGGTCCAACGCCGTCCACGGCACAGCAATCCTCCTCAGAGAAGGATTTCACCGGCGTGTACTCCTGCGAAGGAAGTAATCCCGACGGGAAGTCTTATGTCGGCCTCGTCGAGATCTTAAAGCTCCAGGACACGTATCTCGTGCGGTGGACGATGCCCAACGACACGCAGGTCACGGGGGTCGGCATCTTCCGTGACGGAGTGTTAGCGGTCAGCTACTTCGGCGGTTCCCCGGCCGTGGTCGCGTATTCGACCACCACCGACGGACGCTTGGACGGCCGGTGGACCATGGGCGGCGCGGAAGGGTACACCTTCAAGGAAACGCTCACGAAGATGGCGAACCGCAAGCCGTCGGCGGCGCCGGTGCCGCATCGCGAGCCGCGCCAGCCGCGCCAGGACGCCGACGAGCCGCGCATCAAAGTCTAAGCACGCCTCAGCGAACCGCGATCGGCGCCACCGTCGATCCGGTTCCGCCCTGAATCTTCAGCGGCTCGACGACGAGCGCAAACTCGTGGACGCGTCGGGCCGCCAGTTCATCCAGCCGCAGGTTCTCCAGCAGGTGAATGCCGTTGACCACCAGCATGATCTGGTGGACAGGGCCCGCCAGCTGCGGATTCGGGTTCGGTGAGATTTCGACCGCCGTGTTGTCGGCGCCGACCAGCATCGGATCCTGTCGAGCCAGCCATTCGGCCGCCGCCGTCCCAATCCCGGGACTTACCCGCTGGTAGCGCGGGTTGTCCTTGCCCCAGAGTGTCCCCCAGCCCGTGTGAATCAGCACGGCATCACCCGGTTGCAGCGAGAGCTTCTGCTCGGCCAACGCCTGCTGCAAGTCCTGCGGCGTGATCTCGTAGTTCTCCGCCAGCACCGGCATGCGCTTCAGCGCCGCGACGTCGATGAGGACGCCGCGCGTGAACAGCGCGCCGACCTGCTCCACTCCAAGCTTGGTGAACCCGGTGCGGCTCGCGGTCTCGTCGAGCGTAAAGCAGTTGTACATGCTGTTGTTGATCATCTGGTGGGGGAAGGTGTCGAACTGCGTGCCGACCTGTCCGATCTCGGACACGATCAGCTCCTCGTTCGAGCCACGGTGGTTCGTCCCGGGATCGTTGCGCGTGCGCTTGGTGAGAATCTCGAAGCGCCGCCCCGCCGGCATCGGCATCGACTCCGACAACACCCGGCCCAACTCGATCACCTCGCCGGTCTTGATCAGCCGCGCGGCGCGGAGCACCGTCTCCGGCTTCATGTGATTGCCGGCGCCGCGCTGATCACCTTTGCCCCACTTCGATGGACACCGCTGACTGTCAGCAGGCGGCTGCCATGACTGCGCGGCAGCGGGCACAGCGGTCGCGATCAGCACTAATCCAGCAGCAGCGATTCTCAGCATCGGCTTCTCCTTGTCCACCAGTACCCGATAACGGAGGTCACGGAGGAAACGGATTAACAGGAGAAACAGAGCAACGGAGATCGGAAAGAGCAACCCGCTGCGAATCATTCCTCTGCGGGTGGGCGTACGCGCGCGAGCGCGCGCCGGCCTTCGGCCGGCAGCCTACCCGCACTCAGCATGTCGCGAAGCAGTTTGCTTTGTCTGACCTCCGTTACTCCGTTTCTCCTGTTAAACCGTTTCTCCGTGAACTCCGTTGCTAGTAGCGAGCGACGATCATTCGCATATTGCGTAGAGGCGCTCCATCCTTCGAGCGTGCGACGAAAGAAAGCTGTGTGCCGCGACGGACGAGCAGCGGCGTCTTCAAGATGAACGGCGTCGGCCACTCGGCGGAGACGTCTCTCGCATACAGCAGAATGTCCGTACCGCCGTCGGGACGACGGGCGGTGACCTCGAGACTGGCGGCGTCGCCATCGATGTCGGGGCGCAGCGCCCACACGCGCGTGTCCGAGGCGATCGGCGCGCTGGCGCGAAGGGTGCCGCGCGCGTCGGGCGACGGCTGCAGCACGAGGTCGGGCGACGCCGCGCCCGTCTGCCCGCCCGCAAAGTGCAGACCGATCTCGCCACGGTCGGCGACGGGTTCGGCCGCGCTGCGGTAGGAGATGTCGGCGACGAGCCGCGAGCCAGGTCGAAGACGGATGGCCACACCGTCAGGCAGCTTCGTTTGGCCGTACCACGGTGTCCAACTCCCGAGCCACTGCCCTGTCGACTCCACGCTGAAGACCGCGGCGCGGACGACGCGCCGGTCGCCCGGCAGGTACTCGAGGGCGGTGAGACGACGCTCGGACGTGAGCTGAAGGTCGACGATCGTCCGCCGGACGAAATCGCCGCGTTGCGTCTCGACGCGGCTGGCCTCGAGCGATCGCACCAGGTCCGGCTCACCTGCCTGCCAGTGCCCGACGTGCGCCGTTGCGCGAACGTCCTGCCGCGCCGCCGCACCGGGATCGTTGACGTTGAGAAACACCGTGCCACCGTTGCGCGGCCCCAGCCCTTCGACCCAGGCCACGAAGAACTGCGTTTCGCGAAGCGTCAAGCGGTTGTCGTTGACGAACTCACCATAGCCGGGCACCGCCGGCCACGGCGGCATGTGGTGGCGCAGAATCGCCGTCCTGATCGAGCGCCCGCGCACCCACGTCTGCTCGTATGTCGAGAGCGGGAACGCCAGTCCACCATCCATGTGACACGAGACGCAATGGCTGCTCAAGATGCGAACGATTTCCCGATCGAACAGCACCGTCGTCGTCACCGATCCATGCGACAGCGCCACGCGTGGCGACAGGATCCATCCGATGGCCAGGCCCGCGATCACGACGGCGCTGCACGTCGTCTTCATGGCGCTGGAGCCACCGTGAACGTCGAGGTGAAGGTGTAGAGCCTGTCGTTGCGCCTGAACTGCGTCCACGCGCGATATCGGCCCGGCTTCGGCATCAAGCCGTCGAAGATCACCTGCGGCCCGCCTCGAATCTTCTCGAGGTCGGCACCCGGCGGGATCACGAACTGGGGCATGCTGTCGTCATCGCCGCTCGCGAGGATGTCGAGCGGATGCGTGTGGACGTAATCGAGCATGTCTTCGCTCATGATGAGCGTGTGGCCGAACGCGCCGAGATAGGTCTGTAAGTCCGTGATCGGACGTCCGGTCCTGGTATCGGTGAGATTGAAGATCAGGTGACCGTAGAGTCCCGCGACGAATGTCGGCGGATCGTATGCGACCGTCGCGGTGATGTCGTCGATCGTCTTGCGGGGGTTCACGTCCGGCACGAGTGACCCGCCGTCCATGGCGAGATCACCGGCGTCGCCTGCGGTCACGAGCGGCCGCGCGATCAACTGGGTCGCCCCGCCGCTCGGCAGGAAGTCAGACAGCACCTTGTAGGAGCCCGCCTTCGGCAGCGTGACGTCGATCGTCCAGGTGCCGTCGGCCTGCTGCTCGGGGTGAATGTGCTGGAAGTGCTCCATATCCTGGCTGATGACGAACAAGTGGTACTGGCGTTCGTGCACCGGTTCGAACTTCGTCACCTGCTGGCCGGTGCCCGGATGAAGCACCTTGAACCGCCAGCGCGACGGCCGGCCCGGCTGCACCAGCGCCGGCAACGTGGAGAACTCGAAGCCGTAGTCGCGGACGTCGTACGGCGTCGCCTTCACGAGCGCCATGCCGCACCGCGGGCACGTGCCAGCGATATCGAGCGTGTAGTCGGGATGCATCGGGCAGACGAACGCGGTGGTCTCGAGATCGGAGGTCGGGTTCAGTTGAGCGCTGACGAGCAGGCTCGCCAGAAACGCCAGCACGGCTCCGGCCGCGAGTGCTGTCCGACGCGTCCTGGGCGCGGGCGCGATCATCAGACGTAGCGTAACCGAATGCCGGGGAACGGAGGTGACGGAGATAACGGAGTCTTTTCAACACGGAGGAACGGGGAAAACGGAGATCGGACCGATCGGCCTCGCAACGACTGAGTGCCGGGTGGACGGATGGATCGAGAGGCAACCATGATCACGAGCGCCACTTGGGCACTGAGGCGTTCGTGATCGTGGCTGCCTCTCGATCCATCCCGCGCGTCGCGCGGCGGCCCGAAGGGCCGGCGCCCACCCGGCTGAGGAGCGCTACGAGTCAAACAAACGCTTCACCAAGGTGCCTCCGCGAACCTCCGCTTTCGTCTTCAGCGATGCGGGCTCGTCGCATTCCCCTCGTACGTGCCCGAACCGGGCCCCGGCAGTTCGTCGCGGCGCGGCCCCGTGTACCGCGCGACGTGCAGGCCGGTGTCGTTGTCGACCCAGTAAATCAATCCGTCCTTGAACACCGGGTAGGTGCGCGCGACTCCCTGTGGAACGGTGAGCGCGTATCCCACTTCGCGGGGCGTGTAGGGATTCGAGATGTCGATCGCGCGAAGGCCGTGCGAGTACCAGGTCGTAAAAACGAGGTTCTTGAACACCGTCGGGTTGTGGTTCTGCTGCGGGTTCCGCCGCCGCGGCTGCCCGTTGGGCTCGGTCGTCGCCTGCGTCAGGCACTCTTCGATCTGGTTGTCGGGGATTGCAAACGCACCGACCATGATCGGCGTGATCTCGGATTCGACCGACACCATCCGCGCGTAGTTCAACGGACAACCGCCGTTCTCATCCGAGAGCCACACGAACGCCGGCCGCCCTTTGGTGTTGCCGCGCACGCGCGCCGGCCGGTCGGGGACGAACACCGCACTGTGCGTTCCGGTCGGCTGCGCGTTGACGGGAGGATAGACGTCGAATCGCGAGCGCGTCAGCAGCACCAAGTAGCGATTGATTTTGGTTTCGTTCGACGCGTTCGACGCGAGGAAAGCCTTGAGGCCCGGATCATCGTTCACCACCATGCGCAGGCAGTCGTTGGCCAGCAGCGGCAGCTTCGACGCGTCGATGGCACCGTTGACCGACACGATGGTCGAGCGCTGATTGCAGCCGGCGGTCCCCGCCGCCAGACGCGCGTTGGTGGTGTGCGCGATCGCCTCCGAGTTGAGGACGTAGAACCCGGCGGTAGTACCGGCAACGTAGACCCGTTCACCGTCGGTGGTGACCGACAACGAGTGCAGCCGGTTCTGCTCGCGGTTCTGGAAGTTGCCGGCCTGTCCCAAGCCGTTTTTCGACTCGCTGAAGTCGAGGAAGCGGCCGTCCGAGAAGAGCCCGGTCGCATCGGGACGCTCGTCGATCGGCGGACCACCGACCTCCTGCAGCGTGAACCCGGCGACGAATCGCGGCTTGGCGAGGATGTCGCCCGTCTCCTCGTCGGTCACCGCCAACACGATCGCATCGGGGACCTTGAGACCTGGGTTGTCGGGATCGGGAAGCCCGCCGGTCCAGTTCGTCACGTAGACGAGGATGCGATTCGAATTGGCCGGGTCGTGCCACAGAAAGAACTCGTGCGACTGCGAATGGAAGTCGACCGTCTCGCTCTTGAACGTCGGCAGACACGTGTTCATGTCGATGCGGTACGTCTCCAGCCGCCCGATCGTGTTCGTACCGGCGTTGCGCACGAGGAGATAGCGGTCTTCGCCGCTCTTCGTGCGGTAGACGAGCGAACGCAGCTCGCGATCGTCGAAGCCCTGGTTGCCTTCCGACATTGCCGGGATCTCGCCGACCTGCACCGGCGGCTGCTTCTCGGGATTCGGCTGAATCTTGAAGATGTTGACGGCGTGACGCACGCCGGCGCCGTTGGCGTGACCGACGAAGATGCAGTTGCCGGCGATGCCAAGCCCGCGGCCGTCGCCGAGGCCGTCGAGGTCGCCGCCGCGCCACGCGCCGGTGGCGGGATCTTTCTCCGACGGCACCGTGAGCACCCAGTGCAGATGTTCGAAGTTGCGGAACAGGTGCAGCTTCTGCTCGACCGCAAAAGCGCCGGCCTTGGCGTCCGCTTCCGACGAGAACGGATCGATGTTCCCCTGCCGGTTCACGCGCACCGACGGCATCAGCGCCATCGGCGTATCGAACGTGCTCGGCTGACAGCCGGCGGGATCCTTC
>DASRJR010000008.1:0-4252 GCA_035649395.1 Vicinamibacterales bacterium
GCGAACTGGAACCGGGCGGTCCCGCTCACCTACGAACAGTTCCACTACAGCTTCGCGAACGCGGTCGGCGAGGACGAGGCGAAGGAGCTGTACCTCGGCTACTCAGTCCCAGGTGCCGGCGAGCCGCTCTTCCAGGCTGCGTCCGCGAACATCAACCCGTGGTCAGAGGCGAAAGTGGACTCGATGAACCCGAAGCGGGGTCCGATGCTGATCGTCTCGGCCGACTCGGATCATACGGTCCCCTGGGCGATCGCGAACGCGTCCTACAAGAAGCAGAAGCGCAATAAGGGCGTGACCGAGATCGTCAAAATGGCGGGCCGCGGGCACTCGTTGACGATCGACGCCGGCTGGCGGGAAGTCGCCCAGAAGGCGGTCGAGTTCGTCAAGCGGTTCACATGAGCCGCGACTCTCGAGAGGAATGATGGACGATTCCGGCCAGGCAGCTACTGTCGCTCGCGTATTCAACGTGGTCGGATTCGCCGGCAGTCTGCGCGGCGGTTCCTATAACCGCGCACTCCTCCGCGCGGCGACTGAACTCGCGCCGTCGGCGCTGCACATCGTGATTCACGAGTTGGACGGAATCCCGTTGTACAACGGCGATGTCGAAGCGGCTGGCGCGCCGTCGAGCGTTGTGGAACTTCGTGACGCCATTCGGACGGCGGAAGGGTTATTGATCGCCACCCCCGAATACAACCACGGCGTTCCAGGCGTGCTGAAGAACACGATCGACTGGCTGTCGAGGCCGCCGCGCGACAGCGTATTGAACGGCAAAGTCGCAGCAGTGATGGGAGCCTCGCCCGGCATGACCGGAACCGCGCGCGGCCAGTCGCAACTACGGCAGGCGTTTGTGTTCACTAACACGTACGCGCTGCTGCAGCCCGAGGTCCTCGTCGGACGCGCGCAGGAGAAGTTCGATGCCGACGGTCGCCTGGTGCACCAGGCGACGCGCGATGTCCTTGCGACGTTTCTGGAGCGCTTTGCAGACCTGCTCGCGCGATTCACGCTATAGCCGCCGCTACGTGGATTCCCTGCTGGCGTTCGACGCGACTCTGAGGAGTATGTCGGCGTCATCGCAATTACGGCCACGTCACATCCGGCAACCACCGCCGGATGTGACTCGCCACAATCGCTGAAACGACGCCTACCCAGTAGCCAACACCGCGTTGGCCGCCTTCGCGATGAGCGCGGCAACGGCTGCCGGCTGAGACACATAGACAGCATGGCTACCCGAGACTTCGGTCACTTCTGAACCGGCGCGCTTCGACATCGCGCGCTGCGCGTCGGGTGGAATCATCCTGTCGTCGGTTGCGACCAGATACCAGCTCGGCTTCGTTTTCCACGCGGGCTGCGTCACCGCCCCGCCGAGTGCGTCGAGTCCCCACGGCACTTGCGAGTCGGCCATGAACGCCGCGAGATCGTCGCTGACATCGGCGGCGAAGGACGCCTGGAACTTCGACTTGTCGAGAAACAGGAAACCGTCCTGAGGGGGCAGAATCGGAGGCACCGGAGCTCCCGGCGGAGGATTCTGGATCAGCGACGACACCGATTCGCCTGCGTCAGGGGCGAACGCGGCGATGTACACCAGCCCGACGACACGCGGATCGTTCCCGGCTTCGGTGACCACCACGCCTCCGTACGAGTGGCCCACGAGAATCACTGGACCTTGCAGCTGCGCGATCGCGCGCCTGGTCACTTCCACGTCATCGGCGAGCGAGATCGTTGGGTTTTGAACCACAGTCACTGGATACCCCTGACGCCGTAAACCGTCGTAGACGCCGAGCCATCCAGAACCGTCAACGAATCCGCCGTGAACCAGCACGACGTTTAATGTCTTATTTGCCATGTGCCGCTCCTCGATGAGATCTCACGCTTTGATGAATGCCAGCAGGTCGGCGTTGATCTGGTCCTTGTTGACGGTGCACATCCCATGTGGGAAGCGGGGATACACCTTCAGTGTCGACTTCTTCACCAGCTTGGCCGACAGCATGGCGGACGCGCCGATCGGCACGATCTGATCGTCGTCGCCGTGCATGATCAGCGTCGGCACATCGACCCGCTTCAGATCGTCGGTGAAGTCTGTTTCGGAGAACGCCTTGATGCAGTCGATGACGCCCCTGAAGCCCGCCTGCATGCTCTGCATCCAGAACGAATCGCGGACACCCTGCGAGACCTGTGCGCCGGGGCGATTGGCGCCGTAGAACGGCAAGCTGAAGTCCTTGAAGTACTGCGATCGGTCGGCCAGCACACCGGCGCGAATCGCGTCGAACGCCTCGATCGGCGTCCCGCCAGGGTTCGAAGCCGTTTTCAGCATCAGCGGCGGCACGGCGCCGATCAACACAGCCTTCGCGACGCGGCTGGTGCCGTGACGTCCGATGTAGCGGGCGACCTCACCGCCGCCAGTTGAATGGCCGACGTGAATCGCCTGACGCAGGTCGAGCGCGTCGACGAGCGCCGCGAGATCGTCGGCATAGGTGTCCATCTCGTTGCCGTTCCACGGTTGACCGGACCGGCCATGGCCGCGGCGGTCGTGCGCGATACAGCGATAGCCATGAAGACCGAGAAAGACCATCTGGTCTTCCCAGGCGTCGGCGCTGAGAGGCCAGCCATGACTGAAGACCACAGGCTGTCCGGATCCCCAATCCTTGTAGTAGATCCGAGTCCCGTCGCTGACCGTAATCGTGTCGTGTGTTTTCTGAGTCGTTGCCGTAACCGTCATGACATCGTCTCCTTGCTACACCGCCTGCGCCAGCGGAACGTCGACGACGTGCTCGGCCACGAACCAGACTTGAAGCTCGTTGCCCCGGATGACGTCGCTCACGATCAGATCGTTGGTGCCGTCGTCACCGTGCTCCGCCGCCAGCCGTGCCATCGTCCGCGCTTCTTTCAGAACGATCTCGTGCGCGTGCAACAGACGTGAGATTTGCACAGGCGCTTCCTCGCGCCCCTTGGGCGGTCGGGGGATCAGGGTTGTCTCCGCGACGTCGGCAGCCATGGCGAGACTCACGCCGCCGAGCAGCTGAATCCGTTCGGCGATGGCATCGACCAGCTCGTTCTGCTGCTCGTAATGCTTGTCGAACAGGAGGTGCAGCTGGTAGAACGTCGGTCCCGCGACCTGCCAATGGTGTTTCTTATAGAGATCGCGCAGGGTGATGGTGTCGGCGAGCAGCTGATTCAAGTTCTCGACGCTCTCCTTGCAGACATCCTCCGGCAACGCAATCGGCAGCTTGACGAGATGTCCAAACGGCTGAATCTCGAGCGCCTGCTGATGTACCAGTGGTTTGGCCCGGCTCAGGATGGCATCGGCGTCAATGGTCTTCTTGGTCATGTGTGTCCTCCTCTTCGCTGCCTGCGCTTACACCCGCTCTCGTGCTGAGGTCGCCGCCACGTACGCACCGCGCGGCGTGTGGTACAAGGCGCCATCCGAGACCAGACCCTGAAGCACCTGCTCACAAACCGGACGATCGATTCCCAACAGGCGGGACGCCTGTTCGGCTGTCAGTGACAGGCCGGGCATCTCTCGGTACTCGGCGCGCACGCGAGCCGCGAGCGCGTGCATCTGGTCCGTAATCGCCACGTCGTCGCCTCCAGCGCATCACACCAGACCTGGGGCCGTGCGATCTATAAGACGAAGGTATCGACCACACCTTGGTATCGCACATACCAACGTGCAATAGCCTTGGCGCCGCGCTGATGGTTCAATCGCCCGTGAGAGATTCGGGAGGTTGTCATGACACTATGCGAGCCGAGCTCAACTGACATACAGAGTGACTGCGCTGAGGCAGGTGCGGTCGGATCGTCCCCGGCCTGGCAGCGTGTCGTGACGGCGGCCATGCGCGTCGCCGCAACCGAGGCCACCGTCTTTCTCCAGGGCGAGTCGGGTACCGGCAAAGAAGTGATCGCCCGACTGATTCATCGGGCATCTCCGCGGCGCCACGGTCCGTTCGTCGCGATCAACTGCGCGGCGCTCCCGGAACAACTGCTCGAGTCCGAGCTGTTCGGCTACGAGCGCGGCGCGTTCACCGGCGCGCAACAGCCGAAAGCCGGACAGATCGAGATGGCGGCGCGTGGCGTGCTGTTCCTCGACGAGGTCAGCGAGATGAGCCTGACGGCGCAGGCGAAGCTGTTGCGCTTTCTGCAGGAACGCGAGTATCAGCGGCTCGGCGGGACGCGACTCCACAAGGCCGACGTTCGCATCATCGCGGCGAGCAACCGGGATCTCGACGAGGCCGTTGAACGGCGGACGTTCCGACAG
>DASRJR010000009.1:0-2064 GCA_035649395.1 Vicinamibacterales bacterium
CGCGGCCGAAGCGGAAATCGCCAAGCTCGCCGAGAGCTTCGATCTCAATCTGACGACCGACTTCGGGCAGATCGAGGCGGTCATCCAGGAGAAGATCGACAAGAACCGTGGCAAGGTCCGCGTCGCCGCGGATCTCTCCGCAAAGGGCATCGCCGAGATCGATGCCGAAGAACGGATGCAGGCGACGCTTGCCGAGGAGGCGCTCACTAACTTCGAGGTCGAGCTCGGCCTGAAGTCGCCAGAGACGACGCGCATCGCGCCGGCCGCGAAGGATCTGGGGCCGGCGGTCGACACCGAGAAAGCCGTCGAGAAGCAGTCGAACTGACCGTCGTAGGGGCCGCCTTCAGGCGGCCCTAAGGAGATTGTGCAGATGGCGAACGGACAGCCACGTCCAGCGTTTTATGTCGCAGTCTTTGCCGTCGTTGTCGGCCTCGTGGGCCTGGCGATCTGGCGCTACAGCGGCGGAGGCGGCGCCGGCACCGGCGTCTTCTCGAGCGACGAGCTCAAGCAGGTCGCCGGCAACGCGGAGAATCCCGACAGCTCGGGCATCACCACCGTCAAGGAATACAACTTCGTTCCGAGCGCCAAGCTGCCCGAGGTGAAGGGCATCTCGAGCTACACCGCGATGAACGACCGCACCGTGCGGTTCGCCATCAACGTGTGGGCGGGCTGGGGTCCGATCATCTACGCCAACAGCGGATTCAAGCCGGGCAAGGCGTGGAAGACGCCGAACGGGAAGGACTTCAAGGTCGAGCTCGTCCTGATCGACGACCCGGTCGCGATGCGCGACGCCTTTGCCGCAGGCAACCTGCACGTTGGCTGGGCCACGCTCGACATGGTGCCGCTCTTCCTCGAAGGGCTGCGCAAAGACACACGCGTGATGCCCCGTATCTTCCAGCAGGTGGACTGGTCGAACGGCGGCGATGGCATCGTCGTACGCGAGGCGATCAAGTCGATGGCCGACCTGCGCGGCAAAACGGTGGTGCTCGCGCAGAACTCGCCGTCGCACTTCTTCCTCCTGAACGCCCTCATCAATGCCGGTGTCCAGCCGGCCGAAGTGCAGTTCAAGTTCACGCAGGACGCGTTCCAGGCGGCCGCAGCGTTCAACGGCGACAAGAGCCTCGCCGGCGTCGTCAGCTGGGCGCCCGACATCTACAACCTCGAAAAGGTCAAGGGCAACCGGATGATGGTCACGACGGCGACCGCCAACAAGCTGATCGCCGACGTCTGGTTCTCACGCGCCGATTTCGCCAAGGACAACCCCGACATCATGGAGGGTCTGGTCCGCGGCATCTTCGACGCGATGCAGGACCTGAAGATGCAGGATGCCAAGCAGCGTGTGGCGAAGCTGATGGCCGCCGGCTACTCGATTCCCGAGAGCGACGCGCTCGGCATGCTCGGCGATGCGCATTCGACCAACTACGCGGAGAACCGCGAGTTCTTCCTGAACCAGAACAACCCGACCAATTTCGAGCGGACCTGGAACACGGCCTACTTCCTCTACAAGAAGATCGGCGTGGTCACCCAGCAGACGGCGTTCGATCAGGTCATGGACTTCTCGGTGATTCAGAAGCTGGGGAGCGAAGCCAAGTACTCCAGCCAGAAGAACGAGTACGACGTGCGCTTCGCGCCGACCAGCGCCGGAGCCGTGCAGGGCGAGAGCGACGAGATTCTGACCAAGACGGTGGTCATCCACTTCTTCCCCAACTCGTGGGACGTGACCAAGAAGATCACCCGCTCGGTGGATGGCAAGGATGTCGAGGAGCTCTACGACCCGAACGTCAACTTCGTCGTCGAGGAGATCGGTAAGCTGGCCGGCCAGTACGGCGCGGCCCGCATCGTCATCGAGGGACATACCGACGGATCGATGCGAAACACGGTGCCGAAGAGCGCCGTGCAGGAGCTCTCTCTGAATCGCGCGAACTCGGTCAAGGAGGCGATCGTCCGCAAGTTCGCGACGTTGCAGCCGAACCAGTTCTCGACGGCCGGGCTCGGCTGGGACAAGCCGGCTGACAGCACCGATCCGGACAACAACGCCAAGAACCGACGCGTCGAGATCAAGGT
>DASRJR010000010.1:0-2274 GCA_035649395.1 Vicinamibacterales bacterium
GTCGTCGAGACGCGCGGGCTGAACGGCAGGCAGTGGCTCGACCACGGCGGGTTGCCGGCGAGCGACAAGCTCACGGTGATCGAGCGCTTTCGACGACCCACCGTCGGCCGCCTCGAGATCGAGTACACGATCACCGACCCGACGTATTACACGAAGCCGTGGACAACGACGGTGAATGCGCGTCTGTCGCCCGACACCGAGCTCTTCGAGTTCATCTGCAACGAGAACGAGAAGTCGACGCCGCACATGGGCCCACATATCAAATAGACTGCACTCATGACCCGACTGACGCGATTCGTCATCGTCGCCTGTACGTGTGGGCTCGTGTGGTCGGCGCGCACCATCGTCACGGCTCAAGCGCCGATCCCCCTTCGCCCGGCTGCCGACAAGGGCGCGGTGATCGGGACCGGCACGTTCACCGGCTTCGTCGAGAACATGGACCGATCGCTGGCGTTCTATCAGCAGGCGTTCGGCATGTCGGTGCCGGCGCTCCCGGCGTCGGGTGAACGGCCGTACAACAACCCGAATCCACGGCTTTTCGCGATGTTCGACATCCCCGGCGCGAAGGAACGGCATCAATCGGCGCGCGTGCCCGGAAGCACGCTCGGCGTCGAGTTGATGGAGATCCAGAACGTCGAGCATCGAACGATTCCGATGCGAAGCCAGGATCCCGGCATCGCGACGCTGGTGTTCGTGGTGCGCGATCTCGATGCGGCGCTATCGCGCGCGCGTCAGGCGAAAGCCGTCGTCGTCACACCCGGCGACATGCCGGTACAGCTGGCCGACGGCGGGCGCGCCATTCTGATCCGCGATCTCGATCAGCGCCCGATCGAGTTGCGACAGCCCCCAACCTTCACGGAAGCCGACGAAGCGGCTGGCACCAACATCCTCGATCTGCAGCTGTCGATTGCCGTCGCCGACCTGTCGCAGACGACGAAGGTGTATCGCGACGTGCTCGGCTTCACGGTCGAAGGAGACACGGCCTTCTCAGCCGACGCGTCCGTTCGCGCCCTGACAGGGCTGATGAAGGCCGAAGTGCGGCGCAATCGCGCGAGAGCGCCGGGATCCGCGTTGTGGATCGAGTTCGTGGAATACAAGGGCGTGGAACGCGAGCCACAGCGGATGCGCATCCAGGATCGCGGCGCCGCGCGACTGCAGGTGCGGGCGCAGAACGTCGATGCACTGGTCGATGCGATGAAGCGCGCTGGTCTGAAGGTGGTCAGCGAAGGCGGCGTCGCCGTGCCGATTCCACCAAACCTCAAAGGCGCGCTGGTCGCCGACCCGAACAACTTCTTCTTGACACCGTTCGCGCCGTGCGACGGCTGCGCACCGACGTCGCCACGTGGGGGCCGGCTTTAGCCGGCCTGGCTGGGCAATGCGGGGTTACAAGACTTCGTCGCGCAGCTCGGGGAACACCTTCGACACCTTCTTCAGAAGATAGCTGCCGTACGTGCCCGAATAGTCGTGCACGCTGGCGTGGTCCCACCGCTCGGCGGAGTCGTCCATCAACGCCTCGTTGACCAGCCCTTCGACCGGCAGCATGCGAGCGTCGACGTCGGGATCGAAGAAGAACGGAAACGACAACCGGTCGCGCGGCGATGTGTTCAGGACCCGATGCGGCGTCGACCGATAGACGCCGCGCGTCAGCCGTTCGAGCATGTCGCCGATGTTGCAGATGAACGAGCCCGGAATCGGCGGCGCGTCGATCCAACGCGAGCGCGATTTCACCTGGAGCCCGCCCGTGTCGTCCTGCCGCAGCATCGTCAGCAGCCCGTAGTCGGTGTGCTCGCCGACGCCCCAGGGCCGATCGGCCGTCGACGGCGCGTCCGCATGCGGATAGTTGAAGATGCGGAACAGCACGAGCGGGTCGCAGTAGTAGCGCTGCCGGAAGTACTCGTCATCCAGCCCGAGCCCGAGCGAGATTCCCGACATCAGACTGTGACCGAGCGCGGTCAGCGCGTCGATGTAGCGCAGCACCGTCTCTCGAAAACCGGCGATCGCCGGGAAGAGATTCGGCCCGTGCAGCGGTCTGCCGGCTCGCACCGCTGGATGCTCGGCCGGCAGTTCCGCGCCGAAGTAGAGGCCTTCCTTCCGATCGGGCTTGCCGGATGTCAGCTCGCGTCCCACCGGGAAATAGCCGCGCCACGCGCGCCCGCCGCGCGACATGGCAATCGTCATTTTTTCGGGCTCGCTTTGCGCGAAGAATTGCCGGCTCAGCGTCTCGAGCTGACGGCACAATGCCTCGTCCACCCCGTGGTTGACGACGTAGAAGAA
>DASRJR010000011.1:0-5129 GCA_035649395.1 Vicinamibacterales bacterium
GCGCCTCCGACCGCATCCATCGCCGGAGGTGTCGTCAATGAGACCTGACACTTGACGGCGTCTGGACTGCTTTCATTGACAGTTGAAGCGCTTTCGCAACCAGCGGCGATCACGCCGGCACCTAGAAGGACTGGCAGGGTCGCCAAACGGACGCTGCGGCGGATACGGGCGACGTGCAACGCAGGCCTGAGCATGATCGCGACTTCTCCGATCGAGTGCGGCGGCAAGCTGCGCCGTTCGACCACCTCGACGGAGCAAGTGGTATTCCGAAGAAACCCGTATCGCGATCCTCATCAGCGTCGATCGTTTCCGCTTTTGCGCCACCGATCGGCGTACATGAGTTTGAGGCGCTCACTACGTGTCCCAGCCTACGGCTGTGGCATTTTTGCTCTGAACCTCCTGGTGCGCGCCGCAACCGTCGTCAACCATGCGAGCTCGAGGTTCACGCTCGTGCGGAAGAGATCGATCCATGCCGGCGGCAGGACGGAGAAATCGATCTTGTGGCGTCCCCAGTCGGGACGACGGCCGTCGTAGTCGGTCACGCCGTAGTCGCGCGCAACCTCCCAGGAGCTGACGAGCGTTCCGGTGCGGTCACGCACCTTTGGATCCGCGGCGAGCGCGGCGATGGCGCGACCGATGAACAACGGTGACTCCGACACGAGAAAGTTCGGATCCTTCTTGCCCGCGTCGCGCCAGTTGGCTTCGGTGACCCCGAAGTACTGGAGCACGGACTCCGAGCGCAGAAAGCCAGGCGTCATGGCCAGAGCGGCGATGCCATGCGGCGCAAGCTCGGAAGCCCAGAGCAGCGGCAGCACCTTCTGGCCGATCTTGATCGCCTGCGACATCGGATTGCCGCCGCCCCAGAGCATGTCGTTTTCGGTGACCTCGATGATGAGGCCACGTTTGGCGGGCATCATCGCCAGAGCGGCCTGCTTCGCGGTGATGATGCGCGAGGTGAGCCCCTGGCGAAAGACCGTGTCTGCCTCCGCGAGATCGGCCTCCCAGAACATTCCGTACTGCTTCATGAGCGGGTCTTCACCCGCCACGCTGTCGACGACGACGTCGATGCGTTTGTGGGCGCGCATGATGCGCCGAAACAGCGCCTTGACCTCGTTCTCGTTCGTGTGATCGACGCGAAGCGCGATGGCGGTGCCGCCGGCCGCCTTGATCATCGCGGCGGTCTCGTCGATCGTCTCGGGCCGCCCGTACGGCGACGGCTGGCCTTTGATGCTGCGGCCAGTGCAGTAAACCGTCGCGCCGGCTTCCCCGAGCGCGCGTGCGATGCCGCGGCCGGCCCCGCGCGTCGCTCCGGCGACGAGCGCCACGCGTCCGATGAGCGGCTTACGGGACAACGGCTTACGGGACGATGGTTTCCTCGGCATTGGTGAGCGGCTCGTTGTCCCTCAACAGGACTGTCTCATATATACTCTCAGGTGAGCTTTCTGAGCTTCCCGCCATTCAGACAGGTTCCTCACCAAGGCCACCGAGGCGGGGGGAACCGTTGCGAACCGCGACACGCGTCGCCGCTCACGGATCACGAATGTTTGGCACGTCGCGACGCATGTGTGGGCGCGACACATGGTAGAGGACAGAGTTATGGCATACGGGCCCGGCGACCGAGTGATGCACGACCAGTACGGCGACGGTACGATCGTCAGCACGAACGAGTACCACACCGTGATCGACTTCGATGGGCACGGCCTGCGGACGTTCTCATCGCCGCGCGTCACCTTGCGTCCGACGTCGACCCCGGCGCCGCCGAAACCGGTTCGACGCACGCGTGCCAAGAAGGCAGCCAGCTCGTAGCCCTGACGGTGAAAGCGACTTACTTTGGCGAGGAGGACTCTGCCCGTGCGCCGGATTGATCGAGCAACCGTCATCGCCACGCTGTCGTCCGCTGCGCTGTTCGTCTCGACCGTCTTCATCGGCGCACAGGCGCCGGCTGGTTCGCCGCAGACGCCACCCCCGGCGCCTCAGGCCGCGGCGCCTCCGGCCGGGCGCGGTGGGTTGCCCGGCACCGAGAGCGGTTGGGCGACGTTTCAAGGGCAGTGTTACGGCTGCCATCGCAACGAGTCGCCGGACGGCACACCCACCGCCTCGAGCATCCGGCAGTTGACGCCCGAGCGCATCTTCGAGGCGTTGAAGGGACGCAATCACGGCGGCGTCGAGCTCAGCGACATCCAGAAGCAACGCGTCGGCGAGTTCATGGGTGGTCGTCCGTTGGGAAGCGTCGGCGCCGGTGAGGCCTCGTCCATGCCGAACCGATGCACCACGAATCCTCCCATGCGCGATCCGGCGAGCGGGCCATCGTGGAACGGGTGGGGCAACGACCTGGGCAACACGCGCTTCCAGTCGGCGGCCGCCGCGCGGCTCACCGCCGCCGACGTCTCAAAACTGAAGCTGAAGTGGGCCTTCGGCTTTCCGAAGGGCGTGACGAACAACTCGCAGCCGACCGTGGTGTCGGGCCGCGTGTTTGCGTCGGGCGACAACGGCTACACCTACTCGCTCGATGCGAAGAGCGGCTGCGTCTACTGGTCGTTCCAGAACGGATCGATCGTGCGCAACTCGCCGATGGTCGGCGCGGTGAGCGGTCAGGGCGCAGCGCGATGGGCGGTGTTCTTCGGCGACGGCCACTCCAACGTGTTCGCGCTGGACGCCCAGACCGGCCGTCAGCTCTGGAAGACACGCGTCGACGATCACGTCGTCGCGCGCATCACCGGCGGCGTGAAGTATCACGACGGGCGCGTCTACGTGCCGATCTCCGGCTCCGAGGAGTTCAACAGCGGCAACAAGGATTACCCGTGCTGCACCGCACGCGGCGGCGTTGCGGCGCTCGACGCGAGCACCGGCAAGGAACTCTGGAAGACCTATCTCGCCGATCCGGCCAAGCCTTGGAAGAAGCCGGCGAACGGTGCGCAGCTGTATGGACCCGCGACCGGCGGCGTGTGGAATTCGCCGACGATCGATCCGGTTCGCGGTGCGCTCTACGTCGGCACCGGCGATGCGGTGACTCCGCCGGAGTCGCCGCTCACCGACGCGGTGCTTGCGCTCGATCTGAAAAGCGGCAAAGTGCTGTGGGCGCGTCGCGCCACCGAGAACGATCTGTTCATGGGCGGGTGCGGCGGTGCGAATCGAAGCGAAGCGTGTCCGCCCGTGTTGGGGCCCGACTTCGACATCGGCAACTCACCGATTCTGGTCACGCTGTCGAACGGCAAACGCGCGCTGCTCGCGGGCACGAAGGGCGCCGACGTCATGGCACTGGATCCCGACGCCAACGGTGCCGTGTTGTTCCGGGTCAATCCGGCAGGGCAGGCGGTCGGGTTCACCGGACGCGGCCGCGGCGCGATCGTCTGGGGCGGCGCGACCGATCAGCGTCAGGCGTACTACGGCATGGGCGCCGCCGGTCTTGGCGCTGTTCAGTCACTCGACGGCAGGACGGCGTGGATCTTCACGGCACCAGGCCCCGGCGGCCGGGGCACAGCCGGTCTCGGCGCTGCGCCGACCGCGATCCCCGGCGTCGTCTTCCAGGGATCGGGCGATGGCCGGCTCTTCGCAGTGTCGGCCACCGACGGCAAACAGCTGTGGGAGTTCAACACCGCGCAGGACTTCACCACGGTAAACAAAGTGACTGCACGCGGCGGCGCGATCGCCACGGCCGGCGCGGTCGTCGTCGACGGGATGGTGTACGTCGCGTCCGGGTACGCCATCAGCAGCGGCGCGCAAGCCGGTAACGTGTTGCTGGCCTTCGGGGTGGAGTAGCGAGCCTTGACCGCGATCTGCTGGCCGCGAGAACGCAGCGGCCGGTCCTGAATCGCGAAGTATGCTCCAAGGCATGCCGGTGATGTGGCCCACCTTGACCGTACGTGATGTGGAACGGTCGCTGTCGTTCTATCGCGATCAGCTCGGTTTGGAGCAGGACCTGGACTTGCGAGACGAGACCGGAGTGCTCTTTCTCGCGAGCGTCGAAGTCGACGACACAGTGATCATGCTCAGCCGGGGGCACACGGACGCGCCATTGCACTTACAGGCGTCGGGGATGCGGCTGACGCTCCTCTTCGACCGAGGCCACGACATCGACGACCTGCTCGAACGTCTGACCACCCGCGGCGTTGCGATCTGCGCGCCGATCGGCGATCGGCCGTGGGGCCATCGCGATTTCACGGTGTTCGACCCTGACGGCTACCACATCACGATCGCGCGTCCGCTCGACGCATAGCCTCATGGCGTGAGATTCAGAACAGCGCGGCCATGTTCGACGTCTGCCGGAACAGACACATGGTCGTGCACGATCAGCCAGACGTCATCGATTCTGCGGAAACACGCTGTCCACCGTACCCAGACGTCGGTGACGTGACCGCTCGCCACCGTGCCGGTCACGTGGTTGAGGCTGTGAACGACCGCGAGCTCGTCATGCGTCGTCACGTCAAGTTCGTGGAAGTCGTAGGCGATCGGGCCAGTAAACGCCGCGAAGAATTGTTGCCAGGCTCGACGCTTGTTGTCAGTCCCGGAGTATCGCAACGGCGGACCGACATCGAACGACACGAGGTTGGATGCATAGAGAGACATGACACCGTCGATGTCTCTCGCACGAAGCGCCTTCGCGCAGTCCTCGACGCGCTGCCGAATGACGGCTGCTGTCGCCACCTTCTCTTCCTTCACCGGCGACATCGCGTGCCACGCGTCAGGCTTGCGGCTTTTCTTCCGGTCGAGTGGAGCCCGCGGCAGTCGGGGGCACGCCGAGCGCGCCCGTGCTGCCAAAGCGTGGCTGTCCCGGGTACGGAAGCGGTTCGCGCCGGGTGAGCGAATCGGGAAGGTTGTCGTCGTACGTGACGGTTTGCTCGTAGTCGCGATGCCACAGCCGTTCGCGTGTGCGCTTGAACATCCGTTTGGCGACGTCTCTGAGCAACAGCCCCATGGCCAAGCCGAGCACGAAGGCCGAGCCGGCCAGCACAACGGGATGTTCGTCGGCACTCTGCATCACATAGAGCCGGCTCCGGCCGATCCTGCCGTGTAGATTTCTAGGCATCGAGTCCCCCTCTTTTGGCGCACAGGATTGGCATTCAAATGCCACGCCGTCTTCGCGATTGCCGTTCGCCCGACGATCGGCCTGGCGTCCGGAGTCGTTCTCG
>DASRJR010000012.1:0-2377 GCA_035649395.1 Vicinamibacterales bacterium
CCTGGACTCGACGCGGTCCTCGGCGGCGGCGTGCCCGAGTTCTCGTTCAATGTCGTGGCAGGCGCGCCGGGAGCCGGCAAAACCACGCTGGTGCAGCAGATCATGTTCTCGTTGGCGCGTCCGGACCGGCCCGCCCTCTTCGTCACCGTGCTCGGCGAACCACCGCTGAAGATCCTTCGCTATCAGCAGCAATTCGAATTCTTCGACCTGGCGAAGGTGAACGCGTCGGTGCGGTTCATCAACATGGCGAAGGAGGCGCTCGAGGGCGGGCTCGACGACGTCCTCGAACGCCTCGTCCAGGAGGTGGAGGCGGCGTCGCCCGCCATCGTTGTCGTCGACTCATTTCGTTCAGTCATGCAGGCGGCGCAACGGCACAACGGGCCCCTCGACCTGCAGCGCTTCATCCAGGAACTGGGCATGCGGCTGACCGGCTGGCAGGCGACGACCTTTCTGGTCGGCGAGTTCCAGGTGGCCGACACCGAGAACCATCCGATCTTCACGGTCGCGGACGGCCTCGTGTGGTTGTACCAAAGCGTCGATCGCAATTCGATGGTGCGGAAGATGCACGTCATGAAGATACGCGGCCAGGCGCCCATTCCCGGCCTTCATACCTTTCGCATCACCAACCACGGCATTCAGGTATTCCCGCGACTGATCTCCGGGCCACCGGAGCCACCACCGGTCGGCAGCGCGCTCGAGATCGAGCGGCAACCGCCACGGCTGTCCGTTGGTGTGCCGAGTCTCGACGAGATGTTGGGCGGCGGCATTCCCTCCGGATACTCCGTTCTCGTCGCCGGACCGTCGGGATCGGGCAAGACCGTCCTCGCCACCGAGTTCATCCGTGCGGGCGCCCGTCGCGACGAACCGGGCGTCATCGCCCTGTTCGAAAAACGCCCGAGCGAATACGCACAGACCAGCGCCTTCGGTCTGGACCAGACCGTCCGGGACGGACGGGTGGGCATCATCCACACGCGCCCGCTGGATCTGTCGATCGACGAGACGCTGCACGAGTTGACAGAGGCGATTCACCGGCTCAAGGCCCGGCGCGTCGTGATCGATTCGCTGTCCGGGTTCGAACTCGCGCTCGCCCCGACCTTTCGGGAAGACTTCCGGGAGTCGCTCTATCGCCTGGTCGCGGCCCTGACCGGTATGGGCCTCACCGTGATGATGACGGCCGAACTGGAGGACAGTTACACCGATCTCCGGTTCAGTCCGCACGGTACCGCCTTTCTAACCGACGTGATTATCCTGCAGCGATACGTCGAGCTCGGCGGCGAGCTCAAGCGGGTGATGGCGGTCGTCAAAGTCCGAGCAAGCGCTCACAAGACGGATCTACGCTTATTCGAGATCACCGCTGACGGCATCGTCGTCGGTGAAAGGATTGGGGACTATGAAGGACTCCTCACAGGGAGCCCTCACCCAGTCTCCCAAGATAACCGGCAGATCCCTCCTCGTCGAGATACTCGGCGGCGGAAGTCATGAGGCATGAAATCATCACCGACCCCTCGCTCGAAGAAGGCCTCGGCTGACGACTCGAGGACGCCGGGCGCATCGCGTGGCACGCGCAAGCGTCGTGGCATGGCGCGCGACCTTGCGACAAGCCCACGAGACGGAGGCGAGCGGGCTCCGGGTGCGCCCGAAGAACGGATGCAGACCCGAGCGGAAGTCGAGCGGCTGATGGGCCAGATGCGTGAAGCGAATGAGCGGCTGATCGTTGCAGCGGTTCACGCGCTGAACCTGTCGGACGAAGCCCACGCCGAAACCGCGCACGCGAGGGAGGAAGTCACGGATCTGATGAACCAGATGCGGGCGGCCAACGAACGGTTGGCGGCCAGCGCCGTGCTGGCCCACACGATGGCGGAGGAAGCCAGGAAGCGTGAGGAGGAGTATCGGCGTCTCTCGAGCCGACTCCTCACATTGCAGGACGAAGAACGACGGCGTCTCGCGCGGGACCTGCACGACTCGACCGGGCAGCGGCTTGCCGTGCTGATCATGAACCTCGACGTGATTGAGCAGGCGACGAACGGGTTCGACGTCCGATCGCGCCGTGCGCTTGCGGAGAGCCGTGCCCTGGCCGAGCAGTGCGCTCGAGAGGTGCGGACGCTCGCGTATCTGCTGCATCCTCCCCTGCTCGATGAGGTCGGGTTGGTGTCGGCGGTGCGCTGGTACGCGGAAGGCTTCGCGAAGCGTAGCGGCATTCGGGTGGTGCTGGATCTCGACGACGTCGGACGATTGCCGGAGCCGATCGAGACGGCCATCTTCCGCGTCGTGCAGGAGGGGCTCGCCAACGTGCATCGTCATGCGTCGACAAGCACCGCCGCGATTCGCCTCACGGCCACGGCCGATGCGGTCGCGCTCGAAATCCACGATCAGGGAC
>DASRJR010000013.1:0-3533 GCA_035649395.1 Vicinamibacterales bacterium
GCGCCCAAGATGCTTCGGTGAGGACGACTCCCATGACCAGTGCGGTTCGCCTGTTGTTGACAGCTGTTGTGACAGCCGTGTTCGTCGTCGGATTTGCCGCCGTGCCGGCAACGCAGTCGGCGCAATCCAGAGCCGTGGGCGCAGCCGGCGGCCCGGCCTACTCGCCCGCCAAGACGCCGTGGGGCGATCCGGACCTGCAGGGCACCTACACGAACAAGGACGAGAACGGCATCCCGATGGAGCGCCCCAACCAATTCGACGGCAAGCGCCTCGAAGACGTGGACGACTCGTCGGAGTTTGCGGACATCGTCCGGGAGCGCAACGAGCGCGCGGCCGCCGCAGCTGCGGGGATCGGCGGACGGGACACCGGTGCCGGTCCGGTGCACTGGTATGAACACTACAACGCGAAGAACAGCCGGGCCTGGCTGGTTACCGATCCGCCCGACGGCAAGATTCCTGCGCTGACTCCTGCCGGCCAGAAGGCCGCGGCGGAACGCACCGCGGCCGCGGCCGCGCGTCGGGCGAGCGGCCGTGGCGACGCCGACTCGTGGTTGGATCGCAGCCTCTACGATCGCTGCATCACGCGCGGCGTGCCCGGTTCGATGATGCCGGCGATTTATGGCAACGCCTACGACATCACGCAGGCGCCTGGTGTGGTGGCGATTCGCTACGAGATGATCCACGAGACGCGAGTGATTCCACTCGACGACAGCGCGCGTCCGGGAAAGACGATCGCCTCCTTCATGGGTGCCGCCCGCGGACGCTGGGACGGCAACACGCTCGTCGTCGAGACGAAGAACTTCAACGACCGTGGCGCCTATCGCAACGCGAATCCGGACAGCTTCGTGCTCGTCGAGCGCTTCACGCCGGTCGCGCCCAACAAGGTGCAGTGGTCGGTGACGATCAACGATCCCGCCACGTGGACGCGCCCGTGGACCTACACGATGCAGCTGACGAGAGATTCGAGCCAGCCGCTCTTCGAGTACGGCTGTCATGAAGGCAACTACGGGCTCCGAAACATCCTCAGCGCGGCGCGAGCGGAGGAAGCTGCGGCCAAGAGCAAGTAGGTGGCGCGGACTTTGCGGCCATCGGCCCGCCGTCTCGCCGCGCTCGTCCTCTGCCTGACGGCGGTCGCACCGGCCGCGGCGCACCACTCGTTCGCCATGTTCGACACGGCGAAGCGTGTGACGCTGGTCGGCACGGTGACGGCGTTCGAATGGACCAACCCTCACGTGTACATCGAGCTGGATGTGCCCGGTGAAAAGGGAGCGGTCAAGCATTGGAGTGTCGAACTGGGGAGTCCGAGCATCCTGATGCAGGCGGGGTGGAAGTTCAGCGACGTCAAGGTGGGCGACGCGCTGACCGCCGTCATCAATCCACTGCGGAACGGCGAAGCGGGTGGTCTCCTGACGCAGGTCACGCTGAAAGACGGCCGCGTGCTCGGCAACGGTCCGGGGCGGGGAGGAGCGCAGTGAGCCTGCGCGTCGCGATCGCGGTACTCCTGCTGGCCGCCGCGTCCGCGTACGGCCAGGCGCCCCTGAGAACCCCGACCCTGCTCACGCCAGCTCCAATCGATCTGTCAGGCGTCTGGACTCCCTATCGCGGTGGGCGCGGTGCCGATCCGTCGCTCAATCCTCCGCCACCGGGCCCGATCGTCTTGAAGCCTCAATACGCCAAGCCATACGAGGACAGGCGCGCGGCCGAGGACGCCGCGGTCAAGCGCGGCGAGCCGCTCGCGACGGCCGCGGTGAGCTGCGTGCCTTATGGGATGCCGCGCATGATGGCGGTGGCGCTGTACCCGATGGAAGTGATTCAGACGCCGAGGCAGATCACGATCATCACCGAGGCCTTCAGCGAGGTCCGCCGCGTCTTCCTCAATCAGCCGCAGCTGCCGATCGACGAAGTGCCGCCGGGCTACTACGGCCACTCGGTCGGGCGATGGGACGGCGACACGCTCGTGGTGGATACGGTCGGCATCAAGGAATCGGTCTTGTCGTATCAGATGCTGCCGCACAGCAGCCAGATGCGCATCACCGAGCGCATTCGCTTGCGGACACCGGACATGCTGCACGACCAGATCACCATCGACGACCCCGTGGTACTCGAGAAGCCGATCGTCTACACGCTCGCGTACCGCCGCATGCCGAACTACAAGATGGTCGAGTTCGTTTGCGAGAACAATCGCGAATACGTCGATGAGAAGGGCGCCGTGCGCATGCGCGTGCGCGAAAAGTAGTGTCCGGCTTCAGCCGGACCAGCAGATAGCGTCCGGCTTGAGCCGGACCAGAGGAGATGCCAATGCGTAGGCGTGCCGGAGTGGCAGCCGTCGTGGCCCTGATGATGGCCGTGCAGCTTGGCGCCCAGGCGCCGCAGGCGCCCGCGCCGGATGTGCCGTTGAATCCGCTCGCGCCCGCCAACCTGGCGAAGCCCCGTCCGAAGCCGCCGTTCGATCTCACCGGCACGTGGTTCATCGACATGGCCGGCAGCCAGAACTCGTGGCGCTTCGGACCGCCGCCGCAAGCCAACAAGATGACGCCCGAGACGCAGAAGCACTTCGAGGCGTCGCAGAAAGCGCAGAAGGAAGGCAAGGCCTATCGTGACGACATCGGCCAGTGCTGGCCGGCGGGGCTGCCGCTCATCATGACGCGCGTCTGGCCGGTCGCGATGATTCAGTTGCCGACGGCCATCTACATGGTCAGTCACTTCATGAACAGCTTCCGCGTGATTTACCTCGACGGCCGGCCGCACTCCGATCCCGACGTCGTGGTCCGGACGTTCAACGGTGAATCGATCGGGAAGTGGGAAAAGGACACGCTGGTCGTCGACACCACGCACTTCGTCAACGATCACCATTGGATCGACGCGGGCATTCCAGGCACCGATGCGCTGCACATCGTCGAGCGCATGCGCCTGCTCAAGGGCGGCGCGGTGCTCGAGATCGAGTACACGCTGACCGACCCCAAGAGCTGGGAAGGCGAGATGAAGTGGACCAAGCGCTGGAATCGTGTCGACGATCAAGAGGTGACGGAGGTGGAGTGCACGCCCGACCTCAATAGCCACATCCCCAGCACGCAATCCGAGTTCCAGGCCCGATAGTACGTAGGGTCCGGCTTCAGCCGGACCAGAGAGTACGCATCATGAAAATGTCACTCGTTGGCGCCGTGGGCGCAGTCGTCCTTCTGACGGGCACCGCCGTCTCCGCGCATCATTCATCGGCCGGCATCGATCGCACGAAGACGGTGGAACTGACGGGGACCGTCAGGCAGTTCGGATGGACGAACCCGCACTCGTGGATGGAAGTCGATGTCCCCGACCAGAAGGGCGGTACGGTGACCTGGAAAGTCGAGATGACCTCTCCCGCCTACCTGGTGCGCGCCGGGTGGAAGTCGACCACGGTGAAGCAGGGCGACGAGGTCAAGGTGACGGTGCGCCCGTTGCGGGATGGGTCACCGGGTGGCTTGTTTGTGTCGGTGCTGCTCGCCGACGGCCGCACGCTGTCTGAGCGTCCGGTCACGGCACCGCAGGCGGCGGCT
>DASRJR010000014.1:0-2359 GCA_035649395.1 Vicinamibacterales bacterium
CATCCGCGACGAGCTCGGTCGCTCACTGGCCGGCGGCGGATTCGATCCGGCACGCGATATCGAAGGCATTGCCGTCAATCGCTGGCCGCACGGCTACGCGCCCGAGTACAACAGCCTCATCGATGGCGATACGCCACCGGAACGTTTGCCGAATATTCGTGGCCGTCAGCGTTTCGGACAGATCGCGATCGCAAACTCCGACGCCGGCATGGGTGCTTACACCGACACTGCAATCGAGCAGGCCCATCGCGCCGTGCGTGAGCTGCTCGACACCGCTGCCTGACACGGACACTTTTTGCATACGGTCACAACTCGGCGGCAGGCGCGAACGGCGTGGCAGTCTACGCGTTCTTCCCGCCGTTCGTGCCCGAGACCAACGTCGGCCAGTTCGACCCGAACGTATTCACGCTGGGTCACATCGGGTTCCGCAATCTCGAGGCGGTCCACATCAACACCGCCAATGCCAACCCGACACAGGTACCCCCGGGCGTCGTCTTCGACATCCGCCCGAGCGTCACCACGCTACGGGTCAACCGTTCGTGATCGGCAACAACACGGTGGGGCTCACTGCTGCCGACGTGACGGCCGCATTCCAGATCAATGCCGACCCGCCAGGGGTGGCCGGCCAGTTCACCTACTGGGCCAGACCGTGCGCATCCCGGAAGGGACGGTCGCGTCGGGCGGTGCCGAGTTCTTCGGCAACTTCTCGGGCGGCGTGCCGTTCCAGGGCCGGTTCTTCAACCTGATCGGCAAGGGCTATAGCCAGCTCGACGGCTTCGGCTTCGTCAATGCCGAGGAGACGGTGGACGCCGTCCGGAAGAACAAGCACAAGTAGACAGGTTCGTTTCGGCCTCGAAAACAGGGCCCGCGCCGGCCTCCGGCGCGGGCCCTGCCATTTGTGGTACAGTGCGCGCGGCTCGCAATCCTTTCCTTTTATCTTTTTGGCTGCCGCTCCCGACATTGCGCGGTTTCTGGCCGGACTCAAGTAAAACCGAATCGCTTCCGAACCGACGATGACAGCGCGTCTTTCGCTGTCGCTATCTGTTACGAGAGAGTCGCAAGCAATGAGCAAGATCTACGTGGGCAACCTGCCCTTTTCCGCCACTGAGGAAGCCGTCCGCGCCCTGTTCGCGCAGTACGGCACGGTCGAAAGCGTCGCGTTGATCAACGACCGTGAAACCGGCCGCCCGCGCGGCTTCGGCTTCGTCGAGATGTCGAAGGGCGATGCGGCCCGGGCGATCCAGAGCCTGAATGGGCAGGACATGGGCGGCCGGCCGCTCAAGGTCAACGAGGCTCAGGACAAGCCCCGCGGCGGTGGCGGCGGCTTCCGCCGGTAATAGCCAGACCGGACATAAGTGACCTCCAGCTACAAGTCGTCCAGCGAAATCCTGCAGACGCCGTTCTGCCTGGATTCGCTGGACGACGTTGCTCCGCCCAGTGGCTGCGAGGGGACCTGGTACCGCTACGTCATCCGGCAGGGTGACAACGTGATCGTCGGCTTGCGGGAAGGCGCGCGCAGCGAGGTCGTCGCGATCGTCGACCAGTATGTAGCCCGCCTCAACGAGCGCTTCGCCAAGCATCAAAGCAAGGCAGCGCGCTGAGCCGCACCCCGCCCTATCTGCCTGCCAGCGATGTAGACGCTGCGCAGTCTGCGCACGTTTGCAACGTCGCTGCGCGGATCGGCCTTCATCAGAACTTCACTGCAGTCTTTTCCTTCGTGCGCACCGTGACGGCCTGTCCCGTCTTGCGACCGGCCAGCCGCACCGTGTAGTTGCCGGGCACTACCCGTACCGGCTCGCCGCCCGCGAGCCCTTCGCCGACGATTGCGCCTTGTGCGTCGACGATCTCGAAGCCCGGCCGCATCGCCTTCGCCATCGCTTCGTTCAACGCCGTCGCGTTCTGCGCGTCGAAGTACACACCGCTGCCCGCGTCGGCCCAGTGACGGAATGTCGCGGCCAGCTTCGCATCATCGATTGCGAAGCCGACGATGTTCACGCGCACCGTCGTGCCCGCCTTCTTGAGCTTCTCGATCGCCGCCGCCGGGTCGCCGCCGCACGTTTCCTCGCCGTCCGTGAGCAGGATGACGAGGCGCTCGCCCTGCACGCTGCCCAGGTCCGACGCGACGTGTTCGAGCGACGCACCGATCGCCGTCTTCGCGCCGTTCTTCGGTTCGAGCCCCGCAATCTTCGCCGTCACCGCCTGGGCGTTCAACGGACCGAGCGGCACGTCGAGATCCGACTGGCACGAGTCCTCCATGCGGCCGAAGACGCGGAACGCGAACGGCGTGCCCGCCGGAATCGTCGTGGTCACGAGCTTCGTCAGCGTCTGGCGCGCGATGTCGATACGCCGGTCCTTGCCG
>DASRJR010000015.1:0-4891 GCA_035649395.1 Vicinamibacterales bacterium
CTCGCTCAGGACAAGCCCCTCGACTGCGCTCGGGGGCAGGTGTTTCAGCCGATTAGGGTCATCCGGATCTTGAGAATTCATGTGCCGCTCCAAACATGGGGGAGGATGGAAGAAGCAGACCGGCTAAGAATGTGGTATCGCTGCCTGGGTGTCAATCAGGCGGGAACTGAGCCTAAAGCGGTTCATCGTTCATGGTTCAGGGTTCAAGGTTCCCTTGTTCCGGGTTCCGGCGTTCGGGGTTCAGGTTCGCGTTTGGGCCCGTCCAGCACGATCTCGGCGCGAAACATGAACCCTGAACCTTGGAACACCAGAACCGTGAACCAGGAACTTTGAACACTGAACCATGAACCTTGAACGACACCCAACGGTTACACCCCGCCCCGCGTCCATTACCCAAACGGCTTGACGCAGCAACCCGCTGACTTGACCGCCTTCGAGGCCTTGTATGCCTCGCATGGGGCGCGGATGAAGAGCGTCGCGCTCAACATGCTCGGAAATCGCTCGGATGCCGAGGATGCGGTGCAGGAGGCGTTTCTCCGCGCTTACCGGAGCCGCAGTACGTTCCGGCAGGATGCGTCGCTCTGGACCTGGGTCTACCGGATCCTGCTCAACACCTGCCGGGACTTCGGCCGGCGGCGGGTCTCGCACGGTGAGACGCCGCTGGACATCGAGGACGGGTTTGAGCCGCAGGCGCGCGACGATGACCACCCGCTGCGGCTGGCGCTGATGCGGGCGCTCGACGAGCTCGCACCGATTTATCGCGAGGTCTTCATCCTCTGCGAGGTCGAGGGGCACACGCACCGCGAGGTCGCCGACATTCTCGATATCCCGGAGGGGACATCGAAGGGACGCCTGTTCGAGGCGCGTCAGAAGTTGAAAGCGCGTCTTCGGGGGACGGTCGCAACGGAACATCAGCCGTCGCACACGCTGCGGCGGACGGGCGTGGAGTCATGACGAACCAGGGTTTCGATCAGCACGACGACGAACAGATCTCGCGGGTGGCGCGGTCGCTGCATCGCGAGTGGGACACGCCCGACCTGTGGCCGCGTATCGCCGCCCAGATGCGCGAGGACGAGGGCTCAACGCCGGTAAAGCCGGACACTACAAGATTGCGGTGGCGGTACCCATCGAGTCCGATCTGGCGCCTGGCGGCCGCCGCCGCGGTCCTGCTGACGCTCGGCTCCGTGACGTGGCTGGCATGGCCGCGCGTCGACACGACACCGCCGCCGCGCGCGGCCGTCGACGACGATCGCCTGCTCACCGACGAGGCCGTGGCCGAGATCGAGCGCGCCGAGGCGCAGTACGTGCGCGCGATCGACGAACTGACGCGGCTGACGAAGCCGAAGCTCGAGACGGCCGACTCGCCGCTGATCGTCAGCCTGCGCGAGCGGCTGATGACGATCGACACCGCGATCGACGAGTACCAGATGGAAATCGATAGAAACCGTTTCAACGCGCACCTGCGGCAGCAGCTGCTGTGGATCTACCAGGAGAAGCGGCGCACGCTCGAGCAGGTGCAGGAGTCGGATCGCAATGCGCTGTAGACACGATCAGGCCTCAGGGCTCAGGGCCCAGGCCCCAGGTTTTGGCTCGGCCCTGACTGCCTTCGCGATGGCCGCGGTCGTCCTCTCGGCGACGGCGCAGGTGGCAGCTGCGGCGGAGCGCGCGCGCGAAGAAGTCGTGCGCAGTGCGACCCGAACGATCTCGATCAGCGGCACGCCCGTCCTCGCCGTCGAAAACCAGGTCGGCGCCATCCGCATCAGGACGCACCAGCGCGGCGAGGTGCGCATCGACGCCGTGTTCCGCGTGTCCGCGGAATCGCGCGACCTGGCGAACGAGTTTCTGAATGGTCTCCAGCTCGACGTGACCCAAGCCTCGTCGCGGATCACGGTCCGCACGTCATCGCCCGAGTGGACGCGCCGGTTCCGCAACGTCGGCTTCACCACGGACATCGACGTGCTGATGCCCGATCGGCTGCCGCTCGAAGTGAGAAACCGCTTCGGCGACACGTCGGTGAGCGGACTCGGCGCTGGCGCGACGATCGAGAACGGCAACGGGCTCCTCGCCATGACCGACGGCAAGGGTACCTACCGGCTCGAGAACCGATTCGGGGACATCGACGCATTCCGGCTGACCGGCGACGTCACGCTGATCAGCGCCAACGGCACGATCACCGCCAACACGATCGGCGGCACCCTCGTCGCAACCAATCGTTTCGGTGCGGTCGACGTGAAGGACGTCCAGAAAGACGTGACCGTCGACAACCAGAACGGTCCGATCACAGTGCAGAACGCGCGCGGGAGCGCTCGGGTGAACACGCGGTTCGGTGTCGTCGACGTGCAGTCGGTTCGCGGCGGTCTTCAGGTCAGCAACGCGAATGGACCGATTCGCGCCAGTGACATCGATGGCACGACGCACCTCAAGACGTCATTCGGCGCGGTGGTCGCCGACCGCATTCGTGGACCGCTCACGATCGTGGGCGCCAACGGCGAGGTGCGCGGCGCCGCCTTGAGCGGCGACGTCACCGTGACGTCGACGTTCGGCGCGGTGACGCTGCGGGACGTGACCGGACGCCTCGACGTGCGCAACCAGAACGGGCCCATCTCGGTCACGGCAATCGGCAAGGCCGGCGCGTGCCGCGATGTGTCGCTGATCACGAGCTTCGGGCCCATCGCGCTCTATCTGCCCAGTGGAAGCGGCTACAACGTGAACGCGCGCACGAACTTCGGTCGCATCCGGAGCGACGTGCCGATTCTGACGACGGGAACAGTCGGCGCGGAGACGTTGACGGGGACGATCGGCGGCGGCGGCTGCACGCTGCAGATGATCGGGCAGAACGGCGACATCTCGATTCAAGCCGGCAGCGGACCAGCCGTCGATCTGCAGATTCCCACGAGTCGTCTGCCGCGGCCGCCACGCCCGCCACGTCCGCCGCGCGCCGGCTTCCTCCCCGCGCCACCAGCACCGCCGGCACCGCCGGCACCACCTGCTTCACCTGCTCCACCGGCGCCGCCCGCGCCACCGGCGCCGCCTGCTCCTCCTGCGCCGCCGCGGTAGCGCCGGCGCAAGTGGAAGCCTTTGGCCTTACAACTTACAACTTCACTTGTTCCACTTGTTCCACTTCTTCCACTTTTTCCACTTCAGATATCGGTTCTTTCAACTCCGGCTTGATGTACGACCAGTGGCTATGGACGATGCGCCAGTGTCCGCCGACGCGCGCGTACATCTCGCTCGAATTCCAGCTCGAGATCGGCACCTCGTCGCGATAGCTGATCAGATTGAACGTCAGGAGCGCCGCGTCGCCGTACTCCTGCACGCGAGGATCAATCATGTCGTAGCGATCGACCTTGATCTTCCCCACGAACGGCGCCAGCATCGCCCGCAGCGCGTCCAACCCGTCGATGCGTTTGTCCTGGATCGGATCGAAGTAACTCGCATCTGAAGCGGTGATCTCCAGGTAGCCGCCAGGGTCACCTTTCCCCCATCGATCGAGCGCCGCGCGCTCCATCGCAATGATTGCGTGCATCGTGTCCTCCTCAGTGATCGGAACGCAGAATGCGCTGGAACTCGGGACGCTCGATGAGTTTTCGAACTCCCGCGACGAGATCCGGCGTGTGGAACGGGTGCTCGCGGTGGACTTCGGCATAGGCCGCATCGAGCGCCTCGAGCTGTTCGTGCGTGTCCGGCGCAGCGTCGCGCACCCGGGTGATGTGGGTCCGGGCAAACAGCAGCTTCTTGGGATCGACGAACCCGGCGTTGATGAACGCCTGCGTCTTCTTGGCGCATCGGCACGGGTTGGCCTCGTTCACCAGGCCGCACTCCTCGTGCATGAAGCGATGCAGGTCGCGCCGCGCGCGCGAGAGCTTCTGCCGGAAGTTGTCGCGGCTGACGTCGAGCAGCTCCGCGCCGATTGCGTCGGTGACGCCGAAGACGGTGCCCAGGATGTAGACCAGGCGCTGCTCCCGGTCGAGACAGAGCAGCATGCCCATCGAGCATCCGATTCGCGCCTCATCGACCAGCAGCTGTACGTCAGCCGGCACGCTGTTCGGATCGGGCAGGTCGAGATCGGGGGCCGAGCGCAGCCCCTGACTGTAGACCTCGAACGTGTAGCCCGCCTCCTCGGCTCGCGATCGCTTCATGTTCAGCACGTGATTGACGACGATGCGATAGAGCCAGGTGCGGAAGCGGCTCTTGCCCTCGAAGCTCGACAGGCTCGTCAGCAGTTTGATCAGGATTTCCTGCGTGACGTCCTCGGCATCCGCGGGGAAGTACACCATGCGCAGGGCGATGTTGTAGATCCAGCCCTGATGACGCGCGATCAGCGTCTCGAGCGCATCGCGACTGCCTTCCTTGATGCGAGCGATGAGCTCGCGATCGTCGACGTCGGTCGGGGCCGTCTCGGCCAGCGGATTGGGTTGGGCCATCGAAGTCGTGTCCGTTTGAATGGCTTAGACACGGCAGGCGCAGGAGTGTGACTGCTGCGCAAGTGGAAAAGTGGAAAAAGTGGAAAAAGTGGAAAAGTGGAAGTTACGAAGTGTCGAAAGTTTCGAAGTACGCTTGACGCACTTCCCGATTTACAACTTACAACTTACAACTTCACTTCTTCCACTTTTCCACTTTTCCACTTTTCCACTTCTCAAGGCCCCTTACAAGGCGAAGGCGCCCATTTCGCCGCATTCGCCTCTTTCTTGAAGTGGGTGCTGGTCACGAAATCCTGGGTCAGGTACTTCGGGTCCGAGACGATCGTCGTCACGACGAGCCACTCGTCGCCGTTGGGAGCGGCGAAGCGGTCGAAGTACTCGGTCATGGTCGCGTTCTCGCTGTAGGGCACGCCGTTCTTGCGCAGCCACCCGCCGCTCAGCATCGTGGTCGTCACCTTCAGGTTGCCGGC
>DASRJR010000016.1:0-8715 GCA_035649395.1 Vicinamibacterales bacterium
GATCGCGATCGAGGTCGAGGTACTGAAATGGATGGCCGTTTCGCGTCAGGAACTCCTTGACGCGAAGCGTGCCCGAGCAGTGCGTCGAGCCGACGACGACGACATCGCCGAGATCGCCCTGAATCAGCGCTAACCGGCGCAGGAGGAACGCCCGCATCAGAATCTCGCTCAATTCCGCGTCGGTCTGGATGATGCCGAGCAGCTGCTCGCGATCGAGCTGAATCACGTCGCCGGACTCGCTGACGCGCAGCCGTCCCATCGCCCTTCGGCCGGTGATCATGTTGGCTTCACCGGAGAATTGCCCGGCATGGTGCGCCACGATCAGCGTTTCCGCTCTATCGGTCGGCCGCAGCGCCTGGAGCTCGCCATTCAGCACGACGAAGCACGGCACTCCCTTGGCGCCCGCCTCGACCAGCACTTCGCCGCGCGTGGTCGAGCGACGTTGCCCGTGCGCCGCAATCCGCGACACTTGCTGAGCTGTGAGCGTCGGGAAGGCATGATCGCGACGAGCGACGGTCGCCGCGAGAGGCGTCACCAAGGGATCGGCTGTGTCCATGGATCCAGTATTGTCGTTCGCCGTGTTGGCGATCCACTCATCTGGCTTTCGAGTACATGAAACCAGACGGGCGATGACGCGTCTATACGACGAAGGTGTCGATACCAACGTCTGATGGACGATTGCGCTTCGTAAGAGCATGCTGGTAGCGGGCCCTGCCTTCGACGTGAACCGGAGGAGTGAACGTGTCGCAGGAATTCGATGTCGTGTGTCTCGGTGGTGGCGTAGCCGGAGAGGCGATTGCTGCGGGCCTTCAGGGCAGCGGGCTGACGCTCGCGGTCGTCGAGCGAGAGCTCGTCGGGGGCGAGTGCCCGTACTGGGGCTGCATACCTTCGAAGACGATTCTTCGGTCGGGCGAAACGCTCACTGAGGCGGATCGCGCTCGTCTCCTCGCCGCCTCACGTGTGGAATGGACGGTAGACTTCCCCAAAGTGTCGACACGCGTGCGGTGGATGGCACGCGACCTCGACGACCGCCGGCCCGCCGCAGAGATGGAAGCGACCGGCGCCAAGCTGTTTCGAGGCGAAGGGATCCTGACCGACCTGCGCACAGTGACGGTCCGGACGAAGCCGGACCCGACGAGCGCTGCCAGCGAGCAACTCGTCGCCCGCCGCGCGGTGGTGATCGCCAACGGCAGCACCGCGGCCATCCCACCGATCCCAGGCTTGGAGAGCGTCGAGTACTGGACCAACCGCCAGGCAGCGGTTCCGCGCGAGCGTCCGGGCTCGCTGGCGATCCTCGGCGCTGGTGCGATCGGCGTCGAGCTCGGGCAGGCCTTCGCGCGCCTCGGCTCGAAGGTGACGCTGATCGAGGCGGGACCGAAGTTCCTTGGACTCGAGGAACCGGAGGCCGGAGCCGCGCTCCGGCCACATCTGGAAAACGATGGCATCACGCTGTTGATTGGTGACCCCTGTGTGGCGGTCGAACGGCAATCGATCGAGCCATCGCAACCACGCTCGGCCGTGGTGCTCCACCTGAAGTCCGGCGCCGCCGTTTCGGCGGACCGCTTGCTGGTCGCCACTGGTCGCCGCCCCAACGTGGAAGCGTGGCGGTCAGCCGGGTTGGCACAAACGGACCGCGGCTGGTTGAAGGTGAACCCGGCGACACTCGAGGAGCGACCCGGCATCTTCGGCGCGGGTGATGTCACAGGGCTCGGCGGGTTCACTCACCTCGCCTACTACCACGGTCAGGTCGTCGCGCGCCGAGTGCGCGGCATCGATGCGACGGCCGATCACACCGCGATCCCTCGCGTGACATTCACCGATCCCGAGATCGCTTCGGTTGGCCTGTCGGAAGCTGCCGCACGCGCGAAAGGCATCGACGTGATCGTCGCCACGGCTGATCCGGGCGAGACCGCACGCGGCTACATCCACGACTTTCATGGCGGGGCGATCAAACTGGTCGGCGACCGCGGGCGCGGCGTGCTGATCGGCGCGACGCTGGTCACTCCGCGTGCCGGCGAGATCGTCGGTGAGCTCGTGCTCGCGATCAAGCTTGGGACTCCGTTGACCACGCTCGCCGACGTCATCCACCCGTTCCCGGCCTTCAATCGCGTGCTTGGAGCGTGCCTTGGCGAACTCGCCGCCAACATGGAACATTTCGCTGCTCCTCGACCGTGATGTCACGCCGTGCCGATCAGTGGCGTTCGCCAGTGGACGAGCCGAGTCCGCAAGCGTCGGGTGTACGATCAGGCGAAACGCCGCAACCTCAGTGGCCAACGAAAGGAGCACATGTCCGAACACAAAGCGACCGTCAAATGGACTTTCGCCGGCGGCGACTTCGTCAAGGGCAGCTATTCGCGTGAACACACGTGGACGTTCGATGGTGGCGTCACGGTGCCAGCGTCCCCAGCCCCCTCATCGGTGAAGGTACCGTATTCGAACCCCGCCAACGTCGACCCCGAGGAGGCCTATGTCGCCTCGATTTCGAGCTGTCACATGCTGACGTTCCTGTGGGTCGCGTCGCGGAAGGGTTTCGAAGTGACGAGCTATGAAGACGATGCCGTCGGCGTGATGACCAAGAACGAACGGGGAAGCCTCTGGGTGAGCTCGGTCGTGCTGCATCCAAGAATCGAATACGTCGGAGCGCCTCCCGGCCCTGAAGTCGAGGAGGAGCTGCACCACAAGGCGCACGAAGGGTGTTACATCGCCAATTCGGTCAAAACCGAAATCACGGTCGCGAAGGTCGGGGCCGCCGCGACCTAGCGCACAGTGTGCACGAGGTTACAGGCTGCCGCGGACCGCATCGAGGCCAGTAGCCCGTCGCGCGAGGGCCTGCTACGCTACGCCGATGCGCACGTCCCTGGTGCTTACCGTCATCGGCGCCGACCGGCCTGGCATCGTCGAACAGCTCTCGGACCAGGTGCTCGCCGCGGGAGCTAACTGGGAAGAGAGCACGATGGCGAGGCTGGCTGGAAAGTTTGCCGGACTGCTCCGTGTCAGCGTTGACGGCGATCGTGCCGATCGGCTCGCCGCCGCGTTGCGAGCGCTCTCCTCAGGTGACCTCACGATCGTGGTCGAGCGCAGCGGCGAGGTCGATGCCGGCCGGTTCGTCGCGCTGACGATCGAGATCATCGGCAGCGATCGGCCCGGCATCGTTCGCGACATCTCACATGTGCTCGCTGAGCACGGCATCAACATCGAGGAGCTCGAGACCGAGGTCACGAGCGCGGCCATGTCGGGCGAGGTGCTGTTTCGCGCGCGTGCCCGCGTGCGTCTGCCTGAAGGCCGAAGCGTCGGCGAGATTCGAGAGATCCTCGAGGCTCTCGCCGACAACCTCATGGTGGATCTCGCGTTCGATGACGCCGACTCCGTCGCCAGCAGCGGATAAGACGACTACCGCCGTGGCAGGTGCGTCTTTCGGAGCTTGGCGACCACGGTGAAATGCGGATCGACGACGTTGGCGATCTCGTATTCGACCGCCTGTCCCATCAGCATCGAGGCGGTGCGCTCGTCGAATCCATAGTCGCCCATCAGCCAGCGCAGCAGCTCGGTCGTGGCGTGCTGGAACGCCTGGAGCAGCGGACGCTCGCTGCCGAGGACCATAACGTAGTCGTCGGTTTCCAGCCGCGGCCAGCCGATGGTCGTCTTCTTGACCAGATCGACCGTGAATTCGACGTCCATTGAGGTCTCGAGACCGGTGCCGACGACCTCGGCGTGCCCCTGCCTCGCGTGTCCGTCGCCGATGAACAGCAGCGCGCCGGGCTCGTATACCGGCAGCATCACTTTCACACCGGCCACCATGCCGGCGTAGTCCATGTTCCCGCCGAAGCTGCCAGGGGTTCCGGTCGACACGGCTTCCTTGTTTCGTGGTGCTGTGCCAATGCACCCAAGCATCGGGATGAGTGGCACCTCCAATGGGCCTGGACGCAAATCGGTCGACGTCGTGCGCGCAACGCCCTTCGCCTTGTCGATGCTCCACGTTTCCAGTCTGGCATCACGTTCAGCCGTCGACCGCAGAAACGCCGGGTCCACCGCGTACGGTGCCAGCAGTGTCGACGATCGGGCGGTGCTGCGGTTTGGCTCGATCCGGTGCAGCGTAACGACGAGCATGTCGCCCGGCTCGGCGCCCTCGATGTAGAACGGGCCGGTCTGTGGATTCGGCGACGCCGCCACGCGTCGATCGTTGGCGTCATTGCCGAGGGCGTCGACCGTCGAAGTGATGACTCGATCGCCGGACTTGATCCGAAGCGCCGGCGGATGCGCGAACGAGAACGTGTTGTAGTACGTCGTCGGCACGAATCGATGCATTTCTGCGTCGGCGGTACCGCAACACAGGACGATCAGTACTGGAAGGAGCCCTTTCCTCATCTTCATCTCCGAAGCGGCGGCGTGCTCGCGGGAGGGCGGCGTGGTTTTGCGATCTGCTCGAACGCGAAGGCAAGCCCGATGAGCGTCGGCTCGCTCCACTCAGGCCCCAGCAGCTCGATGCCGACCGGCACACCCACCGGCGCCGATGCGGTCGCGCGCGAGAAACCGCCCGGCAGCGTGATCGCCGGAAACCCTGTGCTGTTCGAGAGTACCCCGTTGCGCTCGACCTGCTCCTCGCCAATCGGTACGACGAGTCGCCGCTGGTGCGGGTAGAGAATCGCATCCAGCTTGTTCTGAGCCATCACGCTCATGACGGCCTGGCGTAGATCGTCTCTGCGCAGCAGGCGACTCTTATACTCCACGTCGCTGTCAGCCAGCCGGCGCTCCAACTCCAAACCCGCCTTGAGCGATGGATGGAACTCGCCGCGCGCGAAGAACTCGTCGAACGTTCTGACTGGGGCGCGCGGGCCGAGCGCGCCCAGGTAACGGTCGAATGCGAGTTTCGCTTCGAAGTCTGCCACCTGGATGTTGCGCGTCAGTCGATCGAGGCCAGGGATCGTGATGCGAACGATCACGGCCTCGGCGCGCGTCATGGTCCTGATGGCGTCCTCGCTGACCGCGTTGACCTCCTGATGCACCGGGTCGTGGCCGAAGAAATCTGTCAGCACGCCGATCCGGGCGCCCTTCAGCGCATCTCGATTCAGGAACGCCGTGTATGTCCTCGGAATCCTGGACGCACCGAACGCCGTGATCGGATCGTCGGCGTCGAAACCCGCCATCACGTCGAGCATGCGGGCGGCATCCTCGACTGTGCGGGCGATCGGCCCGGCTTCATCCTGCGTGATGCTGATCGGAATGATGCCTGTCCGGCTGATGAGTCCGCGGGTTGGACGGAGTCCGACGAGCGCCTGCGCGGACGCGGGCGAACGCACGGATTGACCGGTATCGGATCCCGTCCCGAGGACCGCAAAGCTGGCGGCGATCGCTGCGCCCGTACCGCCGCTCGATCCGCCGGGCGTGCGTGTCAGATCGTACGGGTTTCTGGTCTGGCCCCCCAGCGAGCTCACGGTCGTTCCGCCGCGCGCCAGCTCCGTGAGGTTGGCCTTGGCGAGAATGACGGCACCCGCCTCCCGGAGCTTGCGAACCACAAACGCGTCGCGAAGCGGAACCGACTTCGCGAGCGTCACGGATCCGCCGGTGGTCGGCATGTCGGCGGTGTCGAAGTTGTCTTTGAGAACGACCGGAATGCAGTGCAGCGGGCGTAATTCCGCACCAGCGCGTGTGCGGACGCGATCCAGCTCCGCCGCCGTTTCACGCGCCGCCGGGTTGATCGAGATGATCGCGTTCAGGGCCGGCACGCGATCGTCGTACGCCTCGATTCGGCGGAGATGCGCTTCCACCACTTGCACGCACGTGATCGCGCCGGCACCAAGCGCGGCATGAATGCCGGAGATCGTCGCTTCCTCTGGAGCGAACACGACCTGACGATCGGTCTGCGCCCGGGCGAGCGATCGATCGGTCATCGGCGAGGCCACGACCAACCCGAGCACCGCGACCAACCACGGCCTGGCGAGCATGCTCTCGGCGCCTGGCACGTCACGTCAGCGCCGGCCGCCGTGTGTGCCACTCGGTTGCCTGTTCGTAGGCGTGGGCAAGCGCGAGCACCGTCCCTTCCGCGAAGTGGTCACCGCTGATCTGCAGACCGATCGGTAGACCCGACGCGGAGAATCCACACGGCACCGTAATCGTCGGCAGGCCGTAGATGTCGAAGGCGGCGGTGTTGACGAGACCGCCACCTGGTGGCGGTGCCCCCGATCCACCGCGTCCCGCCGTCGAGGGGCCGCCTGGTGCCGGCGGCGGCGCCGCGATTGGTTGCGCCACGCCTCGTTGCGTCGGCGTGATGAGTAGATCGACGTCGGCGAACACCCGCTTGATCTCGCGGCGAACGACGTCGACCTCGTGGCGAGCCTGCGCGTAGACTGCCGAATTGGCCTTGCCTGCTCCTTGGATCAAGTTGCGGGTGGCGTCTTGGTAGAGCTCGGGCGTCTTCGTGATCCACGGCATGTGATACGCGTAGATTTCCGGATTCCAGACGTCGGCGATGTTCCCTGTCGCTGGCACCTGAACATCCTTGACGTTGGCCGTCAGTTTCCGCACGACCTCGATCGCCGCTTCGATCGCCTTGGCCACGTCGGGGTTGAGACCGTCGAAGAACGGCGTGCGCGCGACGCCGACGCGCAGCTTCGACGTCTGCTGACGGAGGGCGCGGCTGTAGTCCGCGACCGGCGCGTCCACTGATACCGGATCGAGCGCGTCGTAACCCGCGATCGCGGCCAGCATCAGTGCCGCATCGTCAACCGTCTTGCACATCGGGCCGACGTGGTCCAGCGTCCAGGCCATCGGGATGACACCGCGATTGCTGACGCGACCGTAGGTCGGCTTGAGTCCAACGATGCCGCACAACGAGGCCGGGATGCGGATCGATCCGCCGGTATCGGTGCCCAACGCCCCAAGGCACATGTCGGCGACCACGGCCGCCGCGGAGCCTCCGGAAGAGCCGCCGGCCACGCGATCCAGCGCCCACGGGTTGTGCACCGGTCCGAAGAAGGTGACCGCGGACGTCCCGCCGAGCGCGAACTCGTGAAGATTCAGCTTGCCGAGCAGGATGGCGCCGGCCTTCTTGAGGCGGACGACGACGGCCGCGTCCTCGGCGGGCACACGATCCTTGAACACTCCGCTCGCCGCGGTCGTGCGGATGCCCGCCGTGTCGATGTTGTCCTTGAGGGCGATGGGGATTCCGTGCAGCGGCCCTCGATTCGTCCCCCGCCTGATCTCCGCTTCCATCTCACGGGCGGCTTTGAGCGCCTCGTCGCGCGTGACGGTGATGAATGCGTTGATCGCCTTGTCGTGCCGATCGATCCGCGCCAGGCACGCCTCGGTCAGCTCCACTGGCGATGCGCTCTTGCGGCGAACGAGTTCCGAGGCCTGCCGCAAGGTCAATCTCGCCAGGTCCTTCGACTGCGCGAACGTGGAGCGCGAGGACGCCGCGACGGCAAGCCCGGCGATCAAGAACTCTCGTCGAGTGGGTTCGAACATCGCGACGCTATTGTGCGCCTGCTGCTCCGGGAAATGCACTACGCCCTGTTGCACTCAGCGCACGGTCGGGTACTTGATGCCGAGCTGATCGAGGTACGTCTTGTACTTCGTCGGGTCGTAGTAGTACTTCTTCAGCTCAGGCCGATACTTCGCCATCGTCGTTTCATTGAGCCAGGTCGCAGGCGTGTCCTGTGGCCGAATCAGCGGCGTATACGTGACGTTCTTCGTCTGGACGTTGCGGAAGTAGTTCCACGCCTCGGTGACGACCTCGGGCCGCATCAACACGTCGAGTACCGTCATCGCCTGTACCTTCGCGCCGGCAATCACGCCCTTGTGCGCGATCGGGGTCGCCATCGCGATGCCGTTGGCCCAGTTGTGTCCGGGTCCAGCCTGGAAGTTGGCTGGAAAGTTCAGACTGACCGTCGGCACGTTCCACGAGATGTCGCCGATGTCATCCGAGCCGCCGCCACGCTTATCGTCGTCGGGTATCGCCTCACGGCCGCGAAGCTCGGGGATCTCCGTCGCCATGCCGATCTCCGGCACCTTCAGCTCGCGCTGCACGGCCTTGGCCAGTGCGATGTCGTCTTCAGTCCACTTGGGCAGACCAACCGCTTTGATGTTGGCGTACTGGGCTTCGGCGAGCGCCTTGTTGGTGTGAATGGGCCACGCCGAACCGAGGACACGCGAGGTCACGCTGGTATCGGTCATCATCGTGGCGCCCTGCGCCATCTTGTCCGCGATCTCCCACATGCGCTTGATCTCGGGGTAGGACGTCTCACGAAGGTAGTACCAGACCGAGGCCGTGCGAGGCACCACGTTGGGCTGATCGCCGCCGTTGGTGACCACGTAGTGCGATCGCTGCTGAAGGCGCAGATGCTCGCGGCGGTAGTTCCAGCCGATGTTCATCAGCTCGACTGCATCCAGCGCGCTGCGGCCACGCCACGGCGCCTGACCACTGTGAGCGGATTCGCCCTCGAACCTGTACTCCACCGAGACGAGGCCGTTGCCGCCGCTGTCGCCCCAGCCGGTCGCGAGATTGCTGCCGACGTGGTTGTAGAGCACAACGTCCACGTCCTTGAACACGCCGGCACGCACGTAGTACGCCTTCGTCGCGAGCTGCTCCTCCGCCACGCCAGGCCACAGGACCAGCGTGCCCGGCAGCTTGTCGCGCTGCATGATGCGCTTCACCGCAATCGCCGCGACGATGTTGAGCGGTACGCCGGAGTTGTGGCCTTCACCGTGTCCCGGCGCACC
>DASRJR010000017.1:0-3755 GCA_035649395.1 Vicinamibacterales bacterium
CACGCCAGCATCATGTTGCTGCACGAGCTCGTCGCGACCAGCAACGCCGTCGCACAGACCAGCGCCCGGCTACAGAAGGTCGCGCTGCTGGCTGACCTGCTCCGCCGACTATCCCCAGATGAGATCCCGGTCGCGATCGGCTATCTCTCCGGAGAGCCGCGCCAGGGTCGCATGGGCATCGGCTTTGCCGCCGTCTGGAGCGCGAAGGAGCTGCCGGCGGCAGACACCCCAACGCTCCGCCTGATCGACGTCGACGAGGCGTTCGCGCACATCGCGACCACGAAAGGGGCTGGCGCCGGCGCGGCGCGCGAGCAGCGTCTCGCCGACCTGATGCGCCGCGCGACACGTGCGGAGCAGGACTTCATCGCCCGACTCATCGTCGGCGAGCTGCGGCAGGGAGCGCTTGAGGGCGTGCTCGTCGAGGCGGTGGCGAAAGCCAGCGGCGTGACGTCGGCCGCGATTCGCCGCGCGCTGATGATGGCCGGCGCGCTCGCACCCGTGGCGCGGGCGGCACTCGAACGCGGTGACGCCGGGCTCTCGGCCTTCGGCGTTCAGATCTTTCAGCCCGTGCAGCCGATGCTCGCCCAGCCGGCGGCCAGCATGAGCGACGCGCTGGACCCTTTCGGCAGCGAGGTTTCGCTCGAATGGAAGCTCGATGGCGCGCGCATCCAGGTCCACAAGCGCGGCGACGAGATTCGCGTCTACTCCCGCAACCTGCGCGACGTCACGCACGCCGTGCCCGAGGTCGTCGAGGCGATGCGGACGCTCGCGGCGGACGAGGCGATCGTCGACGGCGAGGTGATTGCGCTGAAATCGGATGGCGCGCCCCAGCCGTTTCAAACGACGATGCAGCGGTTCGGGCGCAAGCTCGATGTCGAACGGCTCCGTCAGGAGATTCCGCTCACGCCATTCTTCTTCGATTGCCTGTTCGCCAACGGCGAAGCGTTGATCGACGTCGCCCAAGAGTCACGCGTCACTCGCCTCGCGGCGATCGCGCCGTCACTGGTCGTGCCACGGCTCGTGCGGCCGACACCCGAGAGCGCCGCCCAGTTCCTCGACGACACCCTTCGTCATGGTCACGAGGGGCTGATGGTGAAATCACTCGGCGCCGCCTACGCTGCCGGCCGTCGCGGGCAGAACTGGCTCAAGGTGAAAATCGCGCGCACGCTCGACCTCGTCATCCTGGCGGCCGAATGGGGTCACGGCCGACGCACCGGATGGCTGAGCAACCTGCATCTCGGCGCGCGCGACCCGGTGCACGGCGGTTTCGTCATGCTCGGCAAGACGTTCAAGGGCCTCACCGACGAGATGCTGGCGTGGCAGACCGAGAAGCTGCGCGCGCTCGAAATCAGCCGCGATCGCTACACGGTGTTCGTCCGCCCGGAGCTCGTGGTCGAGATCGCGTTCAACGAGGTGCAGGAGAGCCCGCAGTATCCCGGTGGCGTCGCGCTGCGATTCGCACGCGTGAAGGGGTATCGCCTCGACAAACCCGCATCGGAGGCGGACACCATCGACGCCGTGCGCGAAATCTATCTTCGATCGCTGGGAGAGCAAGGATTGCCGAAATGACGCCGAGGACCTCGCGCGCGGCTCTGGCGCGCCGGCGCTGCACGCGACGACGTGCGCGTCAGGCGGATCGTCGGGCAGGTTGGGGTACGTCTGAAGTTTTGAGCTGGAGCGTCACCCGTGGCATCGTCACAGACCATCGCACGGGCGTGATGCTCGCCGGCTCCGGCTCGTAGACCGACCACATCGACGACGCGGCGAGCAGCAAGGCACCGGAAATGATCTCCGCGTGCGTGACCACGACGACCTCACCGATATCGTCCTGCGCGATGCGGTCCAGTCCACAGCGGATGCGAGCGCTCAGGCCCTCCACCGTTTCTCCACCGGGGATTCGTGCATCGCTGCCCGCGTCGTTGAAGTGGCACCACTCGGGGTCGCTGACGAGATCCGAAAAGCTCTTACCCGTCCATGCGCCGTAATCGACGTCGTCGAACTCGTCCGCAATCTCGACGCGGCATCCCGCCACTGTCGCGATGATCGCTGCGGTCTCCTGCGCGTGCCGTCTCGGACTGCTGATGACCGCTCCGATCCCCAGCCGCCGGCACGCCTCGGCCGCGCGGGACGTCTCGAGACGCCCTTGCTTGTTCAGGCAGACGTCGGTGCGGCCGAGCAGCCGGTCACGCATCCCGTCGAAACTGCCGTGGCGAACGAGGAATACATTGGCCATGTCGTCCCCTGCACTCGCCGCGAGAGACGTTCAGGAATCATGCCTTCGGCGAATGCGCCTTTGACGGGACAGTCGGGCCTGCGCGTCACGGACAGGGGCAACTTCGGGCAGCGATTTGTACGCATAGGTCAGGAAAGAACCCGACCCACCTGGTCCGGACGTCAGGAATCAGAACGACGAGCGACCCATGTCACGGCTGGGTTCGTTGCAGCCGGTCCATCACCTTCCGGACGTAGTCGCGCGTTTCGCGAAGGCCGTTGACGGGCGAGCACGTTGAACTGACGGCGAAGCGAGGAGAGATCGAGCAGCCGCACCGACGGGCGCCCGGCGGCTTCAGCGGAATCCGCCGGCTCGGCTGTCGCGGGCAGCGACGTACCCAGCACGGTCGTACCGCACGCCATTACGAACGCACAGAATAGCGAGACGCCAGCGACCGGCCGGCCGATCTCAGACCGCAAACGCATTCGATCTGCAATCGGCAGGGCAGGGAGAAACTTGAAGGAATCGGGAAACAGGAATCAGGATTCAGTCATGGGCCAGCCTCAAGGTTCCTGATTCCTGATTCCTGATTCCTGATTCCTAGTTTCTATCGGGGCACCGTCACAAATACCTGCGTTCTGGACCGGTTCCCCGCCGCGTCCACGCATTCGACCGTGATGGTGTAGATGCGCCCTTCCTTGCCCCGTTCGGCGCGCAGCTTCACCGTCAGCGGGCCGGTCACCTCCCAGTCGTGGTCGGTGTCGCCGTCGCCGGAGCCATTGACCGGTTCGTTGCTGACCACTTCGACGATCCGGCAAGTGCCTGACGAATCGCATGTCGTGTCGAGACTCACATTGACGACCACGTCGATCAACTGATGGTTCGGCGGACCCAGCACGCCCGGCGTCGCGCTCGCGCTCTTGATCTTCGGCGCCACGTTGTCGATCACCGTGACATTGACCGTATCCGTCGCGGTCCCGCCGCGACCATCGTCGACCGTCAAGGTGAATGTGTAGTGCCCCGGCAGCAGATTCACGGTTGCCGTGCGACCTGAAGCCGTGAACCCATGGCCGGACCACGCGTATCGCAGCGTGTCGCCATCGGGATCGCTCGACGCAGATCCATCGAGCGTGACGGTGATGGCGCAACCGTTGCTGTAGACGAGCTGATCGACGCCAGCCGCCGCCACCGGCATGTGATTGGCTGGCGGCTCGACGGCGAACGTCAAGCGCGAGACGAACGCATCCGAGCTTCCGCCGGGATTGGTCTGAAACGCGTTCACGATTGGGAAGTCTGCCGACTCGGTGCGGCCCACGATCCAGGCGTCGCCGGCGGCATTGAGGGCGAGCCCACGCGACACATCGAACGACGAGCCGCCGAGAGGCGTCGACCGCAGCAGGGTCTGGCCGTCGGCCGAAAACGCGGCATAGAACGCATCGAACCCGATCACCACGTCCTGAATCGCTCCCTGCAGCGGGAACGGGAAAGAGTTGGTTTCACCAGAGACGTGGGCAACACCCTGGGCGTCAACGATGACCTCCTC
>DASRJR010000018.1:0-5826 GCA_035649395.1 Vicinamibacterales bacterium
AGACAGTAGCCGCCTTTCGGCTGATGGACGATCCAGGAACCGCAGTCGTCCAGGAGCCGACGCACTTCCCCGATCGTGACGTGCACGGTGTGACGCGAGACGATGGTGCCGTTCCAGGCTTCGCGGATGATCTGATCAAAATCGATGATGCGTCCGCCGTGCGCCGCCAGCGTCCGGAGGACGTGAAACGCCTGCGGCCGCAGGCGAAGGTCGACGCCGTTCCGGAGCACGCGGCCGCTGTCGACGTCGATCGTAAAGGGTCCGAAGGTGATATCCGCCAACGCCGTCGCGATTATAGCGGCGGTGTGAATTCGTGAGCCGTTCCGGTCGATACAACGGATTGGCGACGGGAGTCGTCAAATCGTCGATAATCACCACGCTCCCTATGAAACATCTGGCTCTCTTCCTCGGACTGGCGACGCTCGTGTGCATCGGATCGTCGGTGCACGGACAATCGTTTCGCACTGAGCTCCCCTTCGCGACGGCTCCGGAACCTGCGGTCGCCCGGGCCGCCGCCGAGTACTCCCGCGCGCGTCTGGAACTGGATCTCACCGCGGTTCAGAAGTTCCGGCCGGCGTATCCCTTCTGGCAGTACATCTTCACGATTCCAGATGGACGCATCGCGTTCGGCAGTGCCCAGGACGGGCGGCTGCTGGCGATCTTTCCAACCGTCGGCGACTGGGCCCGAGATGGCGTCTGGGAAGAGCATGCGCTGACCGGGTTCCTGAAAGGACAGGCACTTCCCAAGCAGTTGAATGCACGGCGCGACGAGCTCGTCCGCCTGCTGACGCCGGTCACGGGCCCACTCGTGCACAACCCGACGCGCGGCCAGTTCCTGATGCCGAACGCACAGCGCTACGGCAGCTTCCTCCTCGAATGGGGGACGATCTACGAGCGCTTCGGTGTGCCGGCCGAAATCGGACTGGCCCAGGCCATCCTGGAATCAGGCCTCGATGGCCGCGCCCGTTCCCGCGCACGAGCCATCGGCTTCTGTCAGTTCCTCAGTCGCAACTGGGCGTTTCTCAACAAGCTGACGCCGGTCGAGCTCGAGGCCTACAACCAGACGACGCAGGCGCCGTACTGTGCCGCCTACCTGACGATCCTCGCCACGATGTACGACAGCTACATTCCGGCGCTCTCGGAACATCACGCCGGCGGCGTCAACGTGGGACGGACCGTCATCAACGGCGAGCGGCTGGGAGGCGCCAATTCGCGCGAGCAGTACTTCCTCGGGTCGGAGTTCGCCTCAGGTCTCCGCGAGATCTCCATTCCGCGATATCGCGACCTGTTCCGGACCTACGGATACAAGTCGTCGCTCTATGCCGAGATGGTGTTCGGCAACATGATCAACGTGAAGCGATTGTCCGCCGAGCACCAGCAGGCGCCGATTTTCGCGATGCGGCTGTCGAAGGCGCTCGCCGCACTCGACATCACGGCACGCACCGGCCTCAAGCTCGATGAAGTCAAGCGCTATAACCCGGCGCTCGGCGCGCGAGTCCCGGCGCAGGCAAACCTCTATCTGCCCTTCTACGTGCAGGCGTTCGGACCCGACGTCTCGTTCTGGCATCGTCCGCCGACGCCGGACTATGCCGCCGCGCTCAACGACTTCCTGCGTCTTGAAGGCGGTATCGAGCGGTGGCACGAGGCATCATTCGAGGCGACGCTGCGGACGTTCCAGGAGCGTTTCGAAGGGACGCGAACTGAAGAGGGATCGGTGATGGCGACGACGCTCGCCTATGTGATCAGCGATCTCCGCACCAGCCGGCGAGCGGCGATCCTCGAAGAGTTCCGGACGAGCGGAAAGATCCTGGATCTGTTCAAGCGAGGCGTCGAAGAACTGGGTATATCGATCCGGGGCCTGTAGCGGCGGGTCGTCGCGACCCGCCGGCGGATCACTGCACTGAAAAGCGTTCCTGCTGCAGCAGGACACCGTCTGCCGTCCGGAGCTCGACCCTCCAGGTGCCCGCATTCTCACCCTTCATCGTGTAGCGGCTGAACGAACGGTACCCGACATCGGGACTGGCGTCGACGCGCAAGTCGACAGAGTGTTGCAGCCGTTCACCCTGATACCAACGATGTTGAACGGTGGTGGCCCTCGCGACCTTCACCTGCGTGTAGAAGAACAACTGACCCGACGGAATCGGCCGGTCCGGAGGATCGCAGTGCCAGTCCACGAGCTCGGCACACAGTTGGGCCCTGACCACGACGAGACGCGCCGGCGTCGACGTCTCGATCGTCCTGCGATCGTCCGCTTTCACGGCCGGCCTACTCTCTGTGACTTTCGTAGTCTCCGTCCTCGCTTTCGCAGCTTCCGCCGTAGCTTTCGCAGCTTTCGTAGCTTCCGCCGTGGCTTTCGGAGCTTCCGCCGCGGCTTTCGGGGCTTCCGCCGTGGCTTTCGGAGATTCGGTCGTGGCGTGGGTAGATTCCGTCGCGACCGGAGTCGGTTCGACCGCTGGCGGCACTGGCGGCGGCTCGGGAACAGCCGGGGCCGTTGGGGCCATCGCTGGGGCCGCCGACTCGTGCCCCTCGGTCGATCCAAGCCACGGGCGCGCGGCCACGATGACGATCAGCATGGCCACGGGACCCAAGCCGCCCATCACGAGCGCGCGAGTGAGTCGCGTTCGCGCGCGCGCCGGCACCGCGCGTGGGACGACTGGCGAGGCCCGGCGCGGTTGGTCGGTCGGCGCGTCTGACCGCGCCTTCGTCGGCGTTTGGACCGCTGGCGGGTTGGGCCGGGTCTTCGCCGGTGTGGTGACCGCCGCCGCGTCGGGCCGCGTCTTCGCCGGTGTGGTGACCGCTGCCGCGTCGGGCCGCGTCTTCACCGGAGTGGTGACCACCGCTGCGTCGGGCCGCGCCTTGACCGGGGTGGCGACTGCTGCTGCGTCGGGCCGCGCCTTCACCGGCGTGGTGACTGCTGCTGCGTCGGGCGGCGCCTTCACCGGCGTGGTGACTGCTGCTGCGTCGGGCGGCGCTGTTACGGGGGTGGCGATTGCTGCTGCGTCGGGCCGCGTCTCCACCGGGGTGGCGACCGCCGCTGCCTCGGGCGGCGCCTGCTCCGGGGCCGTGACCGCTGGCACCGGCTTCGGCAGCTCGAATGGCATCCCACGTGCTGCGCAGAAATCGCGAAGATTCTGCCGGCTCGTCGTCACCATCGGGTGATCGGGACTCAGCGAATGCGTGGCGATGGTGTACGCGCGCCGAAAACAGGCCTCGGCATCGGCCGGTTTCTCGTTGATCTCGCAGACGATGCCCAGGTTGTTCACCGTGCTGGCAAGGTCTGGATGCATCGGACCGAGCTCGGTCTCCTGCACGAGAACAGCTTTGCGCAAAAGCGCTTCGGCCGAAGCGTAGTCGTTGGCGGCCGCGGCCTCTTTGGCCGCTTCGATGATTGATTGAGCGTCGTCAGGTTCCCGCATTACATATCCGGAGGGGGGAGCAGGAACGACAACCATTGTATCGGCAGCGTTTCGACTGGTCAGCGTTCCACAGCCAGAAACAATGACAACGCGCGCAATTCAGCGCCATGTTGGCAGCGTCGACTTGCCGCCTCGGGGCAAGTCACGGGCATCCGTTGGCTCCCCTTTGACGTTCGAAAGGAGCGCCTGCTAGAGTCCTTTCGTTCGTCGAAAGGAGCCTCGGGTGACGAAGGACAAGAGCGACGTCCTGCAGGGCACGCTCGACATGCTGGTGCTGCGAGCCCTGCAGCTCGAACCGATGCACGGCTGGGGGATCGCCGAGCGCATCGAGCAATGGTCGGAGCACGTGCTGCAACTCGGGCAGGGCTCGCTCTATCCGGCGCTCTATCGCCTGGAGCGGCAGGGGTTCATCCGCTCTGAGTGGCGCATCACCGACAACAACCGGCGCGCCCGTTACTACGCGTTGACCGCGAGCGGGCGGCGCTACATGAACGAATCGCTGACGCAGTGGCGGCGGGTGTCGCGAGCGATCAACCTCGTTCTCGACGTGACGACGGTGAACTGAGAGGCACTTATGGGTGGACTGACTGACATGTGGCGACGGCTCCGCTCGCTGGTGCGCCGGCGGCAGGTCGAAGACAGGCTGGACGAGGAGATCCGCTTTCATGTCGATCAGCAGATCGAGAAGAACCAGCGCGCCGGCCTGACGCCGGGCGAAGCGCGGCGGCAGGCCTTGATCCGATTCGGCGGCGTCGAACAGATGCGCGAGCGCACACGGGACGAATTCCGCGCCACCCCCATCGAGAATCTGGCGCGCGACGTGCGATATGGCGTGCGGGCGCTGCGCCGTCATCCCGGCTTCACAGCGATGGCCGTGCTGTCGCTGGCGATCGGGATCGGCGCCAACGCGGTGATCGTCGGCGTTGCTCACACCGTGCTCTTCAAACAGTCACCGCTCGATCGCCCCGACACGCTGGTCAACATCTACGAAACTGAACGCGGGCCCGGATTCAATCCGATGTCGCACCCGACGATCGAGGACCTGCGCAAGGGCACGCCGCAGGTCTTCAGCGGAATCGTGGCGTCGGCGATCGCTGTCGCGCAGATCGATCACGCGGGGGTATCGGGAAGCGTCATGGGTGAAGCGCTGACGGGTGGCGCGTTCACGCTCCTCGGCATCGAGCCTCAACTCGGCAGGGACATTCGGCCCGATGACGACCTCGCCCGCGGCGGTCATCCCGTCGTGATGCTCAGCCACGGCTACTGGCAGCGCGCATTCGGCGGCGACCCGCAGGTGGTTGGCCGCACCCTGCAGATGGGACGACGCCGCTACACGATCATCGGCGTCGCTCCGGCCGACTATCGCGGCGGACTCCCGGCGATCACGCCTGCTTTCTACGTCCCGATGTCGATGCTCGACGAGTTGATGGGCATGGAGGCGCTCGGCCAGCGCGACTTCCACAGCTTCTTCGTCAGGGCGCGGCTTGCACCCGGCGTCACCCTCGCGCAGGCCGAGCACGCTGCGTCTCTCGTGGCCAGCTCGCTCACCGCAGCGCGGCCGGAGGGATGGGTTCCCGGGCAACAGTTTGCGCTGGTCCCAACCTCAGACGTACAAGTCGTGCCCGGAGTGGATCCGCTCCTGCGCGCGGCGGCTTTCCTCCTCATCACCGTCGTGGGATTGGTGCTGCTGCTCGCGTGTACGAATCTCGCGAGCTTTCTGGTGGCGCGCGCCCTCGATCGTGGCAAAGAGGTCGCGCTGCGTCGCGCGCTCGGCGCGACGCGAGGCGCGCTCGCGCGTCAGATGCTCGTCGAGAGCGCCCTCCTCGGGCTTGGCGGAGCCGCTGCCGGTCTCGTGCTGGCGGTCGTGCTCCTCGATGTGCTGTTGTCGATCGACCTTCCCTTGCCCTATGGCATGCGGCTCGATCTTCACCTCGGTCTTGATCGCTCGGCTCTCTTCAACTGGAGAGTGCTGGCGCTCACAGCTGCCACCGGTGTGTTGACGGGTGGTCTGCTCGGACTCTTCCCCGCCGTTCGGGGCACACGCGCCGAGCTCGGCGCTGTGCTTACGGCAGGCAACAGAGGAGCGGGTGGGGCCGGGCCCCTCAGGTGGCGCAGCGCGCTGGTCGTGGCGCAAATCTCGATTTCCCTCGTGCTGCTGGTGGGGGCGGGGCTGTTCCTCAGGAGCTGGCAGCAGATGCTGGCGGTCGATCCGGGCTTCGGTCACGCGCCGACGTCGGTCCTGTCCATCATGGTGCCGGTCACGAGGGCGGACCCGGACGACGCCGCCCGGCGCACGCGCCGTCTGCTCGAACAGTTCCGGATGCAGCCGGGCGTCGAGGCCGTCGGCCTCGCCTGGCCACTGCCGCTCGAGTTCTCCTCCAGCCGCGTCGATTTCACCGTCGACGGACGC
>DASRJR010000019.1:0-23790 GCA_035649395.1 Vicinamibacterales bacterium
CCGATTCCATAAACGTGCCCGAGCGTTCGTATGACGACGAGTCCGTCCGAAATGGCGGGCGTCGCCATGACGACTTCCTTCATCTCGTTCTTGGCCACCTGTGTCAGTTCCGGCGTGGCCTTGAGCACGTAGACCTCGCCGTCTTCGCTGGCGATGTAGAGGTGTCCGTCGGCGCCGATCGGTGACGCGGCGAACGAACCGCCGGTGCCGACGCGTCCGCGGAACGCGCGTTGACCCGTCTGCGGATCGTAGGCGCTCAGCACGCCATTGATGTTGAGCGTGAACAGATAGCCGTCGTAGACGAGCGGCGTCGGAATGTAGGTGCCTTCGGTCATGTTGCTCCAGACGATCGCCTGGCTCTTGTCCTGACCTTTCGGCAGCGAGATGTCGCCCTCCGCACCGAGCTTCACCGCGTAGATCGGGCGCACCGGTGGATAGCCGCCGGTGACATAGACGACGCCGTTGCCGGCGACCGGACTGCCGACGGTGATTTCGGAGTTCGGCCCGAGCGTCCAGAGCTGTTTGCCGGACGCGGGATCGTAGCCGCGAATCTTCGTGCCGTTCGTGACGAGCTCGTCGTGGCCGTCCGGTGCGCGCACGATCGTCGGCGAGCCCCACGTCGAGATCTCGTCGGTGCGCGCGGTCTTCCACAACTGTTTTCCGGTGGCGAGATCCCACGCCGCGATGTACGAGCCTTTCTGCACGTCGGCCTGCACGATCACCGAGTTGCGGTAGATGACCGGCGAGCTCGAGTGACCCCACTGGAACGCCGGATCGAGGAACCAGCCGCTATCGAGCGCGCCGAGGTTGACGCGCCACAGCTCCTTGCCGTTGAAGTCCCACGCGGCAAGCACGCCGGCCGATCCAAACACTGCGACGACGCGTTTACCGTCGGTGACCGGGGTGGAGCTGGCCTGGCTGCTCTTGCTGTGGCGCTTGGTTTTTGGTGCGCCGCTTGCCGCAGTGCGCTCCCACAGGATCTTTCCAGTGGCTTTGTCGAGGCTGTAGATCTTCCATTCGTGCGCGGAGAGATCGTCGACCGGCTTGACGTCGCCGTAGAGTCCGGTCCTGAAGGTCGTGTCACCGGTCTTGCTGAACGCACTGGTGATGAAGATGCGATTACCCCAGACGATCGGGCTCGAGTTGGCGATGCCCGGGATGGGCGTCTTCCACTTGACGTTCTTGCCACTGGCGACGTCCCACTCCGTCACCGCGCGCTGACCGTCGCCGTTGCCGGCGGTCGCGTCGCCGCGGAACGACGGCCAGTTGCGCGGACCCGTGGGGCGTGAGATCGCGCGCGTGGTTGCGCCGGCAGCTGCCGGAGCGGCTGGCGCCGGCGCCGGAGCCGCCGCCGCGGCGGATGCTGGCGCCGAATCGGTGACCTTCGCGAGCGTCATGTTCACCGGACCCTGCACGAGACCGACCGATTCGACGAGACCGCCGCGTCCATTGAAGGTGAGCGTCGCGTTGACCTCGACCACTTTGAAGACGTCTTCGGCCGACGGCACGAGACGCACGGCAGGCTGACCTTGTACCTGCAGCATTAACGTACCGTTCTGCAGCGACACCGTCATCGAGATGCCACTCGCGGCGTCGCGGAACGTGCCGACGTACTTCGGCAGCACCGATGGATTGACCGCGAAGGCCGGCGCATTTTCCGGAGGCAGCTTGTCGAGCGACGCTTTGATGATGGCCGCGAGCGCTTCGCGTTTGGTCGCGCCTGCCAGGCCCATGGCGGCTTGCAACCCTTGTCGCGTGACTTTGCCCGCCGCCGCCGCGCGCACGACCGCCTCGTTGTTCATCTGGACGCCGCCCATCAGTGCGCCGTCGGCGTTGGCACCCGATTGCACGAGGAAGATTCCGACGTCGGCGTGGCCGTTGGACAGCGCCATGTCCGCCGCTCTGGCGTGATAGAACGTGTCCTCCGCGTTGACGTCGGCGCCACGCGAGACCAACAGCTTGACCGCGTCGAGCCGTCCGCTGCTCGCGGCGAAGAAGAGCGCGGTGACGTCGTAGCGCGATTTGGCGTTGACGTCAGCGCCCTGTGCCAGCGCCGCCGTGATCCGCGCCGTATCGCCGGCGCGTGCGGCCTCCCACAGGGCCTCGTTGGCGGCTGATGACGCCTGCCCGAACACGAGTGCAGCTGATGCGAAGGTGAGGAGTGCGGCGAGAGTGAAGCGTCTGATCACGATCTGCCTCCGGGTGCCGGTAATTATGAGGCAGATCGACAGTGGGGTAGGCGCGATTGTTGATCTGGTGATTGTTGATTATTGAATCGTTGGTGATTGGTTGATTGTTGATTGTTGAGGGTTGCTTGAGAACCGAGGCGCTCTGTGACGAACCAGCTGGTTGAGTGGTCAATCAAGAATCACTAATCACCAATCAACAACGATTCAACGATCAGCAATCATTCAGTCACCAATGACTGGACTCGTCACTGTCGACCAATCATCACCTGGAAGTCGTCGTACGACATCCCGATGTGTTGATAGAACGACGTGGGAAACGATCCGCCGCGCGCAAGGTCCTGCAGGAGCAGCACCACCGCGGACGGGCTGCGCAGCTCCGTCATCCGCTGAACGGCGTACGTCGAGATGGCGTAGGCGACTCGCGCCTCGCCGGCCGAGAGCCGGGAAAAGCCGCCGTGCAGCTGCCGCAACGCCGGCCGCGGGCCAGCCTGGGCCAGTTCCTCTTCCGCCTCTTCGCGGCCGCCGGGCTCGAGCAGTGTGGCCAGGCCTTCGTTCAACCAGACCGGAACGTTGCGGCCGCCGAGCATCGCGACGACGGCGTGCACGAATTCGTGGCCGAGCACGCGATCGAGCTCCTCGGTATTGTCCAGGGCGCCGCGCATCGGCACGTGGATCCGTCCGTCGTATGCGGCCGCGGTCCACGACGGCAGGCGAGTAATGTCGCGAAACTGTTCGCGGGTGTAGAGCACCACCGAGATCGGTTTCGACGGGTAGGCTCCGAGTGTCTGACCGATGCGCCAGTACGCTTCCTCCAGCCGCTCGACGACTCGCCTGGCGAGCAGTTCGTCGGCCGGACCCTCGAACAACACCGAGAAGTGGGCGCCGCGCGATTCGTAGAAGCGCTCGTGGAGGCGCGACTCCTTGCTCCACTCGTCGAGTCGCGACTGCAGCTTCTCGAGTCCGGGCGAGCGCTTGAGCGCCTTTTCGTAGACGTCGATCGCTTCTTTGACGCGGCCGGCGCGGTAGTGCAGCTCACCCAGCCACTCCGACGCAGCGGCGTAGCGCGGATCCAGCCCGAGCGCGCGCTCGAACGATTCCTGCGCGTCGCGATCGCGTCCGAGCATGAAGGCGGCCAGGCCGGCGCCGAAGTGCAAGTTGGCGTCCTGAGGAAGGATTACCGAGGCTTCCGTGAACGCTTCGAGTGCGTCGCCGAACTGGCCGGCGTCGAGCGCCTTGAGACCTGCTTCCATCAACGCACCGGCATCCCGCGCGCGCGACTGCGCGTCGGCAGTGGATGCCAGTGCCCCGACGATGAACACGCCGAGTGCGATCGACCGGAGGCTCCGCATGAATGGCGTCGAGGTGCAAGACGGACGCCCGCGGACGCGCTGTTTTAGGCCGGATTTTCGATTTCCCCGGGTGGCCCTTCGATCTGTTTCCAGGATCGCTGGACTAATGTCCCGGTCGTTCCAGACAGGGCAAGGTGGGCCGGGCCTTTCAGGACCGGCATGTGAAAGTCCGGCTAAAGCCGGACGCTACCAAGAGGGCTAAAGCCGGACGCTACGAAGAGGGCTGAAGCCGGACGCTACGCTGGTGGTCAGTTGCTCGCGACCGTAAACGCAACCAGCGAGTTGTCAGCGCCGGTGCCGGTCGCCATCACGATGAACTGTTTGCCCGACGCGGTTCGATAGGTCATCGGATTGGCCGACGTGTTGTACGGCACTTTTCCGCGCCACATCTCCTTCCCGGTCTTCGTGTCGAACGCATACATGTAGCCGTCGCCGCCGCCAACGAACACCACGCCGCTGCGTGTGACCAGTGCGCCGCCCAGGCTTGTCGTCGATCCGAGTCGATCAGGCAGCGTGACGCCTTTGAGCAGCGGATGATTGCGAATGGCGGCGCCACCTTCGCCGAGCGGCACCTTCCATACGATCTCGCCGCGATTGAGATCGATCGCGACGAGCACGGCGTACGGCGGCGAGACCAGCGGCAGCCCGCCCGGCAGCGTCGCGGTTTCGCCACCACCGGCGAACACGTTCGAGTAGTCCACTTCCACGAGCGGATTGGAACCGTTGTTCTTGGCGACGCGATTCACGCCAATGGCGTTGTTCGCTTTGACGATGAGGTAACCGGTGTCGGGATCGAACGCGGCGCCGCCCCAGTTCGCGCCGCCGGCCTGGCTCGGCCGCTGCAACGTGCCCCTGAGTGAGGGTGGCGTGAAGATCGGTCCCAGCCGGAACTTCTGCATCTGTTCCTGCGCCAGTCGCCTGATCTCCGGTGTCAGATTGTTCGCATCCTCGAGCGAGACGCCTTGATCCACGAACGGCGCCGGCTTGGTCGGGAATGGTTGTGTCGGGTACGGCTTCTCACCGGGCACGTCGCTGTCGATCGGCACCGCCCGCTCGACGATCGGCCACACCGGTGTCCCGGTGACGCGATCGAACACGAACGTGTCGCCGCGCTTGGTCACCTGGGCGACGGCGTCGATGGTCTTGCCGTTGACCATGATCGTCACGAGTGTCGGCTGCGTCGGGATGTCCCAGTCCCACAGGCCGTGATGCACGGTCTGGAAATGCCACTTCATCTTTCCAGTCGTGGCGTCGAGACAGACGAGCGATTCGGCGAACAGGTTCGCGCCCGGCCGCTGGCCGCCGTAGTAGTCGCTGGTCGGCGTCGACGTCGGCAGATAGAGCAGCCCGCGTTTCTCGTCGAGCGCCATCGGTGCCCACACATTGGCGTGCCCGTTGCGGCGCCACGACTCGTTCTCCCACGTCTCCGCGCCCGGGTCCTTCGCCGACATCGGGATCACGTTGAACGTCCACATGCGTTTGCCGGTGCGGGCGTTGAACGCCTGCACGTAGCCCATCGGATCCGGCAGTTGCACGCGATCGGGCACCTGACTGCCGACGATCACGAGATCGCCGTGCACGACGGGAGGCGAGCTCTGCGTCGCGTGGCGGAGGTCCGAGATCCGCGACAGACCGTCAGTGAGCGAGACCTGCCCGTTGTTGCCGAACGAGGCGACGGGCTTGCCGGTCTGCGCATCGAGCGCGAACAAGCGATGCCGGCTGTTGAGAAAGAGACGTAGCCGTCCACCGTCGCGCCAGATCGCGGTGCCGCGAAGCTTCCATCCGCTGCCCGAGAGCACCTGTCCGAGCTCGTAGGCGCCGCCATCGAAGCGCCAGCGTTCCTTTCCCGTCTCCGCGTCGAGCGCGGCGATGCTGTTGTACGGCGTGGTCACGTACAGCGTGCCGTCGATCATGAGCGGCGTCGCTTCGAAGTTGCCGGGTGTCGTCTCGTATTCCTTGAGCGGCGTCTCCCAATGCTTCCACTGCCAGGCGATTTGCAGACGAGAGAGGTTGTCGCGCCCGATGTCGGTCAGCGGCGAGAATCGCCTGCCGCCGGGGTCGCCGCCGTAGTAAGGCCATTCGACCTGCGAGGCGGGGCGTTGCTGGGCCACGACGACTGAGCCGAATGCCAGGGCCGCGACGAGCAAGGTCGCTCGTTTCATTGTTGCCTCTATCGACACGGAGTCAACGAAGGAGAACGGAGGCAACGGAATTTAACACGGGGAGAACGGGGCAAACGGGGGAAACGGAAGCGGTCGATCGATCGGCCTGCGCAGTAAGTCATCGCGAGCGCAGGCCGATCGATCGACCGAACTCCGTTAACACTGTTTCCACCGTTTTCCCCGTGTCAAAAACCCCGTTCCCTCCGCCATCCTCCGTTTCCTCTCGACCGGGATTCTACGATGTACAGTGCTCCTGTGGTGAGTGCTGTGAAACCGTACGGCACCTGGCCGTCTCCCATCTCGGCTCAGGTCGTCGCGGCGCAAGGGCTTCGGCTCGGCAGCGTCGCCGTCGATCGAGAGACGGTCTACTGGGTCGAAGGGCGTCCGAATGAAGGCGGTCGCAATCGCCTCGTGTGCCGGCGACCTGATGGCCAGATCGTCGATATCACACCGCCCGAGTTCAATGTCCGCACGCGCGTGCACGAGTATGGTGGCGGCGCCTATGTCGTGGCCGACGGTCACGTGTTCTTTTCGAATTTTGCTGACCAGCGGATCTATCGGATCAATACGATCGGTGGAGCTGATCCGGGCGACGGAAACGCCGGGCCTGAAGAACAAGGCCCGGCCTACACGGTCACGCTTTCAGGCGACTGGTTTTACGCCGATGCGACGTTCGACTCGCGGCGGCGGCGATTGATTTGTGTCCGCGAAGATCACACCGACGCCGATCGCGAGCCGATCACCACGCTCGTCAGCATCGCGATCGATGGCCCCGAGACGAGCGGCGAGGTGCTGGCCTCCGGTTACGACTTCTACTCGACGCCACGCCTCAGCCCCGACGGAACCAGACTCGCGTGGCTGGCGTGGCGTCATCCCAACATGCCGTGGGACGGCACTGAGCTCTGGATCGCCGACGTGAACGCCGACAGCGCGCTCGAACGCGCCGCGTGCGTCGCCGGTGGGCCGTCGGAATCGATCTACCAACCCGGCTGGTCACCCGGCGGCGTGCTCTATTTCGCGAGCGATCGCGATGGGTGGTGGAAGTTGTACCGCTGGTCCGGTTCGACGCTCGAGCCGGTCGTCCACGATGCGCCGCCTGACACCGAATTCGGCCGGCCGCAGTGGGTGTTCGGTACGGCAACCTGGGCGTTTGCCGGGCCGTCGCGGCTCGTCGTCGCGTACACGCGCGGCGGTCGATGGCACCTCGGCACGGTCGACGTGGCGAGCGGAACGCTCACGCGCATCGCGGACGGCCTCGAGCCGCACGACTTTCTCACCGCGACGACCACGCATGCGGTGCTCGTTGCCGGGTGGGCCACTCGCGCCGACGCGGTCGTTCGCGTCGATCTGGACACGGGGACGGCCGAGACACTGCAGGCGTCGTCGACGCTGCCGCTCGATCCGGATTCCGTTTCACTCCCCGAGTCCATCCAGTTCTCCGATGACACGGGCGAGCGGACTCACGCCTTCTACTACGCCCCGCGCAACGCGACGTGCGCCGCGCCCGCCGGCGAGCGGCCGCCGCTGATCGTCATCAGCCATGGGGGCCCCACCACCGCGGCGAACGCGACGCTCGATCTCAGGGTGCAGTTCTGGACGAGCCGCGGCTTTGCCGTCGCCGACGTGAACTACGGCGGCAGCTCCGGTTTCGGGCGCGCGTATCGCCAGCGGCTGAACGGGCGATGGGGCATCGTCGACGTGCGTGACGTCGTGCGCGCGGCGAAGTGCCTCGTGCTTCGAGGGCGCGTCGACCCGCGTCGCCTGATCGTGCGCGGCGGCAGCGCCGGCGGCTACACCACGCTGGCGGCACTGACGTTTCATCCTGATGCGTTCACGGCCGGCGCGAGCTACTACGGGATCAGCGATATCGAGGTGCTGGCGCGCGATACCCACAAGTTCGAATCGCGCTATCTCGACACCCTCATCGGCCCGTATCCGGCGGAGCGCGAAACCTACCGGCAGCGGTCGCCGATTCACGTCGTCGATCGGCTGTCGTGTCCGCTGATCCTGTTTCAGGGTCTCGAGGACAAAGTGGTGCCGCCGAATCAATCGGAGATGATGGCCGAGGCGGTGCGGGCGAAGGGATTGCCGGTGGCGTATCTCGCGTTCGAGGGCGAGCAGCACGGGTTCCGCAAAGCCGAGACGATCGTGGCGAGCCTCGAAGCCGAGCTCTATTTCTATGGCGCAGTGTTCGGCTTTACGCTGGCGGATGCGATCGAGCCGGTGCGGATCGACAACCTCTCGACGTGGCGCCGCTCTCTGTAGATGTGAGTGTGTATGTCTCGATGCATCGTCGTTGCCGTGGCTTTCCTCGCTGGCGCGTGCGGACCCTCTGACATGGTCGTCACGGCCGTTCGCCCTGGAATCGTGGTCCATACTGGCGCCGGCGACTTCACGCTCGCCAGCCTGGGCGAGCGGCAAGCGCCGATGAAGGATGCCGTGACGGCGGCACTGACAGCCGGGCACACGGTGATCGCGGCGGGCGGCACCAGCCTCGACGCCGTGCAGGCCGCCATCGTCGTCCTCGAGGACTCGCCGTTCTTCAACGCCGGCAAAGGCGCCGTCTTCACGCACGACGGCAAGAACGAGCTCGATGCGTCGATCATGGATGGCGCGACGCAACGTGCCGGCGCCGTCGCCGGGCTCAGGCACATCAAGAATCCAATCCTGCTCGCCCGGCTCGTGATGGAAAAGTCGCCTCACGTGATGATGGTCGGCGAGGGGGCCGAGGCGTTCGCCAAGGAGCAGGGGAATATCGAGTTCGTGCCCGAAGACTACTTCTACACCGAGCCGCGCTGGCAGGAGTTGCAGCGTGCGCTCGAGAAAGAGAAGCAATCACGCGGATCGGCGCTCGCCATGCCGTCGCCGAGCGGCTACTTCGGCACCGTGGGCGCGGTCGCGCTCGACCGGCACGGCAATCTCGCCGCGGCGACGTCGACCGGCGGCATGGTGAACAAGCGGTTCGGACGCGTCGGCGACTCGCCCATCGTCGGCGCCGGGACGTACGCCAGCAACCAGAGCTGCGCGATCTCCTCGACCGGCCACGGTGAGTATTTCATTCGGTATGCCGTGGCGCACGACATCTGTGCGCGCGTCGAGTATCAACGCGCCACCGTGCAGGCGGCCGCCGACGCCGTCGTGAAAGACGTCCTCAGAAAGGCTGGCGGCGACGGCGGCGTGATCGGAATGGATCGCACCGGCACCGTCGTGGCATCGTTCAACGTCACCGGAATGGGCCGCGGCTACATGGGCGAAGACGGCCGTGCCGTCGTGCGATGGACGACGGAGGACGATGGTCCGCTGGGGCCGTAATTCGTCGGGGACACGTTCAGACAACGTAGGAGCCACCTTCAGGTGGCCCTGGGTCGGTGTTCATGTCGCGCTACGACTTCCTGATTGAAACGTATCGCACCGAGCGGTTGAAGACGCTCAGCGTCTGGTCGCAAGTGCCCGACTCGCGCATGTTGTTCCGGCCGGAGCCGCGTGCCCGGACGCCGCACGAGCACATGGTCCATCAGTGTGTCAGCGAGGACACGTGGATGCGCACGATGCTCGGCATCACGGTGTCGCGGCCGGCGCTGCCCACCGACGAGTCACGGCTCTCGTTCCTGGAGCACTACGCCGCGGTGTCACAGGAACGGCTCGCCGCGCTCGCCGCGCAGCCGGACGAGTGGTTCGAGGCGGCGACAACCTTCTTCGACGTGACGCGCACGCGTGCGTGGGTGCTGACACGGCGCCTGACGCACTCGGCGCATCATCGCGGCCAGCTTACGGTCTATCTGCGGGTGTGGGGACAGGCGCTGTATTCGACGTACGGTCCAACGGCGGACACCGGAGGTCTCTTCCAGAACAACGCCGACGTGATCTATCGCTATCGTTCGATTGACGACTTGTTGGACGCCGAAGCGCACGGCGGCGCTGGACCCGCGCTGCCGGGGCCTGGACTGCACGCGCCAACTGAACGCCCTTAGGGGAGACACCTGTCGAGAACGAAGAGCACCCGATATAATCGCGGGTCTTCCGTGGCAGAAAACGAAACCTGATTCGAGGGACCGGATTGCATTATCTGCTCATGTACGACCTGGTCGATGACTACGTCGAGCGACGAGTGCCGCTGCGCGGCGCGCACATCGCGCACGCGCGTCAGGCTATCGCCCGCGGTGAGCTGGTGCTCGGTGGCGCGCTGGCCAACCCGCCCGACCGCGCTATCCTGCTGTTCACAGGCGATTCGCCCAACGCCGCCGAAGCGTTTGCGGCCGTCGATCCCTACGTCGTCAACGGTCTGGTGAAGAAGTGGCAGGTGCGGGAATGGACCACCGTCGTCGGCGCCGATGCCGCGGTGCCGCTGCCGGCGGATATTGCGTGAGCGATCCATGACAGGATCAAAGGATCGGAGGAGTAGCATGAGGACCATGTGGAGTACTGCGGCCATCGCCGCCGCTTTCCTGATGGGGTTCGTGGCACGTGGTCTGGTCACCGACGAGCCGGTCGCGTACGCGCAGAGTGGCCGTGTGTTCGAGCTGCGAACCTACACCGCGCCGGACGGCAAGCTCGAGGATCTCCACAAGCGGTTCCGCGATCACACGATGCGAATCTTCACCAAGCACGGGATGACGAACATCGTGTACTTCCGGCCACAGGATGCGCCGCTGTCGCAGAACACCCTGGTCTACCTGATCGCCCACCCGAGCCGCGAGGCGGCGAAGACGAACTGGGCGGCGTTTCAGAAGGATCCGGAGTGGCAGAAGGTCGCAAGCGAATCGCAGAAGGACGGCAAGATCGTCGCGAAGGTCGAGTCGGTGTTCCTCGACCCGACCGACTACTCTCCGATGAAGTGATGCGATCACGACAGACCCGGAGGCTCGGAGGATTCCTGCTGGGGATCCTCCTCCTCGCGTCCGGCGGCCTCGCCTATGCCCAGTTCGGGTTCGGGTTCCGCGGCGACTCGAACGCACCGGCTCGATTCGCGCCGGCGCAGTTCCCCGATTCGGGCTTCGTGGTGTGCCGGCTGATGTACACCTCGGTCCGGCGGGAGCCGTCCGGCGGCGGCTGGCGCACCGACTATCCGTACGGCGAGATCAACCTGTCGATTCGCTTCTCCGAGCTGACGCGCACGCGTGTGAGCTGGAGCGGTCAACGCCAGCCCAATCATTACGTCGTGCGCCTCACAGACGAGGCGCTGTTCCAGTGTCCGTTCACGATTGCCTCCGACGTCGGCACGATCGGTCTTCGCAACGACGAGGCGAGCCGTCTGCGTGACTATTTGTTGAAGGGCGGCTTTCTCTGGGTCGACGACTTCTGGGGATCGCTCGCCTGGGAGCAATGGGAGCACGAGTTCGCGAAGGTGCTTCCGCCGGCGGAGTTTCCCATCGAAGACGTACCGCTGAGCGATCCGATCTTTCAATCGCAGTTCAATGTGACGGCCGTTCCGCAGATCACGAACATCGGGTTCTGGCGGCGATCGGGCGGCCGCGAAACGTCCGAGCGCGGCGACGACAGTCGCGACGCGCACTTCCGCGCCGTGCGCGACAGCCGCGGCCGGATCATGGTGGTGATGACGCACAACACCGACATCGCCGACTCGTGGGAACGGGAAGGCGAGGACCCGGGCTTTTTCTATCAGTTCTCGCCGAACGGGTACGCCGTCGGGATCAACGTTCTCCTCCACGCGATGACGCATTGATCAGGTTGCGCTGCAAACCCGGCAACCTGAATGCAGAATGCAAAATGCAGAATGCAGAAGCCGCAGGGTTGTGCCCGTTTGTGCCTTTCTGCATTCTGAATTCTGCATTCTGCATTGATGGCGACGTCGATTGTTGTGACTGATTCTGTGCAGCCGGCCGCGGCGGCCGCAGGGCAATCGCGCCGCGTCATCTTCATCGATTTGGCTCGGGCGTTGGCAGCGGTGTTCATGCTCTACGGACACACCGTGGCCGCGCTGCTGGACCCGCGGTACCAATCGGGCACCTGGTTCGAGATCTGGGTGTTCCAGCGCGGACTCACCTCGAGCCTGTTCCTGCTGCTGTCCGGCTTTGCGTTCAGTATCGCGACGACCAAGCACTGGGCGTCGCATGGCTTCCTGTCGCCGGCGTTCTTCCGCAGGACGCGACGGTTCGGTCTGTTCATCCTGCTCGGCTACGCACTGCATTTTCCGGTCGAGCGGTTCGCCGACTTGAGCACGGCCTCCGACGAGCGATGGCGTTCGTTTCTCGCGGTCGACGTCCTGCAGCTCATTGGTGTCACGTTCGTGATCGTGCAGCTGCTCGTGTCGGCGACTCGCACGCGGCGGGCGTTCACGATCACGGTGCTCGCCCTCGCGGTTGCGATGATCGCGGCGACGCCGTGGATCTGGAGTCTCGACGTCTCCGGCCTGGCGCCGTCCGTGGCAGCCTACCTATCGCCGTCGGTCGGTTCGCAGTTTCCGTTGTTCCCCTGGGCGGGTTTCATCCTGGCCGGCGCGGCCCTCGGCCAGTTGTACGCGGCGTGGGGCGCCGGCACGATTCATCGGTATTCGAACCGCGCGCTGATTACGCCGGGTGCGGCGTTGCTGGTGGTCGCGTTCGTGTTGCGCGCCGTCTCGGAGTCACGGGCGGCCGGGCCGGGATGGGAAGCCGTCCCGGCGCAGGTGACCCTGCGGATGGGCGCCTCGCTCATCGTGCTCGCGATCATCGCCCACGCAAGCCATCGGGTCGTGCGCCTGCCGCGCATGTTCGGCGCCGTCGCTCAGGAAACGCTCCTCATCTACTTCGTCCACTTGTGCATCGTGTATGGCTCGATCTGGAACACGGGTCTGGCGCAGATGTTAGGCGCGACCCTGGGCCCGTTCGAGACGCTGGCGTACGTGCTCATTCTGATGGGGGCGATGGTGCTCCTGGCGGCGGTGTGGAATCGCTTGAAGCACGCGCGTCCGCGGTTGGCGCGATGGGTGGCCATCGGCGCAGGCGGCCTGTTGATCTACCGCCTGCTGTAGGAATCAGGAAGCAGGAATCACCCCTCGACGTTGCTCGGGGTGCCCTGAGCGAAGTCGAAGGGCAGGATGCAGGTGTGGGCCAGGAATCAGGCTGATTCCTTGCCCAGGCCTGAATCCTGATTCCTGATTCCTGATTCCTGCTGTGCTATAGACGCGGATCAGGCCTGCTCCGGTAATGTATGATCGCGGCCTTGGGCCCCTGAGGCCCACGTTAAGGCCTGATTCTCTGGGGGCTTGCCGGTGTTTGACCGCATTTTCGAGGCGCTGTTCTCGTATCGTCCGGTCGTCTTCCAACAAGGCGAGTTCCGATTCGACATCACCACGGCGTCGTTCGTGGCGGCGCTGCTCGTCGCCGCGGTCGTCGGGATTGCCGTCTTCACCTATCGGCAGGTGCGGGTCAACGAAGGTCGCATGCGCGACCGGATCGTCCTGACGTCCCTGCGCATCGCCGCGCTCGCGCTCGTGCTGTTCTGTCTGTTCCGCCCGACGCTCATCGTTCGCGCTGCCGTCGACCAGCAGAACGTGGTGGCGGTGCTGCTGGACGACTCGCGAAGCATGCAGATCCCCGACTGGAACGGCCAGGCCCGAGGGTCGTACGTGCGCGAGCAGTTCGGCGCTCCCGAGAGCGCGCTGCTGAAGTCGCTGTCGGGCAAGTTCCTCGTCCGCACCTTCCGGTTCTCCTCCACCGCAACGCGTCTGGGCTCGCCGAAAGATCTGACGTTTGCCGGGCCGCAGACGCGGCTGAGCGTGGCGCTCGACGGCGCTCGCGACGAGCTGGCGGGCCTGCCGGTCGCTGGCGTCGTGCTGGTCTCGGACGGCGCTGACACGAGCGACACGACCCTGGACTCGGCGCTGCTCGGGATGAAGGCGCAGAAGATTCCCGTCTTCACGGTCGGCGTCGGCAGCGAAGCGCTTCCGCGCGACGTCCAGATCGATCGCGTCAACACCCCGCGGTCCGTGCTCAAGGATGCGTCGCTGCTCGTCGACGTGGTCGTGCGGAACACGGGCTATGCCGGCCGCACCGTCACAGTCGATGTGGAAGACGAGGGGCGCATCATCGGTTCGCAGCAGGTGCAGCTGCCGTCGGACGGATCGCCGGCGTCGGTCCGCGTACGTGCGACCGCGTCGGAATCCGGTCCACGGCTGTTCAAGTTCCGCGTCACGCCGCAGGACGGAGAGCTCGTGACGCAGAACAACGTCCGCGAGTCGCTCGTGAACGTTCGCGACGTGCGCGAGCAGATCCTGTACTTCGAGGGCGAGCCCCGCTGGGAGATGAAGTTCCTGCGTCGCGCGGTGGCCGACGACAAGAACCTCGAGATCGTCACGCTGCAGCGGACCGCGGACAACAAGTTCATGCGTCTGTTCGGCGACGATCCGGAAAACCCCGACGAGCTCGAGGGCGGCTTCCCGAAGACGCGTGAAGAGTTGTTCCGCTATCGCGGCCTGATCCTCGGCTCGGTGGAGGCCGGCGTGTTCTCCGGCGACCAGCTGCAGATGGTCTCGGAGTTCGTCGAGAAGCGCGGCGGCGGGCTGTTGATGCTGGGCGGCGCGCGCTCGTTTGCCGAAGGCGGCTACGGCGGGACGCCGGTGGCCGATGCGTTGCCGCTGGTCATCGACACGAAGACGCGGGCGTCAGAGCCCGGTCCGATTTCGCGCCTCAAGATCACTCCGACGCGTCAGGGACAGGCGCACGCGGTGGCGCAGATCGCCGATTCCGAGGCGGCCTCCCTCAAGCGATGGTCCGAGCTGCCGCCGGTGGTCACCGCCAACGCGCCGCTGCCGATCAAGCCGGGTGCGACGCTCCTGCTCAACGGCACCGACGAGCGCGGCCGCTCGGTGCCGGCGCTGGTGTTCCAGCGCTACGGCCGCGGCAAGAGCATCGCGCAGCCGCTGTGGGAGACCTGGCAGTGGCAGATGCATGCCTCGATTCCCGTCGAGGACATGACGCACGAACACTATTGGCGTCAGCTCCTGCGCTGGCTGGTGGACGGCGTGCCCGGCACGGTTGACGTGCGCACTGCGCGCGATCGCGTCGAACCCGGCGAAGCGGTCACCATCGAAGCTGCGGTGGTCGATCAACGGTTCGTCGAGCTGAACGACGCGACGGTTGTGGCAACGGTCGCACGGCCCAATGGCACGACGATGACGGTGCCGATGCAGTGGACCGGCGAGCACGACGGCCAGTATCGCGGCACGTTCGTCAGTACTGACGCCGGGGCATACGAAGTGACCGTGGATGCGACGCGAGCGGGCGGCCAGGCGGTGGGCAGCGGGGTGACGTATGTCCGCGCCGCGGCGAGCGAGGCGGAGTTCTTCGATCCGACGATGCACGCGGCGCCGCTCAAGCGGATCGCCGATGAAACCGGCGGCAAGTTCTACACCCCGGCCAACGCGCAAGGCCTCGCCGAAGACATCCGGTATGCCGGCCGCGGTGTCACATCGATCGAAGAGCGCGAGCTCTGGAACATGCCGATCATCCTGCTGGCGCTGATGGGCATCGTCTGCGCCGAGTGGGGATATCGGCGCGCGGTAGGGCTCGCCTGATGGTCAAGGCTTTCTTACTCATCGTCGTCGGTCTGGCGGGCGATCCCGAGAGCGCGAAGGAGATCGGCAAGACGTTCCACAAATGGGGGAACGACCTGGCGACGGCGTCCGAGAAGCTCGGCGTGCCGCAGGATCGGCTCGTCTACCTCGTCGATCAGCCGCTCGAGGGGGACGTGCGCGTTTCGGGCCGTGCCACGCGGGACGAAGTGGTGAAGGCGCTCGACGGGTTCGCGAAAAAGGCGACCGCCGAGGACGTCGTGTTCATGGTGCTGATCGGACATGGCAGCGACGACGGCCGGAACCCCAAGTTCAACCTGCCCGGGCCCGACATTGCCGCGTCGGAGATCGACGCGCAGCTGAAGAAGATGCCGACGAAGCAGATCGTGCTCGTCAACACCGCGAGCGCGAGCGGCCCCTTCGTCGAGGCGCTGTCGGCGCCGGGTCGGACGATCGTCACCTCCACGCGCAGCGGAGCCGAGCACTTCACGACCCTGTTCGGCGGCTACTTCGTCGAGGCGTTGACGTCGAATGCGACGGCGGCCGACGCCGACAAGAACAAGCGCGTCAGCGTGCTCGAAGCGTTTCAGTACGCCAAGGCCGAAGTGGCGCGCGCCTACGAGCGGGAAGGCCTGCTGGCGACCGAGCATGCCATGCTCGACGACGACGGCGACAAGGAAGGCAGCCAGACGCCGTCGGCCACCGGCAAGGACGGCAAGGTCGCCGCCGTGTTGTCGCTCGGCGCGATCGGCGGCGACGATCTGCCGGCCGACCCCAAAGTACGCGCGCTGACGCTGGAGCGCCGCGATCTGGAGCGTCGCGTCGAAGCGCTGCGGCTGCTGAAGGACAGCATGGAGCCGGCGCGCTACACCTCGGAACTGGAGAAGCTGGTCACAGCGATTGCACTCAAGACCCGCGAGATTCGCGCCGCGGAGGCCGCGGCGACAGGAGCACAAGGCCGATGATCGAACAAGCCGCCAACGCTCAGATGGTGGATCTGAGCTCACCCGATGACATCGCGCTCGCCGACAAGATGAACGCGGGTCGCAAACAGATCGTCACCGAGCTGAAGAAGATCATCGTCGGCCAGGACGAAGTCATTTCCCAGGTGTTGACGACGTTGTTCGTCGGCGGCAACAGCCTGATCGTCGGCGCGCCCGGTCTCGCGAAAACGCTGCTGATTCACACGATGGCGCGCGTCGTCGACCTGAAGTTCTCGCGTATTCAGTTCACGCCCGACCTGATGCCCTCGGATATCACCGGCACCGACCTGGTGCAGGAGGACGCGGCGACCGGGCGGCGCCAGATGGTGTTCGCGCCCGGGCCGATCTTCGCCAACATCGTGCTCGCCGACGAGATCAACCGCACGCCGCCGAAGACGCAGTCGGCGCTGCTCGAGGCGATGCAGGAGCATCGCGTCACCATTCAGGGGCGCACCTATTCGCTCGCCGAGCCGTTTTACGTGTTCGCGACGCAGAACCCGATCGAGCTCGAAGGCACCTATCCGCTGCCGGAAGCCCAGCTCGATCGCTTCATGTTCCACATCATCATCGACCACCCGCCGTACGACGAGGAACTGGGCGTGGTGCGGACGACGACGGCGCTGCAGAATCCGCAGCTCGAGCGTCCGGTCACGGGGGAGGATCTGGTCTCGTTCCAGCAGCTCGTGCGCAAAGTGCCAGTCGCCGAGCCGGTGATGCGGCACGCCCTCGACATCGTCCGCGCGACGCGGCCGAGGAACCAGGACTCGCGTGACTTCATCAACAAGTGGGTGGCGTTCGGCGCCAGCGTCCGCGCGGCGCAGTATCTCGTGCTCGGCGGCAAGGCGCGGGCGTTGACCAACGGCCGCTATCACGTCAGCTTCGACGACATCCGCGCGCTGACGCATCCGGTGCTCCGCCACCGTATCATCACGAACTTCCACGCGCAGTCGGAAGGCGTGACGACGGACGCGATCGTCGATCGGCTGCTCGACGCGGTGCCGCTCCCGCGCTCAGGGATGTAACGTGGCTGTCGAAACGCACGCCATACCGGGCGCGCGCTTCATGGATCCTGCGGTCCTGGCGCGCATCGGCAACCTCGAGCTGGTCGCCCGCGCGGTCGTCGATGGCTTCATCAACGGCCTGCACAAGGCGCCGTACTTCGGCGCCTCGGTCGACTTCGCCGAGCATCGCGGCTACGTCCCCGGCGACGACATCCGGCGCATGGACTGGAAGCTGTGGGCGCGTACCGATCGCTACTACATCAAGGAGTACGAAGCCGAGTCGAACATGAACTTCTCGGTGCTGCTCGACGCTTCGAAGTCGATGGACTACGGGACGCGCGGCATCACCAAGTTCGACTACGCGCGCATCCTGACGGCGTGTCTGACCAATCTCGTGCACCATCAGCGCGACCGCGTCGGCTTCGTGGCGTTCGACAGCGACGTGATCGAGCACGTGCCGCCGTCGGCCAAGCACATGGAGACGGTGCTTCACGTGCTCGATCGCCTGAAGCCCGGCCGGCCAGGCAACCTGAAGGCGCCGCTGCACAGGCTGGCGGAGCACTTCGGCCGCCGCGGCGTCCTGGTGGTGATTTCGGACTTTTACGAGGAGCCCGAGGCGGTGCTCGACGCGCTCTCACCGCTGCGGTTCCGCGGCAACGACCTGATCGTCTTCCACGTGCTCGACAAGAGCGAGATCGAGTTCGGCTTCGACGATGCGCAGCCGTTCGAGGATCTCGAGAGTGGAGAACAGATGCCGGTCGTCCCGGAGGCGTTCCGGGAAGAGTACCGCTCGCTGGTGAAAGCGCACGTCGACGCGTTGACGCAGAGTTTTTCGGCGGTCCGGGTGGATTACTCGATGCTGGACACCTCGATGCCACTGGACCATGCCCTGTTCAGGTATTTGAATAGTCGGGCCAGAACGATGAAGATCCGGTAGAGCGATGCAATTTCTAGCACCTCTCTTCTTCGTGGCTCTCGCGGGGCTCGCGATTCCGGTCCTGCTCCACCTGACCCAGCGCGAGAAGAAGCAGATCGTGCATTTTCCGTCACTGATGTTCGTGCGGCGGATTCCCTACGAGTCCGTCCGCCGGCGGAAGATTCACAACTGGCTGCTGCTGATGGTGCGGCTGGCCGCCCTCGCGCTGATCATCTTCGCCTTCGCGCGGCCGCTGATCTCGCGCGCCGATCAGGCGCCGCCGCCCGGTGCCGGCGCGCGTGAAGTGGTGATTCTGGTCGATGGCAGCTACAGCATGGGCTACGGCGATCACTGGCAACGTGCCGTCGGCGCCGCGCGCGATCAGATCAACAGGCTGAATGCGTCCGATCGCGGATCGGTCGTTGTGTTCGGATCGTCGGCCGACATTCTCCTCCGCACGACGTCGGAGCGCGACCGGCTCACCGCCGCGTTGACCGCGTCGCAGCCGCGTCCGTCGGCCACCCGCTTTGCCCCGGCGCTCAAAGTTGCCGGGAGCATCCTTGCCGAGTCTTCGCTGCCGCGACGCGAAGTCGTGCTCATCAGCGATTTTCAGCGCGGCGGCTGGCGCGGGGACGAGGGGGCGCATCTGCCGATGGGCGTGACGATGACGCCCGTCGCGATTCAGAATCCCGCCGATCGTCCGAACGTGACCGTCACCGGCGTGTCGATTGCGCGGTCGACGTTCTCGAATCAGGAGCGCGCGGTCGTCACGGCGGGCGTCGTCAATCGCACGGAGCGGCCCGTCTCCGGCGCGACGATGACGCTCGAAGTCGGTGGGCTGCCGATCGCGACCAAGCCGCTCGCAGTCGAACCGGGCAGCGCCGCGACGATTGCTTTCGATCCGTTCACGATCAGCGCGAAGAACCTCCGCGGAACGGTCCGCCTCAGTGACGATGCGCTCGCGGCCGACAACTCGTTCAACTTCGTCATCTCGCCGTCCGAACCGCTGCATCTCACGGTGGTGGACAGAGGCGGCGCCTCGACCCTGTATCTCTCGCGGGCGCTGTCGATCGGTGACGCGCCGCGCTTCGACGTGGTGACCCGCGAGCCCGATGCCGTATCCGACGAAGACCTGCGGAAGAGCGCCGTGGTGCTGCTCAACGATGTCGAAGTCGGCGTCGGTTTCGCCCGCCGGTTGAACCGCTACGTCGAGCAGGGCGGTGGGCTGTTCGTGGCGACCGGTTCGCACGCGACCTGGCCGCAGGAAGTCGACCTGCTTCCCGCCACGATCGGCCCGCCGGTCGATCGCTCGCGTGGCGACTTCGGACGAATCGGTGCGCTCGAGTACGGCCACCCGATCTTCGAAGTGTTTCGCGCGCCCCGAAGCGGCGACTTCTCAGCGGTGCCGGTGTATGGCTATCGCAACCTCACCACGGCGAAGGATGCGCAGGTGCTCGCCCGCTTCGATGCGGGAACGCCGGCGGTGGTCGAGCGCAAGGTCGGCGGCGGTCGGGTGGTGATGTGGGGCTCGACCATGGACGTGACGTGGAGCGAGTTCCCGCAGCGTCCGGTATTCCTTCCGTTCGTGCATCGCGCCGTGCGCCATCTCGCGAACTACAAGGAACCGCAGCCGTGGGTCACCGTGGGTCAGGTACTGGATCCCGCCGCCACGTCCGTGCTGCGCGGGCAGCGCGTCGTGCTGACGCCCGGCGGGAAGCGTCTGCCGATTGACGACGAGGGGTCGGACGTTGTCGAGCTCAGTGACCAGGGCTTTTACGAGCTGCGGGGCGACAAGAATCAGAACGTCACCGTCGTCGCCGTCAACGTCGATCCGGCCGAGGCCGACCTGACCCCGATGGATCCCAAGGAAATCGTCGCGGCTGCCACCGGCAGCTCGGGTGAGGACGAAGGCGCGACGGTCTCCGGAGTGCCGCTGACACCTGAGGCGAAAGAAAAGAATCAGCGGCTGTGGTGGTACCTGCTGTGCGGTGGAATCGTGCTGTTGGCGGCCGATACGCTGCTCTCCAACCGTCTGGGAAAGACCTAAGCGCCACGGGCGTTTAGGCGTATTCTGGGGGAACCATGCTCGAGCATCTGCGCCGTACAACCACTGCCCCCACGAGCCTTCTCGAGATCATTGCCTCCGTGCGTACACGGTGGCGCCTGAAACTGGCGCTCCGGGGTGCCCTGTGGATTGCCATGATCGGCCTCGCGCTGTTCCTGCTGACGGCCTACGGCCTGGAGTGGGCGCGGTTCAACAGCGGCTCGGTCATCGGCGCACGCGTGTTGATGGTGGTCGCCGCGATCGGCCTGGTGGCCTGGTTCCTGGTACGGCCGCTTCGCCGGCGTGTCACCGACGAGCAGGTGGCGCTGTATCTGGAGGAGCACGAGCCGTCGCTGCAGGCCACGCTCCTGAGCGCGGTCGAGACGAGCAGGGCCGGGCACGTGCCCGAGTCGACGGCGCTGGTTCGCCGCGTAATCGAGCAGGCGATCGAGGCATGCGCGCGCATCGATGCGGCTCGCCGCGTCGAGCGTCTGCCGCTGCGGCGCTATGCCGCGGCGATTGGCGGCACCGCACTCGTCGCGCTGTTGGCGCTGGTCGTCGGACCGGCGTTCCTGCGCCACGCCGTGTCGGCATTGTTCACGTTCGAAAGCGTCCAGGCCGCGTCGCCCTATCGCATCGAGGTCACACCTGGTGATGTGACCGTGCCGAAGGGTGCGGATCAGCAGGTGATCGCGACGCTGTCGGGATTCACTTCCGAAGACGTGAACGTGATGGTGCGCCGCACGCCAGGCGGGCCGTATGAGCCGCTGCCGATGGTGCGCAATTCCGAGACCGGCAAATACGAAGGGATGATCTTCGACGTCAAGGCGGCCATCGACTATCAGGTCGTCGCCGATCGCGTGGAGTCGAAGGAACATCACCTCAAGGTCGTCGACGTGCCGTACGTGCAGCGTCTCGAGCTCGAGTATCACTTCCCGGCCTATACGGGGCTCGAGCCGCAGAAGATCGAGGACGGCGGCGACGTTGCCGTCCTGCGTGGCTCGGAAGTACGGCTGAAGATCTTCCCGACGATGAAGACCGGATCGGGGCGGATCTCGGTCAACGACAAGCAGTCGATTCCGTTGAAGCTCGAGGCCGACGGGACGTTCACCGCGGCGTTCACGGCCGATCAGGACGGCTTCTATCGCGTGGAGTTCGACGCACCGAATGGCGAGAAAGTGATTGGCTCGCCCCAGTACACGGTCGACGTGCTGGCTGACCAGCCGCCGACCGTGACGTTCTCCAAGCCCGGTCGAGACACCTCGGTGTCGTCGATCGAAGAGGTGTTCGCCGAAGCGAACGTGTCGGACGACTACGGCGTGCGCGACCTCGAGCTCGTCTACTCGGTCAACGGCGGCGCCGAGAAGGTGGTGAAGCTGTTCAACGGCACGCGGCGGCTCGCCGAAGTGACTGCCGGCCACACGTTCTATCTCGAAGAGCTCGGGGTGCAGCCGGGCGACGCGGTGTCGTACTACGCGCGCGCCAACGATAACGACGCGATCAGCGGCGCCAAGCAGGCGACGAGCGATCTCTACTTCCTGCGCATCAGACCGTTCAAGAAGGACTTCCGCCAGGCCCAGTCGCAGGGCGGCGGTGGCGGCGGCGGTGGTGGCGGTGGCGGGCAGATCGATGCGCTGTCCGAGCAGCAGCGGCAGATCATTTCGGCGACGTTCAACGTCCAGCGTGATCGCAAGAAGACCACCGCGGACAAGATGCGCGAGAACTCGAAGGTCGTGTCGCTGTCGCAGTCGCGTCTGCGTGAACAGGTCGAGGGGCTGATCACTCGAATCAACAGCCAGTTGATCGAGCGCGATCCGGCGTTTGCCAAGATCGGCGAGCTGTTGCCGCAGGCCGTGACGGCCATGAAGGACGCCGAGGGCAAGTTGAGCGCGGCCGCCCCGGATCAGGCGTTGCCGCCCGAGAACAAGGCGCTGCAGATCCTGCAGAAGGCGGAAGAGGAATACGAGACGCAGGTCGCCGTCCAGCAGGGTGGTGGTGGCGGCGGTGGCGGCGGTGGCGCCGTGCAGCAGGAGCTCGCCGCGTTGTTCGAACAGGAACTGAACAAGATGGCGAGCCGTTACGAGACGGCGAGCCAGGCGTCCGAGCAGAACCGCGACAAGGAAGTCGACGAGCTGCTCGAGAAGCTCAAGGAGCTGGCCCGCCGGCAGGAGCAGGAGGCCGAGCGTCAGCGTCGTCGCGCGATCGAAGGGCAGAGCGGCGGTGGCGGCAGCAGCGGGGCGCAGCAGCGTGCCTTGGCCGACCAGGTGGAAGAGGCGGCCCGTCGTCTCGAGCGGTTGTCGCGTGAGGAACAGCGTCCCGAACTGCAGGAAGCCGCGCGGCAGATGCGCGAAGCGGCCGATGCGATGCGGCGGGCGGCGGCCGGTGGCGATGCCAACGCGTCCGCGCAGGCACAGGCAGCGCTCGAGCGACTCCGAGAGACCGAGAAGAAGCTGCAGCGATCGCTGACGCAGCGCGCTGAGCGCGATATTGCAGACGCCAAGCGCATGGCCGATCAAGTGGCGCGCGATCAGCAGGAGATTGCCGACCAGGTGAAGCAGCTGCCGGCCAGTCCGCAGGGCCGGGCGCAGCAGGCAGCGCGCATCAACGAGAAGAAGGACGAGCTCGAGACGAAGCTCGGCGAGCTCGAGTCGACACTCGATCGCGCCGCTCGTGACGCGAGCCGCGAAGAGCGTCAGGCCTCGCGCAAGATGTCGGAGGCCTCAGGTGCGATTCGCGACAACCGTCTGCGCGACGCCGTGAAGTACTCGAAGGCGCTCGTCAGCCGCGGCACGAATCAGCAGGCCAATTCCGCGGAAGGCGATATCTCGCGCGGCATCGACGAAGTGCGGCAGCGGCTCGATGAGGCGCAGGCGTCACTCGGTCAGGGCAAGCCAGGTGACAAGCGCGATCAGGCGCTGGAACGTGCCCAGCGCCTCGCCCGTCAGGCCGAGTCGTTCCAGCAGCGGACCCGCGAGCGCGCCGAGGCCCAGCGGAAGCAAGGCCAACAGGGACAGCAAGGGCAACAGGGCCAGGGCCAGCAGGGCCAGGGCAAAGAAGGCGAGGGTCAACAGGGCCAGAACGGTCAGGGTCAGGGCCAGGGACAACAGGGCCAGGGCCAGGGCGGTCAGCAGGGCCAGCAGGGCGGTCAGCAGGGCGGCGGCGATGGCCAGCGCGGTGGGCTCGGTCAGCGCGCCGACGGCCGTGCCGGCTTCAGCAACGGCTACGATCGCGGCGGCGCCGGCGCCTGGGACGGCACGTGGGGCGGTTGGTGGGATGGCAGCCGGCTGACGGCTGAAGATGCGCGTCAGCTCCGCGGTGAGGCCAGACAGTACACGCAGGACGCGCAAGCGCTCCGCAACATGCTCCGCGGCGAGAACATCGACCCGCGCGATCTCGACGAGATCGTCAAGGCGCTGCAGCAGCTCGAAGACGAGCGCGTCTATCAGAACGTCGCCGAGCTCGCGCGTCTCCAGGCGTTCGTCGCCGAACGCCTCAAACGCTTCGAGTTCGGGCTGCGTCGTCAGGTCAACGCCGATTCGACCGCAATCGCGCTGACCGGGTCCGATGAAGTGCCCGAGGAGTTCCGGCCGCTCGTCGAGCAGTACTACAAGTCACTCGCCAAATCGCCGCGGTGA
>DASRJR010000020.1:0-6753 GCA_035649395.1 Vicinamibacterales bacterium
ACCGGCAAACGCGGGCAGTGGCAGGTGAAGACCCAGGCCGACACGGCGTGGGCGATCGCCATGACCGACTTCGACGGGACGTTCGAGGGCAGTCCCGTGCGCTTCGTCAGCGCGCAACTTGCCGTGCTGACACGGCAGGACGGCCGCTGGCTGATTCGTTCCGTCCACTGGTCGTCGCGCCGACCTTGAGCGACCTCCTGACCCGGTGCCGCTCGTCAGAGCGCAACGTGAGATAGACCGCGAACCCCAACGCTCGCGCGAAGGCTCGGCCCGAGGAGGAATATTCCGCACAGACAGAGCGAAATCTCCCAGGCTTCACCCGCGCTCGTCATCGATACCGCGCCATCGATGAGCGTTTCTGCTGGCGCTCTTCTTGCCCATCGGATCTGGCGAGCATCATCGTGTTTCGAATCGCCGCGCTTTCGCTCGCGTTGACCTTCGGCGTCGCTCCCCATGCGACGCTGCTGTGCGGTATCTGGTGTCATCCCAGTGAAGCGACTGATGTCTGCCACCCTCACCAGCCGACGCCATCGGCCATCGTCAGCGGTGAGACCACCTGCACCGACGTAATGGCGAACGCTTCTACGTTCATTCGAGCAGATGGGTGGACCGCAGCCGCATCCGAACCAGGGCTATCTGTTGTCGTTCGCCACTCTCCGTTTGGGTTAATGCCGACGGACGCGCGCACCATCGACAGCTGGGAGCGTGTCCGGGCGATCGACGCACGACCGATCAACACCGTTCTCCGAATCTGACCTCCAGCCGTGTGCCGGTCTTCGTGATCGGAAGCCACGGCCACCTCGAATCACGGGTTCCCTGCGGGTGTCGATCGCGCGGGGCGACACGAACGCAATTTCATGGTGACTGAGGTCACAGAACGGTTGGTCTGTCATGAGAACGAATTCGATTCATCTCTTCGCTGGTGCCGCGTTAGCGTTGGCCACGTTCGTCAGCACTGCGACGGCGCAAACCACTGCATCCCCGATTCTGAACAGACTGGAAGTTCAGAAACTGGTGGCCAGCGACGATCCGGCGGACAACGCGCGGTTGAGCGCGCACTTCGCCGCGCTGGCCGATCGCTATGCGCGTGAAGCATCGCGCCACGACGCGATGGCGAACGCGTTCATCGCCGCACCCACTCGACGAACGCCCACGAACACGGCAGCCGATCATTGCAAGCGGCTGGCGACGCTGAACAGACAATCTGCGGACCTCTTGCGCGAGCTCGCCGGTTACCACGAGAAGCGTGTCACCGGCGCGGCGGCGGCGGTGCCGAAAGGCACGACCCGATTCCGCGGCGGGGCTGGTGCGCCAGAGCCGTCTGACGACGAGCTCAACGCGCTCGCAGCTCGCGCCACTACACCGGCCGATCACCACGCGCTCGAGGAGTACTTCCAAGGCGCGGCCAAGCGATATCGCGAGGCCGTGAACGAACACACCGCGATGGCGCAAGCCTATCGAGGGACACGGATCGCGCAGGCTGCGGTCCACTGCGATCACCTCGTGAGCCTGTCGCGAGACGAGGCGAAGGAAGCGGCGGCAGCCGCGGAGATGCACAAGCAGCTCGCCACCGTCGCCCGGTAGTGCAGGCCGGAGTCGGGTCGGTGGCACACCGGCCCGACTCCCTCGGCCTGGTTTGACAGCGCGCGTAAAGCGGACGAACATTGAGAGAGGCATGGTGAGACACGCGACCCGTCGTCGATTCGTCGCGACAGCTGTCGCCGTGCTGTTCGCGGCGATGCCTGCTGCGATCTGTCTCGCGGCGGCGGCCTCGACGAGGGCCGAGCAGGCACCCTGCGCCACGATGGCCGAAGGCGGCGGCTCTTCCCTTCAGCAGAACTGTTGTGCGGTCGATGCGCCGAACTCGAGCGCAATCCTGTCGCTTGCACTCCAGTCCTTCACTGCAGCTCCAATTTCAATTCAGTCTCATGTCGTCGGCATCGATTTCAACGATGCACCGCCTGGTTTACCGAATCTCGATTCGATTGCGCTAGATCCGCCGCGTCATCCGACCTATCTGCTTCTTTCCGTCTTCCGCATCTAAGTCCTTCGCCGTTTCTTTGCAGCAGTAGCGCGACGCATCGCGGTCGCGGTGTGCGTGCGCTCTCGGCTCCATTCATCAACCGGCGAGCTTCAATGATGCGAAGACTCTTCACGATCGGCGTTCTCTTCGGCGCGCTCACAATCGCAAGACCGACTCTGGCGCAATCGCCCGACCACCTGCACGGGCTGACGGCACGAGTCCACGACGGTCCATCGTTATCGCTCCAGGCCGCGATCGACGAAGCGTTGACCAGGAACTCCACGCTCATCGCCCTGCGAAAGCAATACGAGGCAGTGCGTCAGCGGCCGGCGCAGCAGCGCTACCTGCAACCGCCGACCCTCGAGACGCAGATCTGGCAATGGCCAGTGACGACGGTGAACCCGCTGAACACGAACATGTACATGTTCACGATTCAGCAGGGGCTGCCGGGCCGCGGCAAGCGCGAGCTTCGCGCCGCTGTGGCCGAAAAAGATACCGAACTCGCCTCGGCGGAGCTCGCCGTTCGAGCCCGAGATGTCGTGAAGGAGGTGACGCGCTGGTACGCCAACCTGGTCGTGGCCCGCCGCGCCATCGACATCCATCTTCAGAGTGTCGAGCTGTTACGCCAGTTCGCCGACGCATCGACGATCAAGTACGCCGCCGGCCGCAGCTCGCAACAGGACGTCCTGAAGGCGATCGCGGAGATGTCCAGGCTTCACGAGGACCTCGTGATGCACGAGGAAAGCGCCGCAACCGCCGCCGCACAGCTGAACACCCTGCTCGATCGCGAACCTGATACGCCAATCGGCGCGCTCGACGAGCCTCGCGAGACCGTGTCATTGCCTCCATCGGCGGAGTTGCAACGCCTGGCGCTCGATCGCCACCCGGAACTGCGCGCGGCACAACTCGGCGTCGACCGCACGAAAGCATCTCTGAGCGTGATCAACCGCGACTACAAGCCGGATTTCTTCGTCGGCGGTGGCTACATGCTGATGCCGCGAGAGGCTGGCGCCTGGACGGCGTCAGTCGGAATGACGTGGCCCAACGCGCCGTGGTCGAGAGGCGCACTGGATGCCAAGCAGGCCGAAGCGAGGGCTGAAATAGATGCCGCGGCGGCCAGAGTCCATGACGTCGAGCGGCAGATCCGACTGAGTGTGCACGAGGCGTACGTCCGTGCGATCGCCGCCGGGCAGCGCGCGTCGCTGCTTCGCACGACGGTCGTACCGCAGTCCGCGCAGACGCTCGAAATCTCGCGGATCGGGTATCAAAGCGACCGCGTCGATTTTCTGTCGCTCGTCGACAACCAGCGCACGCTGCTCGACGCGCAGCTGAACTACTTCCGTGCACTGAGCGACCGCGAGCTCGCCCTGGCCGATCTGTCACGCGCAGTCGGGACCGACATTCTCACAGCGCCCGCCGATTCGCCGGCCAGCGAGGTGAAGTAGCCATGACCGTCACTGCTCGAGCGATCGGCATCGGCGTCGCGATCGCGCTGGTCGCGGCCGTGGTCATCAGCGTCGTGGCGCTTCGTGCGCGATTGTGGCCGCCAGAGGATCGGGCATCGTTGGCACCCGCGCCGAACGCGACGACGACACCGCCCGTCGACGCGGCGGCCGCCGCCGTTCCACGTGGCGACGTCATCATCGAGCCACAACGGCAGCAGCTGATTGGCGTGACGCTCGCCACGGCGACGCACGAGTCGATGGCAGGCGTGATACGCACGACTGGCGTTGTGCGCTACGACGAGAGGCGGCAAGCCGATGTCAACGTGAAGCTGGACGGATGGATCCGACAGCTGTTCGTCGACTACACCGGACAGTTCGTCGAAAAAGGCCAGCCGCTCTTCTCGCTCTACAGCCCCGATCTCCTGGTCGCGCAGAACGAGTACCTGCTCGCGCTCAAGACGCGGGATCAGCTCAAGGAGTCAGCCATTGCCGACGCTCGCGAGTATGCCGGTCGCGTCGTCGACGCGGCCCGCCAGCGACTGGCGCGGTGGGACCTCCAGGCTGACGACATCGCAACCATCGAAGAATCCCGGCAGCCGCGGGACGCGGTGACGTTCCGCTCCCCCATGTCGGGGTACGTGCTCGAGAAGCAGGTCGTGCAAGGCATGCACGTCACCCCGGGCCAATCGCTCTACACGATCGCCGACCTGTCGGTCGTCTGGGTGGAAGCGGATGTCTACGAACGAGAGATCGCGCAAGTACGCGTCGGACAACGCGCGACGGTCACGCTCGATGCGTATCCGGGCGAATCGTTCGACGGACGCGCGATCTATGTCTACCCGTTCGTGCAGGACAACACCCGCACGGTGAAGGTTCGGTTCCAGTTCGCCAACGCCCGTGGGCGCTTCAAGCCGGGCATGTTCGCCAACGTCGAGCTCCAAGGCACCGGGGGCATGGGCCTCACGGTCCCGACGAACGCGGTGCTCGACTCGGGTGCGCAACAGGTCGTCTTCGTCTCGCGCGGCGAAGGCACATTCACGCCACGCACGATCAAGATCGGTCGGCGCCTTGGCGATCGCGTTGAAGTGATCCAGGGGCTCGACGAAGGCGAGCAGGTCGCGACGGGGGCCACCTTCTTCCTGGACTCGGAAAGCCAACTGCGCGCGGGCCTTCAGAACTACGACGCATCCTCGGGTGGCGCCGCTCCCGCCGACGCGGCGACTGCGCCGGCGATCGACATCGTCTTTCACTCGCAACCGGATCCTCCGAGAACCGGCGAGAGCACGTTCGAGGTCGCAGTCAAAGACAGCGCGGGTCGCCCCGTGACCGACGCCAACGTCTCAGTGCTGCAGTTCATGCCGGCGATGCCAACGATGAACATGCCGGCGATGAGAAACGAGACGAAGCTGCCGCACGCGGGCAACGGCACGTATCGAGGGCCCGCGCAAGTGCTGATGGCCGGGCGATGGGACGTCACGGTCACGGTGACGAAGGACGGCCGGCAGATCGGTCGCAAGCAGTTCGCGGTGACCGCCCAGTAGCGGTGGTTGGGAGAGGAACGCCCATGATCAGCCGGATCATCACGTGGTGCGCCGACAACCGTTTCCTGGTGTTCACCGGAACCGTCATGGTCACGGTGTGGGGCATCTGGGCCATGACGGCGACGCCGCTCGATGCCGTCCCCGACATCTCGGACGTGCAAGTCATCGTCTCGACCGAGTGGGCGGGACGCAGTCCTGACATCATCGAAGACCAGGTCACGTACCCGATCGTCACCTCGCTGCTGTCAGCGCCGCGCGTGCGCACGGTGCGAGGCTTCACCGATTTCGGCATCTCGTACGTCTACGTCATCTTCGAGGACGGCACCGACATCTACTGGGCCAGAAGCCGGGTGCTCGAGTACCTGCAGGGGGTTCGAGCACGGCTGCCAGAAGACATCACTCCGACCATCGGTCCCGATGCGACCGGGGTCGGCTGGGTATTTCAGTACGCCCTCGTCGACGAGACGGGGCAACACAACCTTGCCGAGCTGCGAGGCATCCAGGACTGGTTCCTGCGCTACTCGCTCGCATCCGTCGAAGGCGTCGCCGAAGTGGCCAGCATCGGTGGGTTCGTGAAGCAGTACCAGGTCAACCTCGATCCCAACAAGCTCGCCGCCTACGACAAGTCGGTGAAGGACGTGGTGCAGGCGATCAAGTCGAGCAACAACGACGTCGAGGGCCGGCTGATGGAGTTCTCCGGCCGTGAATACATGGTCCGGGGCCGCGGCTACCTGCAATCGGTTGACGACATCGCGGCCGTGTCGCTTGGCGCCGACGCACGAGGCACGCCGGTGCGGGTCGGAGACGTGGCACACGTGGCGCTGGGGCCCGACATCCGTCGCGGAGTGGCCGACCTGGACGGCAAGGGCGAAGTCGTTGGCGGCATCGTCGTCATGCGGTTCGGCGAGAACGCGCTGCGCGTCATCGAGCGTGTCAAGGCCAGGATGCAGGACGTGCAGCGCGCGCTGCCGTCCGGCGTGCGCATCATTCCGACGTACGACCGGTCCGGGTTGATCAACGAGGCCATCGGGACGCTCCGGCGCACGCTGATCGAAGAAGCGATCGTCGTGTCGCTGGTGATACTCGTCTTTCTCTTTCATGTGAGGTCGGCGCTGGTGCCGATGCTCGTGCTGCCCGTCGCCGTGATCGCCTCGTTCATTCCGATGTACTACCTCGACGTGACGTCGAACATCATGTCGCTCGGCGGCCTGGCGCTCGCAATCGGCGTCCTCGTCGACGCCTCGATCGTGATGGTCGAAAACGCCTACCGGCGCGTCTCGGAGGCTGATCAACCCATCCCGTACGAGGAACAGCCGGGCGCGATCGTGCAGGCCGCCAAGCAGGTGGGCCGACCGATTTTCTTCTCGCTGGCGATCATCATCGTGTCGTTCGCGCCGGTGTTCCTGCTGGAGGCGCAAGAAGGCCGCATGTTCCGGCCGCTGGCATTCACCAAGACGTCCGCCATGATGTGGGCGTCGTTGTTGTCGATTACCGTCGTCCCCGTCTTGATGGTCATGTTCATCCGAGGGCGACGGCTGAGGCCGGAGTCGTCGAACCCGGTCTCACGATTCTTCACGTGGCTCTACGAGCCGGTGCTGCGCCTGGCGCTGCGATTCAAATGGACGGCGCTGCTCGTGAACCTCGCGGTGGTTCCGCTCACGATTCCGCTGCTCCTCGGGATTGGCAGCGAGTTCATGCCGCCCTTGTACGAGGGCTCGATGCTGTACATGCCCACGTCGCCTCC
>DASRJR010000021.1:0-11610 GCA_035649395.1 Vicinamibacterales bacterium
AACGCTAGCGCGATTGATGAAGCTGTAACTCTCGAGCGGTGCTCTCGTCGACGAAGACTCGCGTGCCTCGAGGCACTTCGTCTTTCTTCGCATCGGGAACGATGACCGAGACGGTCCAGTTGCACTCGCCACCGACCAGACGGAAGTGGGTAGGGGCGAGAGCAATCGCGCGCCGCTTTCTGGAGCCGTCCGGCAGTTCGAACGTCGCGTCGCAGCGGCACGGCTCGAAGCGATCGGCGGGCATTCCTGGCGACGGATGCAGGAGCAGCTCAGACTTGAGGGCGACGACGTCTGTGACCTGGAGAAGCAGTTGTTCCTGCATCGCGCGCGTCTATCGTCCCGAACATCAGCGCTGAACGGCAGAGTTTTCAGCGAGCGTGTTCAGGCATTCGCTGGTGTGAGCGTCGAGATTCGTGAACCGCACGGCGAATCCAACGCCCGGCGTGGCATCGATGACGGTCCCCTGGACGGCAAGCGGCGCGTTGAACAGGGTGAAGGCGAGATCGGTGAGTACCGTGCCTTCAGCCGGTACCGAGAAGCGAGTCTCGACGTAGCAGCCGGTCGGGCTGATATTGCTGATACGGGCCCGTTCCTCTCCAAACGCGCTGGACCACGTACAGTCGAAGTAATGGACGACCCGTTGGCGTCGTCGCCGGTCACTTTCTGACTTCCTGCCTGACTTCCCGCCACTGACGGCGGTCGCTGGCTTCCCTCCACCGAGGGCGCTAAGCCATCCCATTGCAATTCTCCCGCGATGTTCGGAGGGTGCCATGAAATCGGGCAAGAACGACGCCAACCTCGATGTCGGCAAGAGAGCGAGTTTCCGTGCGCCTGAGTGCAGGTGGACTCGTGAAGGCGGCCAGCGGCTCACACTTTTGGCCTCCGAATCTCACATTTGAAAGCGATTCGTCGCGATCGCTGTGGACCGACAACGGCTCGGGGGCGCCGTTCGAGCGCGCCAGGCGGGGAGTAGCAGTTACCAAATGAGCAACCAAGTCGGCTCAAATCCGGAGACGACGCAGCCACCACAAACGGCTTCACCTCGTCAGCGGCACCAAGGGCAAGGCGATCAGGCGAGCTGAGACCAGCAGCCACAAGACTGATGCGACTCCTGTGCACACGAGAACTGAGACAAACATCCACCGCCGCATCGCGCGCTCAGTTGATTAGTTCGTCTGACTATTATGGACCCGCAGCCTGGACCAAGGACGGACCCACGGACCACCACGGACCAAGAACCAAGCAACTAAGGACCAAGGACCAAAAGCGCGCTAGCGCTCCTGTGCCCGCGCGCCACTCAAGATGCCGCGCAGCCCGTAATTCCCCTCGTGGCAGGCGAATTCGAACATCTGCTCGCCGGTCTTCTTCAGCGGAATCATCATCGTCCACGGGCGCGACCAGACCGTCGGGTCGTCGACCGTGATGTAGTACTCGATCGTGTCGTCGGCGACGCGCCGGAACTTTTCGACCACGTGGAGATGGTCGGCGGCGCCACGGAAGTTGGCGTTCGGCGAGAAGTTGGTGGTGTCGACCACCAGCGTGTCACCCTCCCAGCGGGCGCGCGAGTCACCGTGGTACTGCCTGATCGCTCGCGAGATGTGGGGACTGGCGTCGATCGGGAACACGCGCGCGTCGTGGATCATCTCGGTGCGGAGCGCGACGACGTTCGGGCCCTGGGTGATCTCGAAGTAGCTCTGATAGCCCGCTCGAATGTTTGGCGTGCCGGCGTGAATACAGCGTGTGCTCAGTGAGAGGTCCTGCACACGGTCGGCGGGGCCGCGCCCTTGCCGGGCCGCGGCGACCGCGCGTGCGCGTTCGGCCGCGCCGGGCGCCGCGGGCGGGATGCGGCCGTCGGGTGGATCGATGATGAGCGACGTCCGGTTGTCGAAGATACGCTCCGATAGCCACGTCTGATCGTAGTTACCGGTCTGTGTGTCGGCCGACGTGAACTTCGTCTTGCCCTCGAGAATGGCCGTGATCAACTCGTCGGCGAAGAACGCGTCGCCGCCATCCGCCAACTGCTTGGCGCGCTTCTTCACATCGGCCAGTTCAGCGTCGGTCATCGTGGCTCGGCCGGCGAACTGCGCTGGCCGTTCGAGCGGCGTCATGTTGTTGTTGGCCCAGACGCCCTGCAGATCGGGACGGCCATCTGGCGTGCCCGGCACAGACCACGTCGCCGCCGTCCTGGACTGCGCCGCGAGTACTGCCGTGGTCGTCACCGCGAGGCCGATCGCCAGGCAGATCATGATTCGTTCACGCATGGACCGACTCCTGAAAGGCACGTTGACGTCAGTGTATCCAATCGGCAAGATTGCGCTGCGGTCTGTGGAGAGCGGGAAACAATTGAAAACAATTGGGGAGGGGTCGGTGCGCCTGTTCGGAAAGACGATCGTGATGTCAGGTCTCGTCGTGATGGTGTGCTGCTCATTGGTGCAGGCGCAAAGCGGCGAGCAGGGGCGTCAAGTGTTTGCGAGCCGCTGCGCCAACTGCCACGGAACAGACGGCGGCGGTGGCGAGCTGGGGCCGTCGATTGTTGCGCGGATTCCGTTGCGCAGCGATGCGGAGCTCGAGGCGGTCGTTCGCGAAGGGCTGCCTGGTTCCGGCATGCCGGCCTTCGCCACGGTGTCGGCAGGGGAACGCTCCGGCCTGATCGCCTTTCTCCGCACACTCCGGCCGCGTGCAGGGACGGCCCCGGCACGTTCGAGCGTGATGATGGCTGACGGCAAATCGATCTCCGGTGTCGTGCTCAACCAGACCGATGGCGAGATGCAGCTGCTCGGAGACGATCGGGCGCTGCACCTGCTGCGTGAGGCGACCGCTGGCTCCGCCTCCGCCCCTTCCGGGCTACGACGGGACAGGCGCTATCGAGAGGTGACGTCGCAGACCGGCTGGACGACCTACCACGGGCAGGCGAACGGCAACCGCTACAGCACGCTCGGTCAGATCACCGCCGCCAACGTCGGTCGCCTGACGCCGCGATGGGTGTTCACGCTGCCCAATGCCGCTCAACTTCAGGTGACGCCGATCGTCGTCGACGGCGTGATGTACGTCACGGCGGCGAACGATCTTTACGCGCTCGACGCCGGCAGCGGCCGGCAGATCTGGAATTACCGCCGCCCGCGCACGCGCGGGTTGGTCGGCGTCGCCGCCCGCGGGGCCAATCGCGGCGTCGCGGTTGCCGGCGAGCGCGTCTTCATGACCACCGATCACGCACATCTGATTGCGCTCAATCGGGCGAGCGGCGCACTCCTGTGGGAAACGGAGATGGCCGACTGGCGCCAGAACTACAACGGTACGGGTGCGCCGCTGGTGGTGGACAACCTGGTTATCTCAGGAATTGCCGGCGGCGACGAGGGGGCGCGCGGATTCGTCGCGGCGTACGACCAGACGACGGGCAAGGAGGTCTGGCGGTTCTGGGCAGTTCCCGCTCGCGGCGAGCCGGGATCGGAGACATGGAAGGGGAGCGCGATCGATCATCCGGGCGCCACCACGTGGATGACCGGCAGCTACGACGCGGAGCTCGGCACGCTCTATTGGGCGATTGGAAATCCCGGGCCCGACATGATCGGCGACGAGCGACTGGGCGACAACCTGTATTCCGACTCGGTGGTCGCGCTCGATGTGAAGACCGGGCGTCGCAAATGGCACTTCCAGTTCACGCCTCACGACGTGCACGACTACGACGCACAGCAGCCGATCGTGCTGGTCGACGCGTCGTGGAAAGGCACGCCTCGCAAGCTGCTGGTACAGGCCAATCGCAACGGCTACTTCTACGTGCTCGATCGGAGCACGGGCGAATTCCTCTCGGGCACGCAGTACGTCAAGAACATCACCTGGGCGTCGGGCCTGACACCGGCGGGGCGACCGATCGTGGTGCCGGACATGGAGCCGACGCGGGAGGGCAAACGCGTGTGCCCGTCCCTCGAGGGCGCGTCGAATTGGTACTCGGCGGCGTTCAGCCCGCGCACCGGCTTCTTCTACGTGCAGACCAACGACAAGTGCGGGATTTTCACGCGAGTCGATCAGACGTGGGAATCGGGCAAGAGCTTCATGGGCGGAACGTTCGCCGCCGCACCGGAGCCGGCGCGTCGCGTGCTGCGCGCCATCGACGTCCAGACCGGCAAGGTCGCGTGGGAGCTGCCGCAGTTCGGTGCCGTGGACTCATGGGGCGGCGTGCTCGCGACCGCGAGCGACGTCGTCTTTTTCGGTGATGACAGCGGTGCGTTCGCCGCCGCCGATGCCCGATCGGGGAAGCGGTTGTGGAGCTTTCAGACCAGCCAGGTGTGGAAGTCGTCGCCGATGACGTATGTGTTCGACAACCGCCAGCTCGTGGCCGTGGCCTCAGGCCCGAGCATTCTGGCGTTCGGGCTTGCAATCCCGTAATGGGGTCGGGAGTCATTTTTCGAGAACCGTAAAATGACTCCCGACCCCATTTTCCCGGAGGAGTCAGTCGATGGTGAGAGCACGTCAGCTGGTGATGATTCTGCTCGTGACGGCTGGCGCGGCCGGTGCCGTGCTGCTCGCCCAAGCGCCCGCACCCGCGAGACCCGCGTCTGCGACGGCCGCGCACACGGCTGCGGGCTTTGCGCCGGAGCGTCTGACACGCATCGACGCGATGCTCCAGTCGTACGTCGATCGCGAGCTGATCGGCGGCGCCGTGGCGCTCGTGCTCCGAGATGGGCGACCGGCGTATCAGAAGGCGGTCGGCTGGGCCGACAAGGAAGCGAACCGCCCGATGCGCATGGACACCATGTTTCGCATCGCCTCGCAGACCAAGGCGATCACCAGCGTGGTGGTGCTGACGCTGGTCGAGGAGGGCAAGCTCAGTCTGAGCGATCAGGTCGGCAAGTTCATCCCGTCGTTCGCGAAGACGAACGTCGCGGTGAACAGCGACACCGGAGCGTCGGTCGTGCCGGCGAAGCGGCCGATCACGATTCGTGATCTGTTGACGCACACCGCCGGCATCTCCTACGGCGCGGAGGCTCACATCTCGAGCCAGTACGCCGCAAAGGGCCTGGGCCCTTCGGCAGGGGCCGGATGGTACTTCGCCGACAAACGCGAGCCGATCTGCGACGTGATGGAACGGCTCGGCACGCTGCCGTTCATCGCACAACCCGGCGAGGCGTGGGTCTACGGCTACAACACCGATGTACTCGGCTGCGTGATCGAGCGTGTGACGGGACAGCGTCTCGATGAGGTCATTGCGGCGCGCGTGACCCGGCCGCTTGGGATGAGCGACACGCACTTCTTCCTGCCGGCGGCGCAGCGCGAACGCCTTGCGGCCGTGTACGCAAGCGGCCAGGGTGGGCGCGCGACGCGCGCGCCGGAGGGCCCGCTCGGGCAGGGCTCGTACGTCGATGGTGCGCGCCAGGCGCTCTCCGGCGGCGCGGGTCTCGTGTCGACCGCTCGGGACTACGGACGCTTCCTCGAAATGATCCGCGGTGAGGGTTCGCTCGATGGCGTTCGCATTCTGTCGCCGCGCATGGTGGCGCTGATGCGCACCAATCAGGTGGGCACGCTGCACTCCGCGAACGGACTTGGATTCGGTCTTGGCTTCGAGACCACTGATCGCTACGGCGCCAACGGCATGGACAACATCGGCGCCTTCGGCTGGGCCGGCGCGTACGGCACGATGTACCGGATCGATCCGCACGCGAGGCTGGTGGTCATGCTGATGATTCAGCTGCTGCCCAACGCCACCGACGTCCGTGAGAAGTTCCCGGCGATGGTGTATCAGGCGTTGACGGACTCGCCGAAGATCGACTGAACCTGGGCCTCAAGGCCCAGGCCTCAGGCCTCAGATCTGGGTGTTGACAACTTCTACTATCAGATAGTAGATCATCCATGTCGGTAGTAGGAGAGACATGGCTCGTCCCGACCTGACCCGCCTCGAATTGAAGATCCTCGAAGTGTTCTGGGAGCGCGGCGACGCCTCGATCCGCGAGGTGCAGCAGGCCTTTCCCGAGCCGCGGCCCGCGTACACCACGATCCAGACGACCGTCTATCGCATGGAGACGCGGGGCGTCCTGCGTCGCGTGCGGAAGGTCAGCAACGCCCACATCTTCGAGCCCGCGATTGAACGTGACCTCGCTCGACACCGCCTGCTCGACGACATCCTGAGCTTCTTCGGCGGCAAGGCGCAGCCGATGATGGCGCAATTGGCCGAGTCGGGCCGGTTGACCATGGATGACGTGCGCGAGCTGGAGAAGACCATCAAGCGCATCGAGCAGCAGAAGAAGGCAGAGAGAAAGAAGCGATGACCGGCTACCGTTCGCGCGTCATGGTCATCGGGCTCGCCGGTTCCCTCGTCGCGCATCTGTGTGTGTTCGCCGTGCTCGCGAGCGTCGATTGGTCGATGTCGACGTGGCTTCCGAGGGCGATGACAGCCGACAACCTGACGGACGCCCAGGGACGGGGCTTCGACGCGGACCTCGCAACCGGACGATCCAGAAGCCGCGCGAATGGCGGAGGGTCCGCAGTGGCACCTCGATCTGGAGGGATCTCGTCCGAGCCCGCGCCGTCGTTTTCAATCTCCGCCGAAACGGTCGCGCGAGACGTGGTAATGCCGGTCGCTCGCCGCGCGACATGGTCTGCGCCACGTCTCGCCGCGCATCTATGGGAAGCGACCGTGATCGCTGCCCTCGTCGGTCTGCTCACGCTGCTGCTGCGACGCAGCGGAGCCAACCTGCGGTACGGGTTGTGGTTCGCCGCTTCGATGAAGTTCTTCGTCCCGTTTTCCGCCATGGCGACGCTCGGCAGCGCGATCGCGATGCTGATGCCGGCGACGGTGATGACCAGCGGAACATTTGCGACCCGATCGCTCGAGTTCATCCAACGACCGTACGCGGTCGTCACCTGGGCTCCGCCGATCGTCCCGCCAGTGGCGCCATCGACGCTCGACTGGATCGTGTTTGGCGCGGTTTCGACCTGGCTGCTCGGCGCGATCGCGCTCTCGACGATGCGTTACAGGATGTGGCGGCGCGTGCGAGCTGCACTGCGTGTGAGCAGGCCGCTGATGTTGCCGCAGGTCGATCTGCCGTCAGGTGTGCGGCTCAAATCCGCTCCAAGCATGCTGGAGCCCGGCGTCATCGGGTGGCGCCGGCCGGTGCTGCTGCTGCCCGCTGGAATCGAGTCGCGTCTCACGATGGCCGAACTGCAGGCCGTCATCGCACACGAGATCGCTCACATCAGACGAGGGGACAATCTCACCGCAGCGCTGCACATGCTCACTGAGATCGTGTTTTGGTTCCATCCAGTGGTGTGGTGGATCGGCGGCCGTCTCATCAGCGAGCGCGAGCGAGCGTGTGACGAGGCTGTGGTCGCTGGCGGCAACGAGCCCGCGATGTACGCCCAGGCGATCGTGAACGTGTGCGCGATGTATGCGGCGTCTCCGGTCGCGTGCGTCGCCGGCGTCACGAGCGCGGACCTGCGGAAACGCATCGAAGCCATCGTGCACGACGAGCGCCCGCTGCCGCTTGTTGGATGGAGGAAGGCGACGGTCGCTCTGACCGTCGCCGCAGCGCTCGTGCTTCCCATCGCCTATGGGGTGTTGCAGGCCTCGCCACGAGTGAATCGGATACCTCCCGAGGCCACTTACGGGGCTTCGGCCGAACCGGCGGCGTTCGAGGCCGCATCGATCAAAGTCAATACATCGGGGCTGCCGCAGGCAGACGACCGCATCCAGGGCGGACGGTACACCGCCACGAACATGCCGCTTCTGGTGTTGATTCGCCTGGCCTACGAGCCGTCACCTCGAAGTAGAGGCCTGGAGCCGTTCGAGGTGACAGGTGGTCCGAGTTGGCTCATGTCGGAGCGGTTCGACATCACCGCCACCGCTGGACGTGACGTCTCGCTCACTGAAATGCGGTCGATGTTGCGGCGGTTGCTCGCCGACCGATTTCAGCTGCAGGCGCACTTCGAGAAACGGCCTGGATACGTCTATCGAATGTCGCTCGCTCGGCCTGGCCGCCTGGGTCCGCAGTTGCGCCGCGCCGAGGCCGACTGCACGGCCGTTCCTCGCGATCCGTTCCGTGGAGTCACGCCGGGAGAGAAGCAGCCGTGTGGATACTTCGGTCCGTCGCCGACGGCCCCAATCGGCTCCGATCGCGCGTATCAAGCGATGCGCGGCATGACGATGGCGGACTTCGCGGTGGCGATCTATCCGTACTTGGGTCGTCGTGTGATCGACGAGACCGGCCTGGACGGGTTCTTCGACGCGGACTTCGAGTTCACGGCCGAGGTCGTTTTGCCGCCGCCGCCGTCGGGGCCGAATCCGTTCGACGGACGAACGCTGCCGTCGATCTTCTCGGTCCTGCCGCAGCAGCTCGGTCTCAAGATGGAGTCCGCGCAAGCTCCGGTCGAGATTCTCGTGATCGATCGCGCGGCTCACCCGACTGAGAACTGAGGACCCAGAGAGCCGATCCGACGCCTACAGATCGCGCAGTCCTTCGGTCAGCTCGATCGACGTGCCCCACGGGTCGGTCAGTCGAGCCTCGCCCACGCCATCGGCGTTCGTGTGGTAGCGCACGTCGAACTTGATCCCCATGGCTTCGAGCCGCTTGGCGAACGCTGCCAGACCGGTGATCTCGAATCCGAGGTGATCGAGCATCCGCCCTTTGGTGGGCTGCACCGGCCGTGGCGCCACGCCGAAGTTGATGTTGATGCCCGGAAGATCGACGGCGTCGTAGCGCCAGCGCTTGCCCGGCGTGCCACCAAACATCTTCGCGTACCACGCTTTTGCCGCCGATACCGCCGCGTCATCCGGCAGGTACAGATGGAAGTGATGCGAAGCGATTGGCACCGTTGTCGGCCGGTTGTGACGCTCGACGATCGCATCGGCGGGCCCCGCATCCGGTGTGAAGCCGACGTTGGTTGCGGTGTTGTCGAACAGCTCGATGCGTTCGCCTTCCGGCGTTCGCGTCGTGGCGATGCCCGGCAGGTCAGGTCCTGCACGTTCGAGCGTCAGCCCGGCCGCTTCCACGCTGGCGAGCGACGGCACACGAAACGCCACGTGATTGAGCACCGATCCGTCACTGACGCCAGACGATTGACCCTCCGTGAGCACGATGACGACGTCCGTCAGCTTCACAACGGTCGCGCCCCCTGTCTTCGTGGCGACGCCTCCGAGCGTCGTCCAGAAGCGTGCGTGAGCGGCGACGTCGCGCACGTAAAAGTGATAGTGGCCCATCGCCACGCCGGCCTTGTTGGGTGAAGAGAGCCGCGGCGTGACCGAGGACGACGGTCGCGACTGAGCGGCGGCCGTCAGACTCGTCAGCACGGCGGCTGCGAACAATGGAATGACTGTGCACATCGACTGCCGCATTCCTCCTCCAATTCGCCGGCGATCCCGGTCTTCAGACGCGGTAGACTCTTACGAGCCCTCGCCAGGTCGGGTTGCCGTGGCGACCCGACAATGCAGATTCTGTTGGGCGGTTCGCGATGCGAACCGCCGGGGCGGTATAAGCAGGGCGGGCGGTCTGACCCGCCGACGGAGATCATATGAGACGTCTGATCCTTGGAGCCATGACGGCGCTTGCCGGCGCCGCGATCCTCACGACGAGTGGCGTATCCGGCCAGGGCCGCGATTATTCGACCGTGTCGGGCCAGGGCCGCGTCGATTCGCCCGGTGTCATGACGCCGGACGGCAATGTACCTGCGCTCGGTAGTTACAAAGTGCCGAAGACACCGTGGGGTGAACCGGATCTTCAGGGCACGTGGAACGCCAACGACCTGCAGGGCATTCCGATGCAGCGCGCGGAGTCAGTCGGCACGCGGTACAAATTGAACGACGAAGAGTTCAAGCAGCGCGTCGCGCAGCGCGACCAGAACGTGGCCAACGACAACAGCGACGAGTTCACGCTGGAACGGGCCGAGGAGTTCGAGAAGCGGTTTGGCACCGTCGGCGGCGCCGTGTCGCCACCGCCGCACTGGCTCGAGCGGGCCCGGACCGTCAGCCGCGTGTCGTCGTACGTGATCGACCCGCCCGACGGACGTATTCCGGCGCTGACCGCCGAAGCCCAGGCCGCGGCACAGCAGCGTCAGCAGGCGCAGGCCGCTCGTCGGAAGCAGTTGAACGGCATCGAGGCCGACTGGACCACCGATCGCAGCAATTACGACCGCTGCATCAGCACTGGTGTGCTGCAGTCGATCACGCCGAAGATCTACAACTCCGGCAGCCGAATCGTGCAGGGTCCGGGGTGGCTGGCGTTTCAGAACGAGATGATCCACGAAACGCGCGTCATCCCGACGGACGGCCGCAAGCAGGTCGGCGCCGGCGTCAAGAACTGGATGGGCACGTCGGTCGGCCACTGGGAGGGTGATGTCCTCGTCGTCGAGACGCGCAACATCAAGAACGAGTCGCCGATCAACGGGCAGCCGCTGTCGGATCAGGGCGTGCTGATCGAACGATTCACGCTCGCCGACCCGAACACCCTCGACTATCGCATGACGATCAACGACCCGAAGGTCTACGCCTCGGCGTGGACCGTGCGGTTGCCGATCCCGCGCGAGGACAGTTACGGGTTCTTCGAGTACGGCTGCCACGAGGGCAACTACGCGATGCCCAACCTGCTCGCCGGTTCGCGCGCGGAAGAGAAGCGTCGCGCTGAAGCGGCCGCTCGCGGCGAGAAGACTCCCGAATACGCCGAGCCGCAGCGCGGTCGCGGCGCCGGCCCCGGCGGTGCTGCCGGCGGCGGCCGCGGGGGTCGCGGCAACAACTAGCCCTTCGTGATACTGGCCACGTCATAGTGGCCCACTAGTGGAACGTCCTTGTGATTTCTAGAGCGGGCCGCCCGTTGGTTGGCCGCCAAATCGCGAACGAGAGGCTGTCGTAGGCGCTACAGGTTCAGTTCATACATGCCACTTGTGCCGGCACGTCTCGTACGTGCCGGCCATCTCCCCCTTACTAGCCGCTTGTCCGTTTCTCGTGCCACCGCAGACGTCGGCGCACGCCGAGCCAGTACGTCAAGTAGTACCCAAGCACGACCGCGCCAGCGGCCAGCGAGCCCGCGACGCCTGACTCCGCGATCCACGAACCATAATCCGACGTGGCAGACCACGCATGCCAGGTCCGCCAGAACCCAAATGCCAGCCTGGCCGTCACCACGAGGGTGATTCCAAGCACCAGCCAACGGTTTGGCGTGTAATGCAGCGAGCCGGGTAAAGGTTCCCACCGACTGACGGCAAGGCCGACCAGGCCGAGCAGACATCCGCTCACGAACCCCATCAGAGTCAGGGTGAGCGCGTTCGGGACCCATACTGAGGTGATCCCTGCGCCCGCGAGAAACAGCGCCGACGAGAAGGCCAATCCTGCAACGTTGAGCGTGGCGGTCCATCCCCGAGCACGGCGCCGCGCGGTGCCCAGACGGTAACGCTGCACGATCGCGAACGGCGTGAGTGCAATTGCCGCGAGTATCACGAAAAGCGTGAACGCGACGATCAGCAGCGGCATCGAATAAGGCTACGCGAGGGCAGCGGTTGCGACTGTGGCGCTCACCAGTTCCACGGCAAGCGACGACCGCTGCGCCGGAGGATGAGCGCACGGCGTATCTCATAGAGCAGGTCAGTGGGCGGTGCAGAGTTGAGCAGGAACGAGTCAGCGCCTGCCTGGCG
>DASRJR010000022.1:0-16370 GCA_035649395.1 Vicinamibacterales bacterium
GATGTGGCCAAATCAGGCCGGAATGGGCGCGATTCTATCATTCGCCTCACGGGTCCGCGCTCGATACTGAATGAGATTCCGACGCTTGTATTGTCCGAACGCAGTAGACTCCCGCTCATGAAAACACGCCCAGTCTTCATAACTCTTGCCTTTGTCTGCATCGTCTTCTGGGCCGATCCTCTCGCCGCCCAGGATCTCGTCATCGCCAATGCGCGCATCATCGTCGGCACCGGCCAGGTGATCGAGCAGGGCACCATCGTCGTCAAAGGCGGCCGAATCGCCTCGGTGGCGGCGGGCCGCGCCGCGTCACCTGGACTCAAGGTCGTCGATGCGAAGGGGATGACCGCGATCGCCGGATTCATCGACGGTCATCGTCACATCATCGGCGGCGACGCGCAGCGCTATCTCAAGGAGCAGGCGCCCGATCGCATGCGCGAGTTCCTCGAGGCGGGCTACACGACGCTGCTGTCGGGTGGCGGCGCGGCGGAGCCGATCCTCGAATTGAAGAAGCGCGTCGACTCGGGGCAGATCAAAGGACCGCGCATCATTCCCTCGGCTCCGCTCAACTTGAACAACGCGACTCCGGAATCGGCGCGGGACGCGATCCGCAAGATCGCGTCGATGGGCATCAAGTTCACCGGCGAGATCAACATCAATGCGTTCAAGAGCGATCCGCGGCCGCTCGCCGCGCTCGCGGCCGCCGCCGATGAAGGCAAGAAGGCCGGCGTGCAGGTCGCCGTCCACGCCGTCAGCGTGCCCGCGATGCTCGAAGCGGTGAAAGCCGGCGTACCGAAACTCGTCCACACCCCGCACTTCCAGTGGATGTCGGCAGACGATGCGAAGGCGGTGAAGGATGCCGGCGTGCATGTGCTGTCGTGCGTCGGCTTCGGCGCGCCGGTGTTCAACGTCTTCAACAAAGAAAACGTCCCCACGTTCCGTGACGGCGGCAAGTGGCCCGACGCCATCCTCGATGGCGAAGGACGCGGGCGCGAGGCCGGGTACAAAGCCGTCAACGCGCGAACGCTGTTCGAAGGCGGAGCCGTGTACGGCTACGCGACCGACACGAACTACCTTCCGCTGGCCGGGCTCTCACACGAACTGCGCGTGTTGAACCTGATGTTCTCGCCGATCGATCTGATCACGGTGATGGGCGCCAACAGCGCGACGTGGATCGACATGGGCAAGGAGCTCGGCACGCTCGAGGCTGGGAAGCTCGCCGACATCGTCCTCCTGAGTGGCAACCCGCTCGACGGCTACTGGAATCTGCTGACCGCGAAGGTGGTCGTCAAGAATGGCGAGATCGTCGTGGACAAGCGCTCGGCGCGATAGGCCGTTTAGCAATGAGCGGACTGAAGCTGTGGCCTGTCGTCGTTGGTGTCCTGATCGACATCGCCGGCAGTGTCGGCGCCGGCATTGCGTACTTCGGCGCGCTCGCAGCCATGCAAGCGGCTCGTGGCGGGCCCGTTGACGAAAGCCTTCTGACGCTTGGTGTGCCACAGCTCAGCATGTTGGCGATTGTCGGGCTCCTCTTCACCGCGACTGGTGGCTTCGTCGCGGCGCAAATGGCAAAGACACGTCATCTCCAACACGGCATTGCCGTGGGCATCGGCTCGCTGCTGGTGGGATTGCTCGGCGAGTTGACCGGCGGTAACGCCGACGCTCCGGTGTGGTTCGACGCGATCAGTTATCTTGCTGTGATTCCCGCTGCGGCTTTCGGCGGTTCTCTCGCAGGCAGAGGCGCCCCCCGAGCATCGTCGGGGGGTTCCTGATTCCTACGGCTGTGCGGCTGGGCCGCCGTCTCCTTGACAGAGCGCAACGACGCAGACCGAAAGAATGGTGCGGTCGGCCGGCGGCACCTTCATGCCGCGTTCCTGCATGAGCTTTCGAATCAACGCCGCCGTCTCTGGACGCTGGACGGCCGACTGCACGCCCACGCGCACGAGGCCTTCGGCGTAATCGATCGCCTGCCAGGTGTGGCCGGCGGCCGCCGATGACACCTTGTCGGTGTCGCGGTTGCCTTTGTCGTGGGTGTCGAGCTTCGCGCCGCGATCGACGAGGAACTGGACGACTTCGCTGCGCCCCTTCATCGCCGCGCCCATCAGCGGCGTGCGGCCTTCGTTGTTCCCTTGATTCGGATCCATGCCGAGCTCGTCCACGAGAATCTTCACCGCTTCGACATTCTCTTTCGCCGAGCGCTCATAGGTGACGCCTTCAACCCAGCCGATGCCGGTGCAGGCAGTGAGCGCGGTGTCGCCATTGGCGGTGGCGATCTTCGGGTCGGCCTTGTACTTGAGCAGCAGCCGCATCAACGCAGTGTCGCTCGATTGCGACGCACGCACGAACGCGGTGGCACCGTCCTCGAAGAACCACTGCATCGTGAAGATGGTGCGTGTCAGCGTGTTGTCCTTGATCCGCGCATTCGGGTTGGCTCCCTTCTCGAGGATCATGCTGATGATCTCGAGGTGATCCATGTCCGCCTTGGGAACCGGATAGTCGCCGCCCTCGATGTTGCGGTTGTCAGTCGCCAGATACAGCGGCGTCCACCCGCCCTTGTTGGCGATGTTCGGATCGGCGCCGCGCTCGAGCAGCATGGCAGCCAGCTTGTAGTTGCGGTTGTTGACCGCCGTCAGCAGCGGCGTCCATCCGTACTCGCTTGGCGCGTTGATCTTGGCGCCCGCATCGAGCAGCGCCTTTGCCGATTCGATATCGCCTTCACGTGCCGCGAAGATCAGCGGCGTGAGACCACCGCCGCCCGAGCCGACCAGGCCAGCGACCACGACTTCGTTGTCATCGGCGTCGTCAGGATCCGGAGCCTGCTGGGGCTGTCCCTGACCTTGTGCCTGCCCCGCGGCTTGGCCTTGACGGCCGCCACCACGTCCACCGCGCCCACCGCGCCCGGCCGGAGCTGCGGCTTCAGGCGTCGCGGCCGCGGGCGGCGTCGCGGCTGGTGCTGCTGCGCCCTGCGTTGCTGCGGGTGCGGCATCCGTCGTGGCAGGCGGAGTGGCTGGAGCAGCGCCCGGTTGCGCGGCACCGCCCTGCCGCCCACCCCCACCGGGTGCGATCGGCTGACCATCAGGACCGAGCGGCTGCGCGAGACCGCGCTGGCCGCCGATTTCGAGACCGGCTTTCTGGTCGCGGGTCAACTGCTCTTCGTAGGTGATGCCGTTGGCAGCCGCGCGCCTGCGGCGATCCTGCGCCAGGAGCACTGCGCGCTGGTTGACGCGATTCGCCATGTAGTTGCGTGGCAGTCCGGCGCCGCCTGACTTCGCCTCGGGATCCGCCCCCGCGGCGAGCAGTACTTTCACGGCCTCCGGATGTTTCTGCTCGACGGCCCACATCAGTGCCGTCGTCCCGCGGATGGTCTCGCGCGCGTTGACGTCGGTGCCCGCTTCGAGCAGCACTTTGATCGCTTGCGGGTTGCCGTTTCGCGCGGCGAACATCACCATCGTCTCGCCGTTCGGCCCCTTCTGCTTCACATCGGCGCCCGCTTTGACGAGGCGGTCGATGATGGGGGCGTCTCCATAGATTGCCGCCATCATCAGCGGCGTCACGCCGGTCCGGTTCGCCGCCTTGATGTCGGCACCCGCGCGAATGAGCAGGTCGACCATCTCGGGGTCGTGTTTGTAGATGGCCCAATGCAATGCGGTCGCGCCGTCGACCTGCGGTGCGTTGACGTTCGCCTTCTGTTGAATGAGTTTCGCGACCCCCGCTCGGTCGCCCTTCTGCGCCGCATCGGCGACGTCACTGGGTCCCGCTCCTCTCGTGACGCCGGCGATCAGCACCCAGAGAACGGCCGCAGAGGCCAGCCACGGGCTCCGTCTCACTCTGCGCATCTCCATCACCTACACGAGTTTCGCAAGGCGGCCTGTGCTGTCACCCTGCTTGTCACTCTCGATGCCGTACAAACCGAGCACACTCACAAGGAGGTTCCCTGTGGGTGTCGACTTGCGTTCGTATTTCAGGTGCCGGTTTCCTTTCAGCTGACCGTTGGCGCCGCCGACGAGGATGTGCGGCACGTCGTAGTGCTGGTGCTGATTGGAATTGCCCATGTTCGTTCCGTACATGATCAGCGAGCGATCGAGCAGCGTGCCGTTGCCGTCCTTGATCGACTTCAGCTCCTCGGCGAGGTAGGCCATCGTCGACAGGTGATAGCGGTTCAGCGTCGCGTAGCGGCGGATCTGCACCGGATCGTCCTGGTGATGCGAACCGCCGTGGAAGCTGACGCTGGTACCGCCATCGGGGAAGAGCGGGCTCTTCGGGAACTGGTACACGCGGCTGGTCAGGTCGCGTGCGCCGAGCAGCGTGACCACGCGCGTGATGTCCGCCTTGAACGCCAGCGACACGAGCTTCCAGTGCAGGCGGATGTGCTCGTCGAACTGCTCGGGAATGCCCGGCGGCAGATCGATTTCCGGAACGCTGTTCGAGTTCTTGGCCGCCATCTGGATCCGGCGTTCGAGCGCGCGGATCTCGTCGGTGTACTGGTTGACCGTCTGAACGTCGCCGGAGCCGAGCTGCTTGCGCAAGCCCGCCAACTCGTTCGTCACCGAGTCGAGGATGCTGCGGCTCTGCTTCATGCGCTGCGCGCGCAGCTCCGGCGTCGAGCCGTCGCCGAACAACCGCTCGAACACGACCTGGGGATTCAGCTCCATCGGGATCGGGCTCGTGCGCGGCACCTTCTCGTTCTCCGGTGTCGGCAGTTCGATCCACGAGATCGAGTTGGTGTACGAGCAGCTGTAGCCCTCGCCGCAGTTGCTCGAGCTCGAGTTCGGATCCTCCACCGCCAGCTGCAGCGACGGCAGCAGCGTCTCCTGACCGATCTTCCGCGCGATCTGCTGATCGATCGTCGCGCTGCCGACGGTGGCGTCAGCGCCAGCCGTCTTGCGCGGCTTGATTCCAGTGAGGTACGCCGCGGCCACCCAGTGGTCCGATCCCGTCGTCCCCTCCGGCGGCTCCGCCGATTGCGACCACAACCCGTTCAGCACGGTCGTGTGCTCTCGCAGCGATTCGAGCGGCTCGAGAATGTACGGCAGTTTCTGCGGCAGTCCGCCTTCTTCAGTCGGCTCCCAATGACCGGGCCCCATGCCGTGCGGGAAGAAGACACCGACGAAGCGGGGGATCGTTTCGCCCGCGGGCGTCTGCGCCAACGCGGTCCCGGCCGGCACCATCGCATCGAGCAGCGGAAGCGCCAGCGTGGCGCCGGCTCCGCGCAGGAACGTGCGTCGGGGAATGTGGCGTTTTGTGATGAACGACATGGTCAGTTGACTCCCTTTTCCGTCGTGCTGAGGCTCGCAGTACTGGCAGGCGGCGGTGCGCTCTCGCCCTTCGTGTTCAACTGGAACGGCTGACTCTTCACGATGGCCACGACCAGTGCCGAAAACCGGTCGCTGTTCTTCTCCGCCTCGCGCGCGATCGAGCGCACGAGCGGCATGTCGCGATACTCGGCGCCGCGGCCCAGCGCATAGGTGAGCAGCTTCTCGGCTGACACCGTCATGAACTGGTGGTCGTAGTTGTTGACCAGCCACGCACGCAGTTCGAGTGGGCTGCTGACCTTCGAGTTGTCGAACACCTGGGTGGTCGGATCGACCGGCTGACCCTCGTCCTGCGTGCGCCACAGGCCGATCGCGTCGAAGTTCTCCAGCGCAAAGCCGATCGGATCCATCAGCCGGTGACACTGCACGCAGTCGGGCCGTACTCGATGGTCCTCCATCTTCTTGCGCATGGTCGGTTCCTTCGCATTCGGGTCGGCGGCGCGCTGCGGCAGCGGCGGCACGTTGGCCGGTGGCGACGGTGGGCTCATGCCGAGGATATTGGTCATCACCCACTTGCCTCGCGTCACCGGCGACGTGCGTTCCGGCTTCGACGTCGTCGCCAGGAACGCGCCTTTGCCGAGCAGGCCCTCACGCGCTTCCATGCCTGGCCCAAGTGTGACGCGACGGAACTGGCTGCCGTAGATGTTGGGAATCCCGTAGTGCTTCGCCAGCCGCTCGTTGACGAACGTGTAGTTCGCGTTCAGCAGCTCCATCACCGAACGGTCTTCACGCACGATCGTGTCGAACAGCAGCTCGACCTCACGGCGCATCGCCTGACGCAGCGGATCGTCGAAGTCGGGATAAATCAGCGGGAGCGGGCTCGTCACATCGAGCGCCCGCAAGTTCAGCCACTGCCCCGCGAAGTTGACAGCGAGCGCTTCGGCCTTCGGGTGCTTCAGCATCCGACGCACCTGCTGCTCGAGCACGACCGGGTTCTTGAGCTGGCCCGCTGCGGCGACCTTCAACAACTCGGCATCGGGTGCCGTGCTCCACAGGAAGAACGACAGCCGCGACGCGAGGTCGACGTCGTTGATGCGGTACTGCTGTCCGGCGCGGATGGCGACCGGCTCTTCCTCAATACGGTAGATGAACTGCGGCGACGCCAGGACACGCGCCAACACCATCTCGATGCCCGTGTCGAAGTCCTTCTCCTCACGGCCGAACTTGTAGAACTCCATCAGGACGTCGATGTCGGCCCGCGAAGCCGGACGACGGAAGCCGTAGGTGGCAAGGTTCGTGACGATCCGCCGCGCGCACGCAGTTTCCTCAGCCACCGCTTTCGGGGTGCAGACAAAGATCTTGCGCCGGCTCGGCGACTCTTTGGCCGGCGTTGCGTTGAACGGACCCTCGATGCGCATCGTGCCGACGTGCGGGAAGAACGTATAGCCGGGCGTCGGGCCGGTCTGAACCGTGTCGCGCATGAAGTGCTTATCGAGGTCGAGCAGCGGCGCAAAGTTGGTCGCGAGGAAGGTCGCGCCGACCATGTGCGTGCCCGCGGTCGTCTTGAAGCGGACGCGCATGGGCGTGCCGCCGCGGCCGCCGAAGAATGCCTCGGGACCGGCCTGGCCGACCGGCCGTGCCTGCGGACCCTGTGCCGCACCGCGGCAGTTGGCCGTTGGCGTGTTGCGCCCGCCACCCTGCCAGTTGATCAACGAGAGCTCGTTACCGTCGAGCAAAATCGACAGCCGCTCGCATGGCACCGAGCCGAATCCGGTCGGCGACATGTTGTCGCCGAAGATCGGCGTGATCGTCAGGGTGTATTCGCCGTCGGACGGGAACGTATGCGGCACCAGCATCCCGCCGCGCGTCCCGAACGGCATGCCTTCGATGTGATAGTCCTGCGACGTGTCTTCACGCGTGCGATAGACGACCAGCGTCGGCTCTTGCGGGTACCCCATCGCCAGACGGCTGATCTTCTGCGCCGCCGACACGTACGCCTCAACGAGCGTCGACGAAATCCCGAGGGCACCCGCGATGTTGTCGAACCCGGACGTCGAGTCGTCCGACGGCAGGTACTTCGCGGGATCGATCTGCAGATCGAGCAGGTCGCGGACGACGTTCGCGTACTCGGTGCGGTTGAGACGATGCAGCCCTGGCGGCGGTGTGAACGGTTTGGCGGTCGAGTCGAGCGTGGACTCGAACGACGTCACCATCGCTGCGAACTGCTGCGGATCGGGCCGCTTCACGCCCATCGGCGGCATCTGGCCGGCGCGCACTTTGCGGACGATCAGCTCCCACTTCTCACGGTCTTTGTCGACATTCGCGGGATCGAGTGCGTCGATCGTCATCCGTCGCGCCGAGTCCAGGCCTGCAGCTTTGGCTTTCTCGCTGTGGCAGCCGGCGCAGTACTGGCCGAGGAATGCCCGCTGCTCATCGGCGCTGACCGTTGCCGCCGCGGGCGCAGGATTCCTCGAACGCACAGGCGCTGGCACCGCGGGCGTACGCGGAGCAGGTCGTGCCGGCCGCGGCTGCTCAGCCGCTGGCGACGGTGGAGCTTGGGAGGCCTGTGGACGCGTGCTCTGAGCGTGAACCGCCCACACGAGCGACATCGTCGCGGCGCACCCGAGGATCAAGGCTTTCGATCTCATTCGTCCGCTCCGCCTGACTCATTCCGAATTTGATATGAAAGAGCGATCACAGTCATGACCATGCACTCACTCATGACCCATAGCGGGCGAGTCGGGGTTGTGGTGCGTTCGGACCACCCCAAAATCCAGCGGGCTAAATAGGATACCGGAATTCTTGGGTGTCCGGCAAACCCAGGTGTACCTGCTGGCTGGGCAAGAACGTCCACACCGAAATACGCCCGCCCTACCAACCCCGTTTCCAAGAATCAGGCCCAGGAAAAACATCACCTGTCCGACAGATCTGAAACTCGACGAGGGCCCATCTCGGCCGATCCTTTGACGACTGAGAAGGCTGGATGGCACAACCGCATTCATCCGCGTTCAGTGCGGACGAAGCGGCTTCGCTACTTCTTCTTGGGCGGGGTCTTCGGCGGATCGTAGGTGACGCGATTGTTCTGCTGCTGCTCGACGAGCTTGCGGTCGCCTGGATACCAGTATTCGAGGTGGCAGGCCTCGCACGCTTTGTCGATCTCGCTGCCGGCGGTGAACAAGGCCTCGAAGTCGCGCATGCGAGCCACCTTGACCGATCCGAGCGCGGCCTCGCGAAGCCCATCGGCGTACTTGTTCCAGAGCGCGCGATCCTGATCGATCTTGGCCTGAATCTGTTCCGGCGGGAGCTCCGGCTCGGCTCCCTTGTGGGGTTGCGTCGTCTGGATCTTCGGCGCCATCTGCCGCGGCATCTTCAAGAGATTCATCGACTCGGCCAGCAGGAGTCCCGCGCGCTCGACCTTCAGCCAATCGTCGTCGGTCAGCGGTTTGGTCTCGACGATTCCCTTTGCCGTGACATCGACCACTGCCGCATCGAATACTGCGTCGGCCGTGGGATCGATGATGTGCTCCATCAGCTCCTTGACCGTGAGCGTTGGGGTCAACGCTGCCTCGAGCGATGGAGCGGCGGGTCTGGCGGGCGCCGGAGCCGGAGCGGGTGACGCCGACGGCGACGACGAGCCGCACTGTGAGGCAAGGACGGCGAGCCACACCAGTCCTGCCAAGACGATCGCCCGTCTTGCTGCTCTCCTCACCGCGCGCTCCCCGCTACTTCGAGCCCTCCGTCTTCTTACCGGTCTCCGCCGTTTCCGTGGGCACCGGCGGGATCTTCTCGTTCGGATACCAGTACTGCCTGTGGCAGTTCTCGCAGGCCTGCTCGATCTGCTCGCCAAGCTCGAACACCTTCTGCGGGTCCTTGCTCTCGATGGCCTGCAACGTGGCCGCACCCGCGTCGTGCAGTGCTTTGGCCCGCATCCGCCACGCCCCGAGATCCTTATTGATCAGCACTTCCATTTCCGCGGGTTCGAGCTCGACTCCTGGCGTTTCTGACTTTTCGTGCGGGCGCGCGACGTGGCGGCCGGGGATCATCAGCAGGTTCGCCGCTTCCATCAGCGAAACCGCGCCGTGCCGCACTTTGGTCCAGTCTTCATCCGTCTTCGGCGCGTTCTCCTCGGTGCCCTTGGCGCTCTGCACCGTGGTGACCGACAGCCACACCACATCCGCGTTCGGATCGACGATCGACAGCATGATGTCTTTGACCGTCGCGGTCGGCAGGTACTCGGGCGGCGGCAGAGCGGCAGCTGTCGACGACGCGGCCGACTTGCTTTGACAAGCGCTCACCAGAAACAGCGAGCCGATTCCCACGATGATTGCGAGAGCAAACAGACGGTTCGTTCGCATCATTCACCTTTATCGCACGTTGGGTCCGCCTTTAGGCGGACCGTACGTTAGTGTCCGGCTTTAGCCGGACCAAAGTAGTGTCCGGCTTTAGCCGGACGGATGCATCTGAACTCTTGATTAATTCTTCGTCAGAAAGCGGCTATTTGCCTCCAGTGGTCGAGCCCTGCGAGGAGCCCGCAAACAGCTTCCGCCCGTCCGTAAACGTGATGCTCGTCGCATTCGCGGTCGGGGTTCCGTTGCGCGCCTGGTACCCATCGACAACCAGTTGAGTTCCCGCCACGAGGTCCTCCCGACGCCAGCCGCGTCTGAAGAGCGCGTTGGCGCCGCCCGTTTCGCAGGCCCACTTCACGACCTTGCCGTCCTTGCCCTTCACCTCGATGTATATCCAGGCGTGCGGGTTGGACCACTTCATCTCGATGACCTTGCCGGTCAGCTTCAGGGGCTTGTTCGCGTCGTATTCGGCCGAGAACGAATGATGTGCGCCAGCCGTCACGGCCAGCGCGATGAGCACGAGCATGAGTGCGAGGGTGACGGATCGAGTCATCGCTTTCCTCTCTGGGTCTTCTGGCGGGCGGCATCCCTGATTTCCTTGAGATGCCCGAGGTCTTCGTTGTCCTCGTGGCACGCCACCTCGAGGAGCTCGTCCTTCTGACGATTCAGGTCGAACGCAATCGTCCACGGCCGCGTGTACACGAGAGGGTCGCTAACTGTCGCCTGATATCGGATCGTGTCGCCGTCGACCGGCGAGAACCGCTCGATGACGCGCTCGGCATGGCTGACGATCTCGCCGACCTCGTTCAGCCAGGTCTTGCCGTTCAGATTCGTCGTCTCGACAACCAGCGTGTCGCCATCCCATTTGCCGAGCGAATCGCCTTGCCAGAGCCGCATCGAGTCCGGCAGACGGGGCCGTCCATCGAGCGGGATTGATCGCCACGACATGCGCTCGTGCAGGATGACGACATAGCCGGTCGGTTGCATGATTTGCATCGGCGCCGGGATGTACATCGATCGCGGCACGCCCGCCACGAAACAGTGCGCCGTCGGATCGTCGTAGCCGCGCTCCGGAAGCTTGCGGTCGTCGTACTCGGCCTTCGCCCACGGCTGCATCGGCAGCAGACCGTCGGGCGGATCGACGATGATTCCGCGGCCGGCCGGGGTGAGGAAGTCCTGCTCGTGCTTGCCCAGCCCGTAGTTCCCGCCGCCGCCATCGGGCATGAAGTAGCCCTGCAGATCGGGCTTGCCGTCCGGCAGTCGGCGGATGGGCGGCGGCGCTGGCGCCTCCGCCTTCTGCGGCGCGGTGCGCGGAAACAGAGGCGGGGCGCTCATCGAGGCCCACGCCGCGGGAACCTCCACCGGCGGTGCGGATGGCCCCGGATACCAGGTGCGCGGATCACGCTCGAAGTCGCCGCGCGCCTCTTCGGCTTCGGCCTGACATTGATACTCGAGGATCCGATCGCGCTCGGTGTGCCGGTGGATCGGCATCGAGATCTTCCACGGGCGCGTGAACACCTCGGGATCCTCGATCGTCGCTTCGTAGCGGATCGTGTTCGGGTCCGTCATGGTGTAGCGCTCGACGACGTGGATCTTGTCGGTGTGGAACGTGCCGGTCGCGTCCAACCACGTCTTGCCGTTCAGGTCCTTGACGTCGACGACCAGCGTGTCGCCGTCCCATCGTCCGCGCGAGTCGCCCATCCAGAAGTCGATTCCGTCGGGTCCGGCGACGCCGTTCGTGTAGATGATGCGATGGACCTGCGACCACTCGAACGTGATGCCGATGTGCGAAGGCGTCTGGTAGATCTGGAACGGGAAATCCAGATACATGATCCGCGGGACGCCAGGCATGAAGCACTTCTCGAGCGGATCGTTGGCGGCTCGGTTGGCCGCGAGCTCGATCCGCTTGGCGGCCGCCTCGGGTTTGTACGGAATCGTGCCGCCCTCGACGACGCTTCGGCCCGCTGGCAACAGATGTCGCGCGACGTGATCTTCGAGACCGGCTGCGGCAGCGTTGCGGACCTGCCAGACGCCCTGCAGGTTGGGCTTGCCGTCGGCAGTCCGCGGGATCGACCCTGCCGCCGGCTGCGTCCGCGAGCACGATGCGACCGCGATCGCCAGAGTCAGAAGGTGGAGAAGCGCCCGAGCAGGCATCCGGAGATTCTATCCCGGCGCCTCGCGCGGCTCACACGTCGTCGCGCCCGATGTTGACGATGAAGTACGACATTCGACTACTTCGCGCGGCCCTTGAAGCCGCGCGACAGCAGTGCCAGCTTGTAGATGGTCTTCGCGTTGTTCCGCACACCCTCAGGTGTGGTGAACTCCTTGCCGTCCGATCCGAGCGCACCGCTGCCGACGATGAACAGTGTGGCTTTGTCCCTGCCGGCAAACGCCACGCTGATCGCGTTACGCGGGGTGGGAATGAGACCCAAGTACTTGCCGTCTGGTGCGAAGACCTGGACGCCCGGCGGCGAGGTCACGTAAAGGCGACCGTCGGCATCGATCGCCATGCCGTCGCCGTTGCCGCCCGCCTCGAGGCGTGCGAACTCGCGACGGTTCACCGTGGCGCCGTCGCTCCGCACGTCGAAGCCGAGCACGGTCGGCCCATTCGTGACGTACAAGACCTTCTCGTCGGGGCTCAACATGATGCCGTTGGCGCGAATGTCGTCACCCAGGCTCGCAACCGTCCCCGCCGCGTTGACGTAGAACGCGCCGCCCGAGGTGAAGTACACACCGCCTTTCTTGTCGGCGACGAGATCGTTCAGCCGCCCGAGCGATTTCCCCTGAAACGCATCGGCGAGGACCTTCCGTTCAGGCGCTAGGACGCCGACGACGGTGGGCTCGCGGCACTGATCGGGCTGCCGGCCGGGATCCGTGCAGGTCCGTTCGACGGCGAGCACGCGGCCCTTGACGTCGATCGCAATCGCACCGGCGCCGTGCGTGTCGTTGAGAAACACCGACACCCGTCCGTCGCGATCGATCTTGCTGATGCGATTCGGCTGCTCCTGCGCGAACAGCAATCCACCGTCAGTGGTACCGACGATGCCGTCGGCGTTGTCCGTGCCTTGCCACGCGATCGTCCAGGCCGAACCGGCCGCGACCACCCCGGAGATGGCCGCGACAGAGACGTCGCGCGCCCCCTGCGGCCCGCCGCGCTGAGCCGACACCGCCGCGGCACACAGCGCAATCGCCGCAATCCGGAATGCTGCCGCCATGAAAATCGTGAGGCGTGTCTTCGGCACGGGCGAACCGTAGTTCGTCGGATGCGAAACTGTCAACGTGGGGGCCGCCTTACTCGACCACGACCTTTCCCTGGTGCACACGGAAGATCCATACGAAATAGCTCACGGCTAGCGGCAGCGCGACGAGCCACCAGCCGAGCGCTGTGCGCAGGCTCGCGGCCGGGACCGCGCTGTTGTACGCCGTGAGCGATAGGGCGTCGTTCATCGTGCTGCGGAGCATCACTGGGAACACAAGCGCAGCGGTCGCCGCGAGCAGGCCGACGAGAAATGCGCTCGATCCCAGGAACGGCATGAGCGGTCGGCCTCGCCGAAGCCCGATCAACAGCACCACAACGCCACCGACTGCCAGCAACAGCGAGAGCCACGCGAGCGGGCGGCTCGCAAGGCCCTCATACATCGTGCGGTTGACCACCGCCGTAGCCACAGTCAGCACGGGCCACAGCACGAGCGTCGTGAGCGCCAGCGGCATCGCCGCCGCGCGCAGCCGATCGTGGACGAGGCCCGCGGTCTTCCACAGCAGGAACACCGCGCCGTGCGTCGTGATCGCAATCGCGGCGAACACGCCGACGAGGACCGTGTACCAGTCGAGGATTCCGACGGCGCCAGACGTCGTGAAATCACTGAAGAGGCCGAGCGAGAACCAGCCGTTCTCGTCGAGCGGCACGCCGCGTAACAGGTTGCCCAGCGCCGCGCCGAGCAGCACCGGCATCGACATGCTGGCAACCGCAAACCCGCCGTCAAGCGCGGCCCGCCACAATGGATGCCCGAGGTGGCTCCGGAACTCGATCGCGAGCCCACGGAGAATGAGCGTCCACAGCACGAGGAAGATCGCAAAGTAGAAACCCGACAACCCCGACGCGAGTACTTTCGGAAAGGCCAGGAACAACACGCCGCCGATCGCGAGCAGCCAGACTTCGTTGCCATCCCAGTACGGACCGATTGCGGACAGTACCTCGCGCCGCTCTCGATCCGTGCGCGCCACGAACAGGTGCAGCGCGCCGGCGCCGAAATCGAATCCGTCGAGCACGACGTAGGCCGCCACCATCACCGCGACGACGGCGAACCAGAGCTCAGACATCGCTCCCCGCTCCTGGCGGATCGGGCAGCTTGCCCTGAGCGAGCGAGGGACCCCGTGCGATTTCGTGTCCGATCAAATAGAGGAAGACGATCCCGATCACGAAGTACAGACCCGCGAATCCGATCAACGTGAACAGCACGGTCCCGGAATGAACGAGCGGACTCGCGTCATCCGCCGTGCGCAGGATGCCGTAGACCAGCCACGGCTGCCGGCCCAGTTCGGCTGTCATCCAACCCATCGTGTTGGCGATATAGGGAAATGGAAACGCGAGCATCAGCGCCCAGAGCAGCGGGCGCGTCTGTTCGAGCCCACGACGCCAGTCGAACAGGCACGCGAGTGCCATCAACCCGATGAAGAGCGTCCCGAGTCCCGCCATGATGTGGAACGCGTAGTAGAGCAGCTCGATGTTGTCGGGCCAGGTGTCCTGCGGGAACTCGTTCAGGCCGCGGACGTTGCTGTGGAACTGGCCGTAAGCGAGAAAACTCAGGATGCCCGGGATGCGGATCGGGTTGTCGAGTCGCCGTTCCCGTGTGTTCGGCTGGCCGATGATGGTGATCTCCGCCATGCCACCGCTCTCGAACCGCCCTTCCATGGCCGCAAGCGTCACTGGTTGATGCTCGGCCACGAGCTTCGCTTGATGGTCGCCGGTCGGGAACGCGACCAGCACGCTCGAGACCAGACCGGCAATCGTTCCCACGCGCAGAAAGCGGCGAGCCTGCTCGACGTGTACGCCGGCCAGTGCGTAGTACGCGCCGACCGCCGCGACAACGAACGATCCGGTGACGACCGCCGCGACCATCGTGTGGAGATACTGCGCGATCGCCCAGGGGCTGAACAGGAACGCACGCAGGCTCTCCAGCTGGAGACGTCCGGCGGCGTCCATCGTGTAGCCGACGGGATGCTGCATGAACGCGTTCGTCGTGACAATGAAGTAGCCCGACAGCCAGCTGCCGACGAACAGCGCGACCGCGGCCACGGCGTGGCCGCGGCGTCCGAGACGACGCTCGCCAAACACCAGCAGACCGAGGAAGGTCGACTCCAGGAAGAAGGCGAACATGCTCTCCATCGCGAGCGTCTGTCCGATGACGCCGCCGGCGATCTCCGAGAAGCGCCCCCAATTCGTGCCGAACTGAAACTCCATCGGCAGGCCGGTGACGACGCCAACAGCGAAGTTGATCCCGAAGATACGGATCCAGAACCGCGCCGCATCGTCCCACGCCGTGCGCCCGGTGCGCAGCGCCGCCACCTTCATGATGACGATGAGCAGCGCCAGCCCCAGCGTCAGCTGCGGAAACAGGTAGTGATAGACGATCGTGAAGGCGAACTGCACCCGGTGCCAGAGCAGGGGATCTGACACCCGATGAACCTAATCAATCACCGTCTGCGCGACCAGGTCCTCGAAGTCGCGGATGATCTCCTGGTTCGAGGTCTGGACCATCAGCACGGCCGTCAGCTGCTCCTTCGGATCGACGAAGAAGTGCGTGCCCTGCGCGCCGGTCCAGCCGAACGTTCCATCGGACAGCATCGTGTTGCGCGCCGCGTGGTTGGTGACGACCCGCACGCTGAGCCCGTAGCCTTCGCCGGCCGGTCGGCCCGGCAGCGTGTCGGCCACGTGGACGGCGGCCATCATCTCGACGGTCTTCTTGCCGAGCAGCCGTTTCCCGTTCATCTCGCCGGCGTTGGAGAGCATGATTCCGAGCGGGATGTAATCCTCGGCGGTGCTGTACAGTCCACCCGACCCGCGGAAGTACACGTTTTTCGACATCGTGTCGTTCGGCATGGTCGCTTTGGTCAGGCCGCTGGCGCCGCGCGTGTAGACCGTGGCGACGCGTGGCCACTGCGCATCGGTCGGCCAGAACGTGATGTCCTTCATGCCGAGCGGATCGAAGATGCGGGTGCGGAAGAATCGATCGAGTGGGGTGCCTGAGGCGATCTCGATGATGCGGCCGAGCGTTTCGAAGCCGGCGCCGGGGCTGTAGGTCCAGCGCGAGCCCGGCTGGAACTCGAGCGTCGTTCCCCCGAGCCGCGGGATGTACTGGGCCAGCGTCTCGCCATCTTTGCGCGCGACCTTCTCGATGTCGCTGTTCCCCATCGGACCGCTGCCCAGGCCCGAGACGTGCGTGAGCAGATCCTTGATCGTGATCTCGCGCTGCGCCGGCACGGTGTAGAACGCCGGCGCCGCATTGGCCGCCGCCGCGCCGCCGCGGCCGGTCGTTGCCTGCAGCACGCCGACTTTCATGTTGCGGAACTCGGGGATGTAACGTGACACCGGATCGGTCAACCGCAGCTTGCCTTCTTCGACCAGCATCATGATGCCGACGCCGACGACCGGCTTGGTCATCGAGGCGATGCGAAACATGTTGCCGGTTGTCATCGGCTGCTTCGATTCGAGGTCCACGACGCCCTGCGCGACGAGGTGCACCACTCGGCCGCGTCGTGCGACGGCAGTCACCGC
>DASRJR010000023.1:0-15791 GCA_035649395.1 Vicinamibacterales bacterium
CCCGTAGCCCCACGTGAAGTCCACTTCCGCATCGGTGCGCGTCGTCACGTAAGACCCAAACATCCCGTTCCAGTACTCGCCAAGAAGACCCGAGCCGCCGCCCGACCCGCCGCCCGGCCCGGCCCCCGGCCCGCCCCCCGACCCGGTGCTCGACGGAAACAGCATGCTCTGAGGTATCACTTGAGTGCTCTGTCCCGGATACGTCCATCGCAACTGGATCGTCGCGGCGCCGCCGGCCTCGTAATACTCGAGTCTCACCGGATATTTCTGTCCGGCAAGCAGGAATACCGACCCGTTGTCCGTTGTCGCGCCGTGATTGGTCCAGTTGTCGATCAACAGGTCGCTCCCGACCCAGAGCCGCACGCCGTCATCGGAGACGGTCGAGAACGTGTAAGTCCCCGTCGCAGGAGCGTAGACCTCCCCCGTCCATCGGATCGAGAAATCATCGGTGCCGACGTTCGATGCTGGCTCCCCGCCGCCCCATGTGAAATTCACCGTCGCGTCCGTGCGCGTCGCAGTCAGCGACGCAAACCCGGTTCCGCTGAAGTACTCACCCAGAAGGCCGGTACCGCCTGCTCCGCCACCGCCACCGCCACCGCCACCACCGCCCCCACCCCCTGAACCCGAAGTGATCGTCCACGTGAAGCTCTGATACGCGCTCATCTGTGCGTCGGACGCGGCGACTGTCACGTTGTAGGTTCCGACGGTTGTCGGCGTGCCTGAAATGAATCCAGTCGACGCCATCAAGTTCAGGCCGGGCGGCAGACCAGTGGCGCTGTACGTGAGCGGCTGGCCCAGGGGGTCACTTCCCTGAAGCTGCAGCGACGTCGCCTCTCCCTGCGTCGAGACGCGGTCGCCGGGGTTGGCCAGCGTCGGCGACGCATTGCTGTAGCCGCACACCTCCGACGAATACGGCCCCTCGAGGTACCCCGCGATATAGGCCGAAACAGCGAAGCAATAGAGTTGCCCCTCTGCGGCACCCACCCACGCGAAGACCGTCGACAACCCAACGTCGAGATGTTGCGTATACGAGCCTGACTCCGTACCGACGTGTAACTTGTAGCCGACGACCCACGGCTCGGGGTTGGGGTCCCAATCGAGCGTGATGGTCCCGGCCGCGGCGGGTGTCGCAACGACGGCGAAGAGTACGAACGAGACAAGGGTAGCGTGGAGACGTGCGCGGAGATTGGTATGTTCCATTATTCTGGGGCCGGCATCCGTTCGAACCCCTCAGAACTACCTTCCGAAGAGACTCGTTATCGCTTCGCTTGACAGTGCTCAAGGACCGTCAAGCCCGATACCGTACGGCGAATGCAGCGCACCCCTAGCAAGTCAGTGGCCCGATTCAGGCACGCGGACGAGGTGGTGTCCGAAGTCCTCTCTCTTCAGTTAGTTGATTGCGTTTCTGTCAATCAGGGAAGAACCTGAGAACGAGGGCGTGATGCGAGGGAATATGTAACAGATTTACACCCAACGTAGCGGTGACGACATCGGTTGGAGTGCTATTTACGACACCGATGCTTTCCGGTGTGCCGCGTCGTGACGCTCATCCGTTCTCACGAACAGACGAGCGTCACATAATCGACGTGGCGCAGCGGCGTTTCACCAACCAGTGAACGAACACGAAACGGAGGAGGTGGATCGGTGTGTCGGATACTCGACTTCTCGACCTCGCGTACGACTCTCATGTGGCGGAGCCGTGTCGAGGAAACGAGGACTCAGTCGTCGGACAGCGCGAAGTACAGCGCGAGCGGCGCCAGCACGAGACATGCGCCGGCCACGAGGACGATCGCGATCGTCTGCTGCAGCGTTCCAGTCATTCGCAACGCGGTTTCACCCAACGGTGAGTTGACGAACGTCTGCGCGAACAGCCATGTCACGGCATCACGCAGGAACGGCCACGACACTCCGATCGCGGCGACGAGCAGTCCGCACGCGGCGGCGCCAGCCGCGCCGTGGAGCCAGGTCAGTGGGCGAGCCGCGGCGTGCACCGCCTCGAGGCGCGCACGCACCGCCGCGCGCCACCAGACCTGACCAGCGGCCGGCACGCGGACGTCTCGTCGCGCATCCTCTCGATCCTCGACCATCGCGCGCATCACCATGACCACTTCTCGACACGCATCACACGCCTCGGCGTGTACCCTCAGCGCATCGCTGTCGTCGCGCCGCTGGACGAGCGCGGTCACCACCTCGAGCTCGCGAGGGCATGCCGAAGTCATGACTCCGCGTCCCCATAGCCCAGCAGCGCGACCAGGCGGCGCCTCGCGCGATGCAGCAGCGCCTTCAAGCTCGACGCGCGCAACCCCAGCACACCCGCGATCTCTTCGTGAGAGAACCCCTGAGCATAGGCCAGCCACAACATCGCGCGTTCGCGCGGCTTCAGACGTCCCAGCGCGCGATTCAGATCGAGCCGGCGCACGGCGCGCTCGCCTGCCTCGCCTGAATCGGAGTGGCGGTGACTGTCGGTGACGGCCTCGAGCGTCGTGCGCTCGCGCCGCGGACGACGATGATGATCGTGAACGAGGTTCGTGGCAATCCGGAAGAGATAGTGACGGCGATGGTCGTCGCTCTCGAACGTCGTTCGCGTTCGGAGGAACCGGTAATACGTCTCCTGCAGGAGATCGTCGGCAAGCCGATCGTCGCCGGTCATTCTGGCGAGGTAGATCCAGATCGGACGCGCCGTCTGCTCGTAGAACAGACGGAACGCCTCTTCGGTCATTTGAAAGGTGCGCTCGGCGTCATCGAATGCACCGGCGCGCTCCATGTCGGTGAGTGCGATGCCGCGTACGTCGCTCACGCTTCCTGCTCCACTTTGGGCCGCTGCACGAGCCCAAGCCGCGACGAGATCACATACGCGAGCACGGCCGATGCGAGGAAGCCGATGCCGAGCGCGGCGATGAGCACGCCGATCACCCAGAAGCCGTCAGAGATTTCGGGGATGGTGCGCGTCTGCACGACCCAGAACCCGATACCCAGCACGCTCAGCACGACACCAGCCTGCATCGACCAGAGAATGCGAGACAGCGGCGCAAGCGCCGCACGCGGCTCCTGCTCCACGGTGATCGGCGCAGACTCGAGGAACCGTCGTCCCGCGGGCGACTGGATGTAGGCCATCAGTTCGTCGTTCGTGCCGAGACGATCGAGCAGCTTGGTGTGCACATCGGTCTGGATCCTCGACAGGCGGAGCCACCGTCGGTGATCGATCGCCGTCTTGACAAGCCAGACGAACACACCGGTCATGGTGGAACCCAACAGCGTCAATCCGATTCCACCCAGAATCATCTGCACGAGCTCGTATGACCGGTCTCCGGAGCGGGGCGTTACGTATCTGAACTCGCCGATGTAATACGACGGCGCACGCGCAATCTCCGGGTGCTGCTGCAGGAAGGCCGCGAGCGCCGGGTAAGGCGCCAGGTAATCCCCACGCGTGAGCAGCGTCGGATCGATCCGCAGCACCTCGTAGACCGACGGGGGATACTGCCGAAACAGCTCGTGGAGCCGCTGGCGCGTCTCTTCCGCGTTGGGGTTGTCGACATACGCGGGGGGCACGCCGGCCTGCGGTGGCGGCACTCTGGCGCTGTCCGGAAGCGGCCGAGGTCTTTCACTGTCCGGAACCTGCGCGTCCAGGGAACCCGATGCGGTCATCAGCAACACCGCAATCACGGCGGCGCGCGCGGCAAGGCGTTTCATATCCCCTAATACGTGCCCACGGCAAAAAGGTAAACCTGCCCCTAGGCCTCCTGATGGAGCCGGTCGGCAAGCACCTTCACGATGCGCTCGCCGTGGAAACGCCCGTTTTCAATGAAGATGTTGCCGGTCTTCCGCCCAGCGACGGCGCCGCCCGCAATAAACAGGTTGGGGACATTGGTCTCGAATGTCTCCTGGTTCATCGCCGGCGCCAGCGTCTCCGTATCACAGTGGACCCCTGCTCGCCGCATGAGATCCACGTCCGGGTGGTAGCCGGTCAACAGGAAAACGCCTTCGGCCGGCAGCGTCTCGCGGGCGCCGTCCCGTTCGATGATCACTTCGGTCGGCGTGATTTCGACAACCCGCGACTCGAAGCGTGCGGCGATCGATCCCTCCTTGATGCGGTTGTCGATGTCGGGACGGACCCAGTACTTGATCGAGTCACCGAGCGTCGCGTGCCGGTGCACGAGCGTCACCTGGGCTCCCCCGCGAAACAGCTCGAGCGACGCTTCCGCTGCGGAGTTCTTACCGCCCACGACGACAACCCGCTGACGATAGTACGGGTGGGCATCCGTGTAGTAGTGCGAGACGTGCGGCAGGTCTTCGCCCGGAATGCCAAGGATGTTGGGCAGGTCGTAGTAGCCGATCGCCAGCACCACCGCCCTGGCCTGACGAACGCGCCGATGGCCTGTCCCGAGCGACGTCGAGGGGCTTGTCCCGAGCGACGTCGAGGGGCTTGTCCCGAGCGACGTCGAAGGACCGCGACCCTCGGTGGTCACCACGAAAACGCCGTCTTCGCGCTCGATATCGATAACGGCCTCGTGGAACGCGATCGGCAAGCTGTAGGTGTCGACCACGCGGCGATAGTAGCGAAGCGCTTCGAGCCGTGTCGGCTTGTCGTAAGGCGTAACGAGCGGCAACCCGCCGATCTCCAACAGCTCCGGCGTGGTGAAGAACACCATGTGCATCGGAAAGTTGAAGATCGAGTTGACCAGCACGCCCTTCTCGACGATGGCGTAGTCGAGGCCCTCTTTCTTGGCGGCGATCGCGGTGGCGAGTCCGGACGGACCCGCGCCGATAATGAGGATGTCACGAACCGACATGCGGGGCCTCAGGCAGGAACGCCGGTCCGATCGAGACGGAACGCCTGGTGCAACGCCCGCACGGCCGCGGCAGCATCCTTCTCCTCGACCACCAGCGAGATGTTCCGCTCGGAAGAACCCTGCGAAATCGCAATCACGTTGATGCGCTCGCTGCCCAGTGCTCCGAAGACGGTGGCGGCGATGCCGGGCGTCCCTCGCATGCGATCGCCGATCGCCGCGACGACCGCCACCGGCTGCGAGGCGATTTCCTCGATGTGACCGCGCGCGAGCTCGAACTCGAGCGCGCTCTTGAGCGCCTTGACGACGCCCGGCGCCTCGGCAGCGCTGATGACGAAGCAGATGTTGTTTTCTGAGGAGGCCTGCGAAATCATCAGCACGTTCGACTGTTGCTCGGCCACGACGTCGAATGCCTTGGCGACGATGCCAGGGATGCCTTGCATGCCGGTGCCGCTGATACCAATCAGGCTGACCCCGCGAATCGATGTCACCGCCTTGACGCCGGGCACCGATGGATCGCCTTCGACGCTGACACGCGTGCCCGCGTGTGACGGATTGAAGCTGTTGAGAATGCGGACCGGAATGCGCTTGCGGAACGCCGGCAGAATGGTCTTGTAGTGCAGGACCTTGGCGCCGTAATACGCCAGCTCCGAGGCTTCGCTGTAGGAGATCTCCGCCAGCGTCCGTGCATCCGATACTTCCGACGGGTTCGCCGTCATCACGCCGTCGACGTCGGTCCAGATCCACACCTCGTCGGCATCGAGCGCCGCGCCGAGAATCGATGCGGAGTAATCCGACCCGCCGCGCCCGAGCGTCGTCTGCACACCGTCGATGGTGGCGCCGATGAATCCGGTGACCACGGGCGCGTCGCCGCGCGCGATCATCGGCCCGAGCCGCGTCGTGGTGCGCGCGCGCGTCTCCTCCATGATCGGCTCAGCGCCACCAAACTGATCGGTGGTGACCAGGATGTCGGTCGCGTCGACCGATTCCGATCCGCACCCGCGCGAGCGGATGGCAGCCGCCACCAGCGGCGCTGCCAGCATCTCGCCGATACCGGAAATCGCATCGAGCAGCCGCGGCGTGAGCTCGTGGACCATCGACAGACCGAAGCACAGCTTCTCGAAACGATCCAGCCGGCGATCGATCTCTTCGGTGACACGCGCGCGGCTCGCCTCGTCAGCGACGAGAACGGACGCTGCCGTCCGGTGCAGCTCGAACAAGCGCTGGCGAATGGTCGGATCCCACTGGCCTTTCGAGGCGGCCCGCGCCGCATCGATCAACGTGTTGGTCACGCCGCTCATCGCCGACGTGACAACGGCGACCCGGTGACCGTTCGATCGGGCGTCGGTGACGAGGCTGGCGGCCTGCGCGATACGCTCGGCGGAACCGACCGACGTTCCGCCAAATTTCATGACAATAAGCATGCCGTGTAGGGCGGACCCGTTCGTTGGGCCCGCCGATCAGTCTATCGTGGACGCGCCTCAGCCCACATGCACGCGCGGCCGTCGCGCCGGATCGGCTTCGAACTGCCGCAGGACCTCGCGCGTGACCGGAGCCGTATCGCCTTCCCCGAACGCGAGGAACTTCAGCAGGTAGGCGATCGGATTGCCCTCCGTCCACCCGAAGTACACGTGGGGAATCTGCCCGGTCTGATCGCGGATGTAGATCAACAGCGCGGCGATCGCGTTGGGAATCGCCGGGCTGCGTGACCGCAGCACTCGATGGCCGCCGACTTCGACGCCATGCAGCTTCAAGACGTCGCTGAACTCGGACGCATCCCCAGGCCGCACTTCCAGGAACAACACCGGATCGCCCGGCGGCACGTGATGGGAGTCGGTGGCCTCGCGCAGCTTGTCCTCGTACTCCGAGGGCAGCCCTGACCCGGGCCGATTCGCGATGATGCGGATGGCGCGACCGCTTCGCGCCGCCTCCCAGATGTATTTCAACGCCGTTTCGTCGGGTTCGAATCCGTGCACGCGCAGCTCGGTCGAGCGCAGCGTTCGCGAGATCAACGACGTCGCCACGATCGTGAGGATGAAGACCGAGGCGATCTTGAGGCCATCGGGCTGCTCGATCATGTTGGTGATCAGCGTGTACAGGAAGACGCCCGTGATGATCAGATACGGAAGCCAGCCGTGCCGGTGCCGCCAGGTGACGACCGCAATCGCCAGCGCGCCCGAGCTCATGAGCACCAGCACGCCGGTCGCGTACGCACCGCCCTGGGCGGCGACGCTGGCATTGAACGCGAAGGTGATGAGAATACCGATGCCCGTGATAATCGCGACGAGCGGGCGGTTGGCGCGCGCCCACTCAGGCGCCATCCCGTACCGCGGGAGATACTTCGGCACGAGCGTCAACAACCCGGCCAACGCCGATGATCCGGCAAACCACAGGATGACAATCGTGGCGACGTCGTACACGGTCCCAAACGCGTGGCCGAGCAGCTCGTGCGCGAGATACGCGAGCGCCCGGCCGTCGGCGGCCTGGCCCGGCCTGAACGCGTCGGCCGGGATCAACAGGACCGTCACGATGCTGCTGGCCATCAGCATGACGCTCATGATCAGCGCCGCGCTGAGCAGCAGCTTTTTGGTGTTGCGGATCCGCCCGAGCGGGGCATCCTCGGTATCGCCAGCCTCGCCACGCACGAGTGGCATCACGGCCACGCCGGTTTCGAAGCCAGACAGGCCAAGCGCCAGCTTCGGGAACAACAGCACCGCCATCGCGAGCATCACGACCGGATGGCCGTGCTCGACCGCGAGCATCATGCGCCAGTTGGCGACCACCTCGGGGTGACGCGAGATCTCGATGATCGACGCGCCGACGACGATCGTGTTGAGCGCCATGTAGACGATCACGATCGCCACGGCGAGCGCGATCGCTTCGCCGAACCCCTTGAGGAAGACCGCTCCGAGCACGAGCAGCAGCAGGATCGTGAGCACGAGCGGGTGATTGAGCCACGCCGGGGCCAACGGGTTTTGGATGATGTGCGCGGCGGCGTCGGCGGCCGACAGCGTCATCGTGATCACGAATCCGGTCGCCGCGAAGCCGAGCAGGCAGAGCACCACCGCTTTGCCTTTCCACCGCGGAAACAGCTTCTCGAGAATCAGGATGCTGCCCTGCCCGTACGGGCTGAGATCGGCGACGCGGCTGTACATCGGAAAGGCGCCGAGGAGCGTGAGCGCGACCAGCACGAACGTTGCGACCGGCGACAGCGCGCCGGCCGCCACGAACGCGATGCTCGGCTGGTACGCCAGCGTCGAGAAGTAATCGACGCCAGTGAGACACATCACCTTCCACCACGGCGCGGTATGCGCCGGGCGCGGCGCCCCTTCCGGGCCGTGCTCCTCATAGAACCAGCGACTGAATTGCTCGCTGAGAGTGGGGCGTCGATTGAACGCGCGTGTGTCCGGGTCCGGGAGGATCGTTCCGTCCAAGGTGACTCTGAGGCGCCAACCTCAAGTATGCACGGATTCTCTCACGGCCGTGTAGTCAGGCGACGCCTGCGGCGTTACGGCAGCGGGGCCGGCAGCTGTGACTGCCCCATCAGATACTCGTCAATGGCCCGTGCGGCGCTGCGGCCCTCGGCGATCGCCCAGACGATCAGCGATTGGCCACGCTGCATGTCGCCGGCCGTGAAGACGCCAGGGACGTTCGTCATCCACTTGTCGTTTCGGCCGACGTTGCCGCGATCGGTCAATGTCACGCCAAGGCCCGGCAGCAGCGCGCCCTTTTCGGGTCCGACGAATCCCATCGCCAGCAACACCAGATCGGCGCGCAGCTCGAAGGCACTGTCTGGAACCGGGACGAACTGCAGCCGACCGTCGCGCTTCACCAACTCGACCTTGACCGCGTGGAGCGTGTGCACGCGTCCCTCGGGCGTACCCGAGAAGCGCTGCGTCATGACCGAGTAGACGCGTTCGCCGCCCTCCTCGTGCGCCGACGAGACGCGGAAAATCTGCGGCCACTGCGGCCACGGATTGTCGTCGGCCCGCTCGCGCGGGGGCATCGGCAACAGCTCGAGTTGATGCACCGACCGCGCACCCTGGCGGTGCGTGGTACCCAGGCAGTCGGCACCCGTGTCGCCGCCACCGATGATGATGACGTGCTTGTCGTGCGCGGTAATGAACGCGTCGTCTGGAACGTCGTCGCCCTCGCAGCGGCGGTTCTGGAGCGTCAGGTACTCCATCGCGAAATGGATTCCCTTGAGCTCGCGGCCTTCCACCGGGAGATCGCGCGGCTGTCCGGCTCCGCCGGCCAGGAGCACCGCGTCGTAGTCGGCGAGCAGCCGGTCGGCCGGCACGTCGACGCCGACGTTGATGCCCGGCCGGAAGATGACGCCTTCCTCTTCCATGATCGCGAGCCGCCGATCGAGGAAGCGCTTCTCCATCTTGAACTCGGGGATGCCATAGCGCAGCAGTCCGCCGATGCGGTCGGACTTCTCGAACACGGTGACGGAATGGCCGGCCCGATTCAGTTGGTCCGCGGCGGCCAGACCGGCAGGCCCCGAGCCGACGATGGCCACTTTCTTCCAGGTGCGGATCGTCGGAGGATGCGCGACGACCCAGCCTTCGTGCCAGGCGCGATCGATGATCGCCGCCTCGACCGACTTGATCGTGACCGGATCCTCGTTGATGCTGAGCACGCAGGCGCCTTCACACGGCGCCGGACACAGCTTGCCGGTGAATTCGGGAAAGTTGTTGGTGGCGTGCAGCCGCTCGATCGCCGCCTGCCACCGATCGCGGTAGACCAGATCGTTCCAGTCGGGAATGAGGTTGCCGAGCGGACAGCCCTGATGACAGAACGGAATGCCGCAGTCCATGCAGCGCCCGCCCTGCGCCTCGAGCTCGCCCATCGGGTACGGCAGATAGACCTCGTGCCAGTCGTGGATACGCTCCGCGATCGGACGCGTCGGCTGTTTCTTCCGATGGATTTCGATGAAACCGGTCGGCTTACCCATGGACTGCCGTTCCGGCCTGCTCCGTCACGACGCGCGCGGCAATCCCCGTGAGATTGACCGTCACCGCCTCGAGCTCCTCGGTGGCTCGGACCGCTTGCTCGGCGAGCGCGCGTTTGTACTCGCGCGGCATCACCTTCACGATCCGGCGGCGCAGCGTGGCCAGGTCGCTCAACAGCGCTTCGGCGTAGCGGCTGCCGGTCAGCGTGATGTGCTTGACGATCGCCACGCGGACGAAGTCGACATCGTCTTCGTCGATCAACGGCTCGAGGTCCACCATCTCGCGGTTGCACCGGCGCTCGAACGTGCCGTCGAGATCGAGCACGTACGCGATGCCGCCGCTCATCCCTGCAGCGAAGTTCCGTCCGGTCTTGCCGAGCACGACGACGCGGCCGCCGGTCATGTACTCGCAGCCGTGATCGCCCACGCCTTCGACGACGACCGTGGCGCCGCTGTTGCGCACGCAGAAACGCTCGCCGGCGACGCCGCGCACGTATCCCTCGCCGCCGGTGGCGCCGTAGAACGCGACGTTGCCGATGATGATGTTCTCCTGCGACTTGAACGTCGACAGCGGCGGCGGAAACGCGATCAGCCGTCCGCCGGAGAGGCCTTTGCCGAAGCCGTCGTTGGCGTCGCCGACCAGCGTGAGTGTCATCCCGCGCGGTACGAACGCACCGAAGCTCTGCCCCGCCGAGCCTGTGAAGGTGATGCGAATCGTGTCGTCGGGCAGACCGCGGCCGCCGTGACGTCTCGTCACTTCGTAACCGAGCATGGTGCCGACGGTGCGATCCGCGTTGCGGATGAACGCCTTGAAGTCGACCGGCTCTTTCCGTTCGAGCGCGGGCATCGACACGCGAATCAGGTCGTAATCGAGCGTCCCGTCGAGCCCGTGATCCTGCTCACGCACCTTGCGGCGCGCGACCGACGCCGGGAGCGCCGGCTGCTGCAGCAGCGGCGAGAGGTCGAGCCCCTTGGCCTTCCAGTGGTTGACCGCCCGATCGATGTCGAGGCAGTCGGCGCGGCCGATCATCTCGTCCATCGTGCGGAACCCGAGGTGCGCCATCAGCTCGCGCACTTCCTCGGCGACGAACCTGAAGAAGTGCTGCACCATCTCCGGTGAGCCGGTGAACTTCTTGCGCAGCTGCGGATCCTGGGTGGCGATGCCGACGGGGCATGTGTTCAGGTGGCAGACGCGCATCATGATGCAGCCCATCACGACGAGCGGCGCGGTTGCGAACCCGAATTCCTCGGCTCCGAGCAGCGCCGCGATCACGACGTCGCGGCCGGTCTTCATCTGCCCGTCGGTCTGGACGGTGATGCGATCGCGCAGCTTGTTCAGCACCAGCACTTGCTGCGTTTCCGCCAGCCCGAGCTCCCATGGCAGTCCGGCGTGCTTCAGGCTCGTGAGCGGCGACGCACCCGTTCCGCCATCGTGCCCCGAGATGAGGACGACGTCGGAGTGGGCTTTGGCCACGCCGGCGGCAACCGTGCCGACGCCGCCTTCGGCAACCAGCTTCACCGAGATGCGCGCGCGCGGGTTCGAGTTCTTCAAATCGAAGATCAGCTGCGCCAGATCCTCGATCGAGTAGATGTCGTGATGCGGCGGCGGCGAAATCAGGCCGACGCCCGGCGTCGAGTAGCGCGTCTTCGCGATCCAGGGATAGACCTTGTGCCCCGGAAGCTGGCCACCCTCGCCCGGCTTGGCGCCCTGGGCCATCTTGATCTGCAGCTCGTCGGCGCTCACGAGGTATTCGCTCGTCACGCCGAAACGGCCGGAGGCCACCTGCTTGATCGCGCTGCGCTTCGAATCGCCATTGGCGAGCGGAATGAATCGCTCAGGATCCTCGCCGCCCTCACCGGTGTTCGACTTGCCGCCGAGACGGTTCATCGCAATCGCCAGCGTCTCGTGCGCCTCCTGGCTGATCGAGCCGTAGGACATCGCACCCGTCGCAAATCGCTTCACGATTGCGCTCACCGGCTCGACCTCGTCGATCGGCAGCGGTGCACCGGCCGGCTTCAGCCGGAACAGCCCCCGCAGTGTCGCGCGCTGCTCGTTCTGCGTGTCGACCGCGCGCGTGTAGTCCTTGAAGATCGTGTACTGCCCGGTGCGCGTCGCGTGTTGCAGCTTGAACACCGTGTCGGGGTTGAACAGGTGGTACTCGCCATCGCGCCGCCACTGGTACTCGCCGCCAGGCTCGAGCTCGTGCGGACGGACCGGCTGCCGCCCGAACGCACGGGCGTGCCGGATGCGCACTTCCTCCGCCACCAGGTCGATGCCAACGCCGCCAATGCGTGACGTCGTATGCGTGAAGTATTTGTCGATGAACGCCTGCTTCAGCCCGATCGCCTCGAAGATCTGCGCGCCGCAATAGCTCTGGAGCGTGGAGATGCCCATCTTGGACATCACCTTCAACACTCCCTTGTTCAGCGCCTTGATGTAGTGGGCGATGGCGGTGTCGCGATCGATCCCCGACAGCATCCCGTGGTCGATCAGGTCGTCGATCGTCTCGAACGCGACGTAGGGGTTCACGACGCCGGCGCCGTAGCCGAGCAGCAGCGACACGTGGTGGACCTCACGCGCGTCACCCGACTCGACGACGAGCGCGCAGCGCGTTCGCGTCCCCTCGCGCACCAGATGATGGTGCACGCCTGCGGTCGCCAGGAGACTGGGAATGGGCGCGAGCCGCGGACTGACGCCGCGGTCGGAGAGGATCAGGATGTTGAAGCCGGCCTTGACCGCCGCGCTGGCGCGGTGGCAGAGATCGTCCATCGCCCGCTCGAGTCCAAGCCCGTCCTGATCCGAGTCGAACAGCATCGACAGCGTCGTCGACCGGAACGGCGTGTTCGGCGGCAGGTGCCGCAGCTTGGCGACGTGCTCGTTGTGAATGATCGGGTACTTGATCGCGATCTGCTGACACGACTCGGGTTCGGCCTTCAGCAGGTTGCGCTCCGGGCCAATCGTCGACCCCATGTCGGTGACCAGCTCTTCGCGGATCGCGTCGAGCGGCGGGTTCGTCACCTGCGCGAACAGCTGCTTGAAGTACTCATAGAGCAGCCGAGGCTTGTTCGACAGCACCGCGAGCGACGTATCCGTACCCATCGATCCGACGGGCTCTTCGCCGGCCGCGGCCATCGGCGCGATCAGGAACCGGAGATCTTCCTGGGTGTAGCCGAACGCCTGCTGACGCCGAAAGACCGTTTCATGCTCGGGCACCTCGGCGCGCGCCGGCGGCAAATCGTTGATGTCGATCAGCTGACGTTCGAGCCACTCGCCATACGGCTGCTGCGCCGCCAGCTCGCGTTTGATCTCCTCGTCGTCGATGATTCGTCCCTGCATCGTGTCAACGAGGAAGATGCGCCCGGGCTGCAGGCGCCCTTTGACGACGACATCCTGGGCCGCGACGTCGAGCACGCCGACCTCGGACGCCATGATGACGAGATCGTCCTTGGTGACGTAGTAGCGCGACGGGCGCAGCCCGTTGCGATCGAGCACCGCGCCGATCACCCGGCCATCGGTGAACGCGATCGAGGCGGGGCCGTCCCACGGTTCCATCAGCGACGCGTGATAGTGGTAGAACGCACGGCGCTCCGGGCCCATCGACTCGTGATTCGCCCACGGCTCGGGAATCATCATCAGCAGGGCGTGCGGCAGCGAGCGGCCGGCGAGCACCAGGAGCTCGAGCACATTGTCGAAGATGGCGGTGTCGCTGCCGCCCTCGCGGATCACCGGCAGGATCTTCGCGAGATCGTCGCCGAACAGGTCGCTCTGGAGCAGTCCCTCGCGCGCCCGCATCCAATTGATGTTGCCGCGCAGCGTATTGATCTCGCCGTTGTGCGCGATCATCCGATACGGGTGCGCCAGCGGCCACGACGGGAACGTGTTGGTGCTGAACCGCTGATGCACCAACGCCAGCGCCGACGCCATCTGCTCGTGCGACAGATCGGGGAACATCGGCTCGAGCTGCTTCGCCTGCAGCATGCCCTTATAGATCAGGGTGTTCGCCGAGAGGCTGACGATATAGAAGAACCGACGTGATAGGGCGCCGATCTTCAGCGTGTCGACGCGGTGCTCGATCCGCTTCCGAATGATGTACAGCTTGCGCTCGAATGCAGCGCGGCCCTGCTCGGTGCCGACGTCGATGCGCGCGGCGATGAAGATCTGCTCGAACACCGGCTGGGTCGCGCGCGCGCTGTCGCCGACCAGACGATTGTCGGTCGGCACGTCGCGCCACCCGACCAGGGTTTGACCTTCTTCCTCGACGACTCGCGCGATCAGATCTTTGATGCGCTCGCGATCGGACTCGTCGTGCGGAAGGAAGACCAGTCCGGCACCATAACTGCCCGCCGGCGGCAGGGCAAAGGACAGCACCGAACGGAAAAACGCATCGGGGGTCTGGATGAGGATGCCCGCGCCATCGCCGGTGTTCGCCTCGCAGCCGCACGCGCCGCGATGCTCGAGATTGATCAGGACCGTGAGCGCCTTCCGGATGATGTCGTGCGAGCGCCGGCCTTTGATGTGCACGACGAACCCGACGCCACAGGCGTCGTGCTCGGTCCGAGGGTCGTACAGACCAAGCCCGGGAGGCAGAAACTCAGGTCCCGAGAAAGACATGGTCGCCACATTCTGCAGATCTTTTCACCATGAGGGAAATACAATGATCGGGAGGTATGCATTCGCTTCGAGAATGCTTGCCTTCCTCGCCGAAGAGGGGCAACAGCCTCTTCCCAGGACGCCACTTGCCCCCTGCCCCTTCCCCCTCGGCCCCTTCATGTGCCAGTTCACTGGAAAAACCGAGCATTCCCGCGGAAATCCTGCCTACCATCGCTGTTGGACACTGCGCTCCCACGCCTACAGTCGAGCCTGAGGCTCGACCGGGGACGTTGCGGCCGACGGGTTTCAGCCCGGCCGGCCGGGTGGTGAGACCCACCGGACGCGCGTAGCGTTTTGGAGTGATCTGCATGCATGCGCCAATGAAGTACGTGGAAAAGGGTCTGGCCCTTACGGCCAACGGTCTCTGGCACGTCTTCTCGACCGCCAACAGAATCAAGCGAAACCCCTCGTTCACCCCGCGCTGGTCCGACAAACCCCTGCAGAAATCCTGGCAGAAGACGAAGCCGCCGCTCGGCTGGCCCCGCAAGACCGATTCGCTCTGCCCCAACTGCGTGCGTGAAGCACGACAGGCCATCCTCGACGGCAAGAAGGACGTCTCGATCCTCCTGAACGAGAAGGTCGGTGAGATCCCGGCCACCATTCTCGAGAAGGACGGCAAGATCGTCATGGAGAAGGACTGCCCGATCCATGGCCACTTCGAAGACGTCATGGCGATCGACACCGCCTTTTTCAAGCACCTCGAGGAGGTGTTCCCGGGACGCGACATCCGCGCCCACAACGACGAGAAGCTGCACAACCACGGCTCGTCCACCGTCCTCCACGGCCGAGGCTCGGTGCTCACCGTCGACCTGACCAACCGCTGCAACATGATGTGCGATCCATGTTTCATGGATGCAAACCAGGTCGGTTTCGTGCATGAGCTGAGCTGGGAGGACATCAAGCAGATTCTCGACAACGCGATCACGATCAAGCCGCGCCGGCAGATGTCGGTCCAGTTCTCGGGCGGCGAGCCCACGATGTCGCCGTTCTTCCTCGACGCGATTCGCTACTCGCGCAAGGTCGGCTACAACAGCGTCCAGGCGGCCACCAACGGCATCGAGTTCGCCAAGAGCCCTGACTTCGCGAAGGCCGCGGCCGAAGCCGGTCTGCGCTACGCCTACCTGCAGTTCGACGGCATCGGCAACGCCGCCAACTCGCATCGCCGCGTCGGCAACCTGTTCGACGTCAAACTGCGCGCCATCGAGAATCTCTTCAACGCGGGCGTCGACATCGTGCCGGTCATCACGATCGTCAACGGCGTCAACAACGAGCAGGTCGGGCGCGTCGTCCAGTTCGCGCTCGACAACCCGAAGCGGATCAACTTCCTCTCCTTCCAGCCGGTCTCGTTCACCGGCCGCGACGAGGAAGTGACGCCGGAGCGGCGCGCCGCGCAGCGCTA
>DASRJR010000024.1:0-9216 GCA_035649395.1 Vicinamibacterales bacterium
GACGTTGAAGTGCGCTGTGAGGGCGGGCGCGTCACGGTGACCGGCAACGTGCCGCACAAGCGCATCAAGCACGACGTCGGCGAACTGGCGTGGGCCATTCCCGCCATCAACGACGTGCAGAACACGATCACGATTACCGGCCGCCGCCGCGCGCGCGCGTTCGGACGCGACGCAGAACAGCAGGGAGGGGCGCAGCCGAGAAAGCAGTCGTAAACGAAACGCTGAGTCAACTCCCAACTCCCAAACGCCAAATCCCAACGCTCGCGCACGAGGATTGGACGTTGTCAGTTGGGAGTTGACACGTCCGGTCAGGTCCTGCCTGGGGTTCCGCAGTGAGTCCATCGTTGAATTGCCACCTGCGCTCGTGTACATCTCACCAGGATGCACGACGCGATCATCATCGGCGCGGGGCACAACGCCTTGGCAGCGGCGTTCTATCTCGCCAGAGCCGGACGAAAGCCGCTTGTGCTCGAGCGTCGCCGCGAGGTCGGCGGCGGCGCACTGACGACCGAGCTTCACCCCGGATTTCACTGCCCGACGCTGTCGCACGAGGTGCTGCTCCACGAGCACATCGCCGCGGACATGCGACTGAAGCAGCACGGCGTGGAGTTCCTGACGTCGGCCGTCCGCGTGTGTGCGCCGTCACAGCAGGGAGCGCCGGTCGTTCTCTGGAACGATAACGCCCGCACGTGGACCGCGCTGCGCGAGCTGAGCTCGAAAGATGCCGACGCCTATCCGCCGTTTCGCGACGCCGTCGATCGCATGGCCACGGTGCTGTCGACGACGTTCAGCGTGCCGCCACCGGAAATCGACACACCCAGTGCCACCGACCTCTGGAATCTGTTGAAGACCGGACGCGCGTTCAGATCCCTCGAGCGCCTGGACGAGTTCCGCTTTCTGCGCTGGTTGCCGATGCCGATCGCCGACCTCACCGGCGAATGGTTCGAGACGGACCTGCTCCGCGCCGCGATCGCCGGCCCCGCCGTGTCGGGGACCATGCTCGGCCCACGGTCCGCCGGCAGCTCGCTCGTCTTCTTCTTGCGCGAAGCGCATCGTCGTCTGTCGGGGGGCGCCAGCGGCAGCGTGCGCGGCGGCCCGGGCGCGTTGACACGTGCGATGGCGAAGGCCGCTACCGAAGCCGGCGCCGAGATTCGCACGAACTCACCGGTCGAACGCATCCTCACACGCCACGAGCGGGTCGTCGGTGTGCTGAGCGGCGGGCAGGAGATCGCCACGAGCGCCGTCGTGTCCTGCGCCGACCCGAAGACGACGTTCCTCGAGTTGCTCGATCCGTTGGACCTGCCGCCCGACTTCGCCGCGCGGGTGCGCCACTATCGCGTGGCTGGCACGGTCGCCAAGGTGAATCTCGCCCTGTCGGCGCGACCCGCGTTTGTTGGCGTGAGCGACCAGACGATGTTGACCGGCCGCGTGCACCTGGGGCCAGACCTCGATTACCTCGAGCGTGCGTTCGACCATGCGAAGTACGGCGAGTACTCCACCTGGCCGTGGCTCGAGGTGACGATACCGTCGCTGCTCGATCCGTCGCTCGCGCCTCCCGATGCGCACGTGATGTCGATCTACGTGCACTACGCCCCGTTCAAGCTCCGCCACGTGCAATGGGGAGCGTCCCGGCAAGCGCTCCTCACGACGGTGTTGCGGGTCCTGGAAGAACACGCACCCGGTATCGGCGGCACGATCGTCGCGAGCGAGGTCATCACACCGGCCGACCTGCACACCGAGTACGGATTCTCGGGCGGCCATATCTTCCATGGCGAGCTCGCAATCGATCAGTTGTATTCGATGCGGCCGGTGCTCGGGTTCGCGCGCTACGACTCGCCGGTCGCGGGCCTGTTCCTCTGTGGAGGCGGAACGCACCCCGGTGGATTCCTGAGCGGCGCGAGCGGCAGACTGGCCGCACGAAGGGTGCTCCAGTCCTACGCCCCAGGCCTGCCCTAAGCCTGCCCCAGGCCTGGCCTAAGCCTGCCCAAGACCTGGCCTGCGAGACCGCGCCCTGAGGCCTGGGCCCTGAGGCCTGTTCTTGGCATACTGATGACCCCGCATGACGCGCCAAATCGTCGCCATCCTGACGGCGTCGTTGATTGCTGCGATGAGCGGCGTGGATGTGCACGCGCAACGCGCGGGCGGCCCGGGCGCGCGGCGCGGCGCTCCGTCTCCAACCGCCGGGGTGATCGCCGGCCGCGTCTACGACGCCAGCACCAACACGCCGATTCGCCGTGCGCGGATCTCGGCGACGAACGTCGATGCATTCCTCGACGCGACGACCGACGACGAGGGCCGCTTCGAACTGACGGGCGTCGGGCCGGGAGAGTGGCGCGTCATCATCGAAAAGGGTGGCTACTTCCCGTGGCACATCGGCCAGCGGCGGCCGTTCGATATTCCGCCTCCGGTCACGATCGCACCGCGGCAGCGCGTCACCGCCGACGTTCCGCTGACGCGCGGCGGCGTGATCATGGGCCGCGTCTTCGACGAAAACGGCGAACCACTCGCTGACCTGCAGGTGAGGGTCTACCGCGCGCGGATGTCGCAGGGATTCCGCCGCCTCGAGTCGGTCGGCCTCGGCGATCGCACCGACGACACCGGTGCCTATCGCATCTACGGGCTGCCGCCCGGCGACTATTACGTCGCCGCCAGTCTTCGCACGGCGCCCGCCGACTCGATCGTCGAGACGACCTACGCACCCACCTACTACCCGGGGACGAGCGATGTGGGAGAAGCGCAACGCATTCGAGTCGGGCTCGGCGCCGAAGCCACTGCGGTATTTCCGCTGCTTCCGGTTCGCCACGTGCGGGTATCCGGAACCTTGTTGACGTCGTCCGGTGCGGCGACCGACGCGTTCATCAACCTCGTCGCCGAGAACGGCGAGCTCGGCATCCCGCTCGGGATCGGTGCCGTGACCCGCGCGCGCGGCGCGTTCACCTTGCCCGACGTGCCGCCAGGCAGATACACCCTGACCGCGTCCACGCGTGGCGACGGGCCGTACGAGACGGCGAGCCTGCCGGTCATCGTCGGGAACGAGGACCTGACCGGCATCACCGTCACCACCGGCCGATCCGCAGGAATTCGAGGACGGGTCGTCGCCGATGCCGGCGTCACACGCGCGCTGCCCGACGGGCTGGAGGTCACGGCGATGGCGGCGCGCCAGAATGGCACCGTGATCTCGCATTCGACCGGCTCGTCGTTCGAGCTCGACGATCTCGCGGATCCGTTCTATCTGAGAATCACCTTGCCCCAGGGCTGGATGGTGAAGAGCGTGATGGTGGGCGGCGTGGACGTCACTGACGCGAAGGTCGCGCTGCCATCCGGTCAACAGGCCGATGCACGTATCGTGATCACCGATCGCGGCGCACGCGTGAGTGGCACCGTGCTGACCAAGAGCCGGGCACCGGCCAACGCCCGCGTCGTGATCTTCCCTGCTGACACGAGGAAGTGGGCGTTCCCGTCACGCTTCGTTCGCACGGCGACCATCGACGAGAAGGGACAGTTCCAGATTGCCGGCTTGCCGGCCGACGAACGATACCTCGCGGTCGCGGCGGACTACGTCGAGGACGGCGAGCATTTCGACCCCGAGTTCCTCGAAGGCATTCGAGACCGGGCCTCGCCGTTTTCGCTGGCGGAGGCTGAAACGCGTTCGCTCGAGCTGCCGATGATCGAACGGTGATTGACATGCGAAGTGCGCTCACCATCGTCGCCGCGCTTGTCGCGACCACAGCCATCGCGGCCCAGCAGCCGTCGACACCGGCGCGCACGACTCGAGTCGATCCGCTGACGGCGTCGATCGAGGGAAAGGTGACGAGATCGGATACCGGCGCGCCGGTCCGCGGGGCGGAAGTGCGTCTGACGGTCGACGGGCGGTCGAGTCGGCTGGCCACGACGAACGCCGAAGGCCGTTACGAGCTGCGCGATCTGGCCGCGGGCGAATACCGTGTGGCAGTGTCACGCACCGGATTCGTCTCGCTGCAGTTCGGACAACGCCGCCCGTTCGAAGCGGCATCGACGGTCAAGCTGGCCGAAGGCGGCCGTGCCGAAGCCAACGTTTCGCTCATTCGCGGCGGGGTCATTTACGGTCGCGTGCTCGATCAGAACGGCGAGCCGCTCATCGGCACACGCGTGCAGGCGCTGCGATCGCGATCGATCGGGGGACAGCGACGGCTGCAAAGCGTCGCCGCGCCCGATGTGACCGACGACACGGGCGCGTTCCGGATCTACGGCCTGCCACCAGGTGACTACTACGTCGCGGCAGCCGCAGGCTTCGGCGATCAGGTGAAACGTGACCCGCCGACGTATTACCCGGGCACGGCCAACTTCGCCGAGGCGCAGCCGATCACGCTCGCCCCCGGGGTGGAAGCGTCTGCGGAGTTTCCGATGGCGCCCGTTCGCAACGCACGGGTCACCGGCATCGTCGTGGATTCGTCGGGCAAACCGGTCCAGGCGATGGTGAACCTGACATCGGAGGCCGTCAGCGCCGGACCAGCGATGGGAGGCACGGTCGCGCCGATGCAAGTCCATGCCGATGCCTTGCCGAACGGCACGTTCACGTTGGAAAACGTGCCACCGGGCCCCTACTCATTGACGGCGATGGTCATGAACATGATGAGCGGCCCATCTCCGCCATCGCCGGGTCCACTGAGTGCGGCGGACATGGTCCGACGCATGCCGGAACAAGTGGGCATGCCCATCGTCGTGAGCGGCGATGACATCAGCGGCATCACACTCGTGACGCGGAAGGGCGCGGTTCTGAGCGGCGCTTTCGTGACGGACACGGGAGTGTCGGCACCGCTGCCCGGCAACCGGCGCGTGATTCAGCGTTCGGCTGACGGCGCCGGCGGCATGAACATGACACTGGGTACCGGCTCGGGCAGATCCTTCCAGCTGGTCGGGATGGCGGGGCCGTTCAGACTCGACGTCGAGTTGCCGGAAGGGTGGACAGTCAAGGCACTGATGCTCGACGGCCGCGACGTCACCGACGAGGTCATCGACTTACGTGGTGAGAACGCGACGCTGCAGGTCATCCTGTCAGACCGCCCATCGTCTGTCCTCGGAACGGCAACACTACGCGGCGAGCCTTCGGACGTCGACGTGGTCGTATTCCCCGAGGATGCGACCAAGTGGACCTATCCGTCGCGCTACGTCCGGGCGGCGCGGGCCGATCGGCAGGGGCAGTTCCGTATCACCAACCTCCCGCCCGGCGAGCGTTATCTCGCCGCTGCGCTCGACTACCTCGAAGACGGCGAGCAGCACGACCCGCAGTTCCTCGAACGTCTGCGCGGGCGCGCGACCAGCTTCTCCCTGTCGGAAGGGCAGCAGCGGGCGATTCGGGTCGAAGCGATCTCGCGTTAGAGGAAACGGAGGTGTCGGAGGTAACGGTCTAACAGGAGGAACGGAGAAACGAAGTCCAATTTGGATGATGTCTCCGTTGCTCCGTTTCTCCTGTTAGTCCGTTGACTCCGTCATCTTCGTTATCCCACGTCTTCAGAAGAAATCACTTCGCCAGTAAAAGACATCATCCGCCGTCCGCGGCATCGCCACGTCGGCGAGCGCCCGCACCATGAAGACGTCGTGCGCGTCGGTGCGATCGCGCAGCTCGACTTGTGGCGGGACGGCAAAGCCGCGCGGCCACCACGTGCGAATGATCGGTGGGGGACGGTGCGGCTCGCGCGCGAGCAGCGTCTGCAGGATCGCGCCAAGACGCGCGCCGGCGGGATCGCGATCGCCCGCCTCCTCGAGCGTCCATCCGTGCGGGGACACGTGCAGCAGCACGTAGGCGACTGCTGACGCGCCCTCCTCGGCAACGAAGAATTCGATTTGTCGCGCCGCCGTGGGGCCGAGACCCGCGAGCAGGCGCTTCTTCGAAAGCCCGTATTGAACGAGCGCGCGATCGCGCTGCAAGGCAAACCGCGCCCCCGACGATCGAGTGTCGTGCATCGCCGCAATCGTGGCGAGGTCGCGATCGTCGCCCGCGCGCACGAGCATCGCCGGCGCGCCGCCCTTGCGGGTGACGACCAGGCTGACCTCATCGATCGGGACCGGAGCAAAGCCAAGGCGCTCGTAGAATGCCGTGCCGATCTCCGAGAACAGGGTGGCCATGAGCACGCCATCGCGCTGCTCCTGCGCGAGCAACAGCTCGATCAACCGCGACGCGTAACCGCGACCACGCCGATCCGGCGGCGTGAAGACGGCGCCGATGCCACACATCGCGCCGACGCGGCCGTGCACACGCACGTCGAAGCGATAGCGCTTGGCGCTGGCGAGCAGGCCGCCCGACTCGTCGAGCAGCGCGAACCGGTGCAGACGCGCGCGGCCCCACTCGGTTCGAAGTTGCGCCTCGTTCCATTGCGCGTAGGCGTCGCGCGACAATCCTTCGTTCCAGATCGGGAACGTGTGATCGAGAATGCGCGCCCGCAGCGTTTCGTCAGCGAGGACCAGTTTCATGACTCGACCGAATCGATTGTAACGGTCCCACTCATAAGCAGCCCGCGCGAAGCGCGCGAGGGGATACTGACACCAGCCACGGGCTCGTCTGGGTTTTCAGGAGCCCTTGGTTGGTGTAGAAGATGGCATGACATCTGACGACCTCCGCTACCCGATCGGGCGCTTCAAGGCGGTGATGCCGGTCACGCAGGAGCTGCGTGACGCCGGCATCGACGCCATCGCGGGTCTTCCGGCGCGCATGCGCGAGGCCGTGTCCGGTCTCGACGACCGGCAGCTCGACACACCTTATCGTCCGGGCGGATGGACCGTTCGGCAGGTCGTCCATCACGTCGCCGACAGCCACATGAACGGCCTGATCCGCGTCAAGCTCGCGCTGACCGAGGATGCGCCGACGATCAAGCCCTACGACGAGAACTCGTGGTCGACGCTGGGCGACATGGCGCTGCCCGTCGCGGTGTCACTGAGCCTGCTGGTCAGCCTTCACGCGCGCTGGGTTGCGGTATATCGCGCGATGAGGGTCGATCAGTTCACGCGCACGTTCGTGCATCCGGAGCTCGGGGCCGAGCTGACGCTCGACCACCACCTCCAGAACTACGCGTGGCACTCGCACCATCATCTGGCGCACATCACCGCGCTGCGCCGGCGCGAGGGATGGTAAGATCATGCGCGCACGATGCCTTCCGATCCCAAAGTAGATATCGGCGACGCGCTCGGCATGATTGAGACGCGCGGCCTCGTCGGCATGATCGAGGCCGCCGACGCGATGCTGAAGACGGCGAACGTCGTCCTCGTCAGCTGGCAGAAGGTCGACGCCGGCCTGGTCACCGCGCTCATTCGCGGCGATGTCGGCTCGGTGAAAGCCGCGACCGACGCCGGTGCGGCGGCGGCCCGGCGCGTCGGTGAGCTGATCGGCGTGCACGTGATCCCGCGCCCCGCCGACGACCTCGAAAAGATCTTCCCGATTCGGTAGAACACGTCACGGCCAGAACAGCTTGTTGATCTCCGGGTGTGGACGCGCCCGGCCGAGCCCCGCGAAACTGCCGCGCGCGGCGATCTCCTCGGCGGCATCCAGAAACGCGCTCAACGCCACGCGCGCCAGCGCGCCGCCGACGCTGATGCGTCGGACGCCGGCCTCCTGCAGTTGCGCGGCCGTGGCAAACGGCGTACTCACGAGCACGTTCACCGGCTTCGGCGCAACGGCCTTCACGACCGCGTCGATGTCGGACATCGATCGGATCCCGGGCGCATAAAGACAATCCGCGCCGGCCTCGGCATATGCGACGAGACGCGCGATGGTCTGCGCGAGGTCAGGACGCCCGACGATGAACCCTTCGGAGCGGCCGGTCAGGAGCACGCCGGTCCCGCTGTCGTCGATGGCGCGGCGTGCCGCGCGGATGCGTTCCACCGCCAGCGAGAACTCGAACTGCGGATCGTCGGGCTTGCCCGTGGAGTCTTCGATCGACAGACCGGCGATTCCCGTCGCGACCGCACGCGTGACGTTGGCGGCGACGCGCTCTGGCTCGACGGCGAATCCCCCTTCGAAGTCGGCGTTCAGCGGAACGTCAACTGCGGCCGCCATCGCCGTCAGATGCGTCAGCGCCTGATCGATCGAAATGCCGTTGTCGTATCGCGCGACCGACCACGCGAAGCCCGCACTCGTGGTCGCGAGCGCCTTGAATCCCAACCCTGCGAGCACGCGCGCGCTCCCGAGGTCCCACGGGTTCGGCATGACGAAGCAGCCAGACTGATGAAGCTGATGAAAGGTGCGATGCCGCGACTCAGTATCCATGGCGCAATCGTATCGATCGCTGGCACCAGCTTGTCCTGCTGACGCGTTCAGACCGGTCCGGCTAAAGCCGGACACTACGGTCGTATGAGCAGATATATGCTTATTGACATTGAGCATATATCTGCGCATACTCCCGGACCATGCGACGGAAGCCAGGAGGACTGGTCCCTCTCGAAATCGCTATCTGCACGTGTGCCGCGGACTTGCTGGTTCGCGGCACTCGCGAATTCCACGGCTATGAGATCGCCAAGCGGCTGAGCGACGTCGCCGATCACAAGCTGCTCACTGCCTACGGCACGCTCTATCGCGCACTCGGTCGACTCGAGGGCATGGGATTCCTCGAGAGCCGATGGGAAGACCCCGAAGTGCCCGCGCGCGAGAATCGTCCCGGCCGCAGGCTCTACTCGCTCACACCTGCCGGCGAAACCGCGCTCGAACAGTCGCGTAGCGCCGCGGCGGACTCGGCGCCCACGCGCACGCGGCGACGGCGGCCGCTCCCCGCATGAGCCCGCTCGACGCCTCCAGCGCGCTGGTCCGCGCCTGGACGCGACTCTACACGTGGCGATTGCCGACGGGTACGCGCGACGTTCGACGTGCCGAGATCGATTCCGATCTCTGGGAGTTCTCACGCGAGCACCACGGTCGGAGTGTGCTCCCGGCGCTCCACGTGATGGTCCGCCTCCTGCTCGGCATGGCCGACGATGTGAGCTGGCGCGCTTCTCACAGGTCGATGCGACCGGCTCGGCTCCAAGCCGTCATCAGTCTCGCAGTGATGTTGCTCTTCGCTGCCGGTGTGTGGGTGTATTCGGCGACGCAGACGACAGAGCTGCCCACGCCGGCACCGCTCGTCCGAATCGTCAACGTCTTTCCACCGCCACCGCCTCCGCCACCTCCGCCACCACCGCCAGGAGCCCCGAGGTGATCGTCATGGTCACTCGTCGCCATTGCCTCACACTCGGGGCGCTGCTGATGCTCGT
>DASRJR010000025.1:0-4455 GCA_035649395.1 Vicinamibacterales bacterium
ACGTCGATCGCACCGGGAAACCAAAACGGTTTGGCTCGGCTCGAGGGCTCGGCCGAATCGAAGCGGCATCGAACACCGTTCCGGGTTGTACCGCGGGAACCTGAGCCGAGATCACGGAAAGGCCGGCACAGACGGCGACGATCATTGCGAGCGCAGGAGCTGCGTTCGTCATCACGCGCCCTTAGACGAGGGCCGCCCGACGAGGCGTTGCCGCATCAGAACGGGCAGGTAGTCGGCGGCGGGTGTGACACCCATGGGAACGTCGTTCCCAGGCGGGTATTGAAGTCGCATCGCATCGGCCCGCGCACTCGAACGTGAGCGCATCGGGCCGCAGTATCCGCCATTTCTCGAGCCGCATCTCTTGCTGAAGACGCGTCGAACGAGGCACGACGCTTGCTCCATGACAGTGCATCGAGGTGCGCATGGAGGTTCGGGACGGATTCATCGTCGGCATCTTCAATTACTGCGACCGCTGGTGCGAGACGTGCGCGTTCACGTCGCGCTGCCGCTTGTTTGCGGACGTCGCGGAGATCGAAGCCAAGCTGGATCCCGGGTTGAAGGAGATCGTCGACGCGCCGCCGCTCCCGCAGGACGTGCCGCCGCCTCCACCGCCGTGGATGCAGGAAATGATCGACGAGATGAACGCGGCCTCGAGCAACGCCGCCACAGCGGAGTTACCGCCGCCACCGCCCGTGCCGCCAGCGCATCTTCTGATCGAAGCGCGCGCGGACGACTACTTCACGCGGGCGCATACGTGGCTGCGCGGGCAAACCGGGGCGCGCACCGACCCGGCCGATCCCTCTGCCGTGATCGAATGGTTTCACCTGCAGATCGTCGTCAAGGTGCACCGTGCGATTCGCGGGCTCGCAGAAGACGGTCCTGAAGAACGGGACTGGCCCGCCGACCACGACGGGTCGGCGAAGGTGGCGCTGCTCGGAATCGATCGCTCGCATGCGGCGTGGCTCGCCGTACTCCAACGCGGTTTGGTGTCCGACTCAGACGCGGCGCTTCTCATCGCCGACCTGGTGTGGCTGGGCGAGGCGCTCGAGCGGGTGTTCCCCAAGGCGCGTGCGTTCGTGCGCCCAGGGCTGGATGAGCCAGAGGAGGTCTCCGGGCTCCTCGCGCGGGAGGCCGGCACGCCCTAGTCGCGTCGGGTCGAGCCCGAGATCCTTACCTGTTGTTTTCCAAAAGGACAAGTGTCAGACTCGTTTTGGAATCCAACAGGAGGCTGAGCCAGTTAGGAGCTGCCATGAAAGCCCTGCGTCGATTCGTGCGACGGCTTATCGCCTCGGTGCTCGGCCGGCGGGACGAGGACCGCGTCCGCCAGGAACTCGGGGAGCATCTGACTCTCCTCACCGAGGAGTACGTCCGCGCGGGGCTTCCACTCTCCGACGCGAAACGACAGGCCAGACTGCGGCTCGGTGCGGCTGACGCCGTCACCGAAGCCTATCGAGACCAGCAGCGGCTGCGCCCCCTCGAAGACACCTGGCAGGATGTCCGATATGCGTTCCGGACAATGCGGAGATCGCCCACCTTTGCCGCCACCGTGATTCTCACGCTGGCGCTGGGCATCGGCGCCAACACAGCCATCTTCAGCCTGTTTGAAGCCGTGATGCTGCGGGCGCTGCCGATCGACGCAGCCGGCGATCTGTACTTCGTCGCCCAGGGCAGCCGCCGCTCGACGCCTTCAGCAAACTATCCGTTCTTCGAACGCATCCGCACGCGGACGGACCTCTTTGCCGGCGTAACCGCGTACCTCAGGAACGCCAGCATCAAGGTGTCTGCGGGTGACACGATCGAGACGGCTCGTGCCCAGTTCGTCAGCGGAAACTACTACGCCGTCGTCGGCGCACGGATGGCGCTGGGGCGAGGCTTCACCGCGAACGACGATCGCCCGGGCACGGCGCCGCTCGAAGCGGTCATCAGTGCCGGCTACTGGGCACGCAGGTTCGGACGCGACCCGCAGATTCTTGGTCGCACGTTGACGATCGACGGGAGACCGATGACCCTCGTCGGCGTCACCGCGCCCGGTTTCGATGGTCTCGATCCTGGTGCGCGCGTCGATGTGACGTTACCCGTGGCGGTCAAGGTCCTGGACTCGCCGGGGTTCCTGACGGATCACCAAACGTGGCTGGGCGACATGCCGATTGTCGTCCGGCTCCAGCCGGGAATGAGCAGCGCCCCGGCCAGCGCGGCGATCGACGTGCTGCTGCAGACGTACTTGGCGGAGCCCGACAACGCCTGGCTCCGAAAGATGCCGGGCTGGGACCGCGTGCGCGCAACGCTGATTCCCGCGCATCGCGGCACTGATGCCCTTCGCGACCGCTACTCGACCGCCGTTCAGCTCCTCATGGCAATGGTGGCGGTCGTGCTTCTGATCGGTTGTGCCAATGTCGCGAACCTTCTCGTGGCCCGCGGAACCGCACGGGCGAGAGAAGTGGCCGTCCGTCTGTCGATCGGCGCGACTCGGCTGCGCCTTGTCCGCCAGTTCCTCACCGAGAGTCTGATGCTTGCACTCATCGGAGGAGCACTGGGTCTCTTCGCGGCGCGGGTGAGTCTCCGCGCCATCGCCGCGATGATCGATGCGGGACCGAATCCTATTCATCTGGATCTGCAGCCCAATGCGATGGTGCTGGCCTTCACGGTCGCCGTCTCGGTTGCGACGGGACTGCTGTTCGGACTCGCCCCAGCAGTCGGAACCACTCGACTTGACATGAGCCCGGCACTCAAGAGCTCGGGTGCGGCCACGGCCCGCTCTCGCCGATGGTCGATGCGACAAGTTCTCGTGAGCGTCCAGATCGGGTTGTGCGTGCTCCTGGTGTCCGGAGCCGGCCTGCTCGCTCAGACCTTGCGGAATCTCGAGACGCGCTCCACAGGCATCGACCGTCACAACCTGCTGCTGTTCTCGTTGGATGCCCGCGGGACGCCATTCCGGGCGGAAGGTATCCCGGCTCTCTGCGACGACCTGATCACCCGCGCCCGCAGCGCCGCAGTGGTGTCGGGCGCGTGTTCGCGGAACATTCCCATCAACGGCCGCGGCAACGCGGCCCCTCTCGAGGTCCCCGGTGCGCCACCACGGCCATTGAACGCACGCCTCGTGTTCACGAACATGGTCAGCACGGATTACTTCCGGACGCTCGGCATCGGCGTGGTGTCGGGCCGGGTGTTCGCCTCGAGCGACTCGGCAAACGCGCCCAAAGTGGCCATCGTCAATCGCGCACTGGTGCGCTTCTTCTTTGGCGACGGCGATCCGATCGGCCGCTCCGTCCACTTCTACAGGGACGATGAGAACCCTATGACGATCGTCGGTATCGTCGAAGATGCGACCCAGCGGAGTTTGCGCGAGGAACCGCCAATGGCGATCTACACACCGCTGACGCAGCTCCGTGAGCCTGAAGCGCTGGTCACGGTCGCCCTGCGTACGCCGGGCGATGCCACCCCGTTGGCTGAGTCGATCCGGGCAGAGGTTCGTGGCCTGGCACCGGAAGTGGTCGTCGACAACGTGCGGACGATGGAGCAGCAGATTGGCAGCGAACTGGTGCGCGAGCGTCTGCTGGCGATGCTGTCGATCGCCTTCGCCGGCCTTGCAGTCGTCCTCTCCTGTATCGGGCTGTACGGCGTCGTGTCGTACGACGTGACTCGCAGGCTGCGTACGATCGGTATCCGTATGGCGTTGGGGGCACGGCGCGTCGACGTCCTGCTGGACGTCGTTCGCACGGCCCTGCTGGTGTCAGCAATCGGAATCATCGGGGGGCTGCTGGTCACGCTCGGAGGAACCCGCGTGGTTGCGAGTCTGCTTTTCGGAGTCACCGCGAGAGACCCGCTCACGCTGATCGCGGCCGCTGCGCTGCTGATGCTCACGACCGTGCTGGCCAGCTACGTTCCGGCACGCCGCGCGTCCCTTGTCGATCCAGCGGTGGTCTTACGCACTGACTAATCCCATGTAGCGGCGCACGGCGCTGTCGCCGACGCCGGCACTATTGTTGGCGCAGCGTTTCGATCGGGTCGATTCGCACCGCGCGCCAGGCGGGAACCAGGGCGGCCAGCAGACAGGCAGTGACGATGACCAGCGCGCTGGTCGCGTACGGCACCGGATCGAGAAGCCGGACGAGGGTGGGGATGCGGTGGCGGGGCATGGTGTCGGCTGTCGACACTAACTCTTGTTAGTGTCGACAGTCAACAGTAAGACGAAAGGGCTGGTATCGACGTTTACTGCGTCGATGTGCTCTTCTGTCGTACTTCCACAGCCTTCCAGAAGTCCGCCTTGGTCTGCGGCATCGGCGAGGTGTGGACATTGATATAGCGGTCGAAGTCCAGATTGAGCTTCTTCAGCACGGGAGCCAGCGCCATCACGTGATCGTTCGCCGGCTGATTCGCGTCGCCCGGCAATGAGAAGTCACCCTGGAACAGGATCTTCTCTTTCGGGAGATACGCCACCATCAGGCCGTTCGAGTG
>DASRJR010000026.1:0-2319 GCA_035649395.1 Vicinamibacterales bacterium
CCATCGCGGTCTTGCCCGTTCGAAACACCTCGCGTGGAATCTTTTCGCTGGTGATGAACGACGAGCCGGACAACGTCGTACGCCCACGTCCTCTCGCGATCATCAGTTCCAGGTTGCCGTCGCGGTTGGCGAGCATGACGAGACCACGCTGGGCTCCGGTCACCTGGATCGCCGAGTCGATGACGAGTGCCAGAACTTCTTCGAGGACGCCGCCCGACCCGAGCGCGCGCAGGCCATCAAGCAGCGCTGCGACCAAGCCAAGCTGGGCATGGCTCGTCGTGGTGCCGAGGATCCCGGTGCCGGAGGCCTCGGTGACGAAGATGAGTTCGACCGCACCCGACTTGCCCAGACCGATACGGTCGCCGTGATGGAGAAGCCGTTCGCCGATCGGCTCGCCGTTGACGAACGTGCCGAAGCGCGATCCGCGATCGCGCAGAAGGAAACCTCCGTTCTCCTGCACGATTTCGGCGTGCTCGCGAGACACATCGGTGGCAACGATCTGCACATCTGCTGTTCCCCGGCGACCAATCAGGAATTGGGGCCGATCGAGCGGCAACACGCGCCGCCGGTGCGAATCGGTGATGTGCAGACGCGCGTCGCTCACGGCACGTCGACGGCGTACGCATCGGGGCCACCGGGCCTCCGACGGCAACAGATTGTCATTTTGGCGGATCCTATCAAGTCAAACGACGTTGAAGTGAATTACGAACTCTCACCTGCGCCATCACTCGAGGACCATGCCAAATTGCCTCTCCACTCGGAGCAGGCGGAATGGGCGAGGTCTACGAGGCGACGGACACACGCCTCGGGCGCACGTCGCGATCAAGGTGCTGCCGGAGCACGTGGCGTCGGACGAGGGGCTCAAGACCCGCTTCGAGCGCGAGGCGCGTGCGCTCTCCAGCCTGAATCATCCGCACATCTGCACCATCCACGACATCGGACGCCAGGAGGGCATCGACTTCCTGGTGATGGAGCATCTGGAAGGTGAGACGCTCGCCGAGCGGCTCGCGAAGGGCCCCCTGCCGGTCACGCAGGCGCTCGACTGCGCGATTGCGATCGCCGATGCCCTCGACAAGGCACACCGCCAGGGCATCGTCCATCGGGATCTGAAGCCCGGCAACATCATGCTGACGACGACCGGGCCGAAGCTGCTCGATTTCGGGCTCGCGAAGCTGCATCCGATCGGCCGCTCCGGTTCGATTGAATCGGCTCGTGCCGACCTCACGCTGACAGCGTCTGTCGCGTCGGTTCAGTTGCGTTTGAGGTAAATTACGGCGGTCCTGTTCGCTATCACCGAGAGGAAGAAATCATGTCGCGACTTACGAGACGAGGATTCGTCAGAATGTCGGGTGCGCTTGCCGCAGCACCGGCGCTCTCAGCACTCTCGTTGCAGGCCCAGGGGCAGCCGCCGGACACCGGAAACCTGCGCGTGGAGAAAGACATCGTGTTCGGCAAGGGCGGGAGCAAGGACCTCACGCTCGACGTCTATCGACCGCCCGCGGGTGTGACGTCGAAGCGCACGGCGATCGTGCACCTCTTCGGAGGCGGCTTCTTCGTCGGCAACAAGAACGCCGGCTACATCATCAACGATGCCAAAGCGCTCGGCGCCCGAGGATACACGAGCGTCTCGGCGAATTACCGGCTCCAGCAAGAGAGCCCCTGGCCGGCCCAGATTCACGACACGAAGGCCGCGATCCGATGGACGCGCGCGAATGCCGAACGCATCGGCGTCGACGCCAACCGCATCGTCGTCGCCGGCTACTCGGCCGGCGGCATGCTGTCACTGATGGCTGCGGGAACAAACGGTCGCAAGGAGTTCGAGGGCGATGGCGGCAATGCGGGCGTGAGCTCGGACGTCAACGCCTGCATCGGTGTGTACCCGCTGGCAAGCGCGCAGATCGCAACCGGCCTGTTCGGGGAGGGGAAGGCGACGCCTGAGAACATCGCCGCTGCGTCACCCACGTCCTACATCACCAAGAGCTTCGCACCGACGATCTTCATTCACGGCACCAATGACGGCACGGTTCCGGTGCAGTCGAGCATCGACTTCTGGTCGAAGCTCCACGCCCTCGGCGTGCCCTCCGCGCTGACGCTCATTCAGGGCGCCGATCACGCCTTCGACAATGCTGCAGTCGACGCGATCGAAGTGATGGCCCAGTCGATCGATCTCTTCCTGGACCGGCTGATGGTCAATCCGAAACCATATCCGTCGTTCGGCGGTGGCGGCCGCGGGCGGGGCGGACGGGGTGGGCCGGGCGGTCCGGGCGGTCCGGGCGGAACTGCTCCCGGCGGCCGCGGCTAGCCGTCGACACACCGAGG
>DASRJR010000027.1:0-34966 GCA_035649395.1 Vicinamibacterales bacterium
CGCTCCATGAACCCGGTACTGAGACGTCCAGCCTGGAAGTCGGGGTCCGCAATGATCTTCTGATGGAGCGGCACCGAGGTCTTGATGCCTTCGATGACGGTCATGTCGAGCACGCGGCGCATCCGCGCGATCGCCTCTTGCCGATCGCGCCCATGCACGATGATCTTGGCGATCATCGAGTCGTAGTACGGCGGCACGGTACATTCGGCGTGGGCAAACGTATCGACGCGCACGCCGGGTCCCCCCGGCACGCTGAACGCGTGAATCGTGCCGGGTGAGGGGGCGAACGTCTCGGGGTCCTCGGCGTTGACGCGGCATTCGATCGAGTGTCCCGAGAACGTGACCTCACTCTGCTTGAACGAGAGCCGCTCGCCGGCGGCGATTCGGATCTGCTCTTTGACGATGTCGATGCCGGTCACCATCTCGGTCACCGGGTGCTCGACCTGGAGACGGGTGTTGGTCTCCATGTAATAGAACCGCCCGTCGTGATCCATCAGGAACTCGAAGGTTCCCGCGTTGGTGTACTGCACCGCCTTGGCGGCGTCGACGACGATGCCGCCCATGCGTTTGCGGGTCTTCTCGCTCAATGCCGGGGACGGCGATTCTTCGATCAGCTTCTGGTGACGCCGCTGGATCGAACATTCACGCTCACCGAGATGCACGACGTTTCCGTGGTGATCGCCGATCACTTGGAACTCGATGTGCCGCGGGTTCTCGAGATACTTCTCGACGTAGACGTCGCCGTTGCCGAACGCCGCCTCGGCCTCGCGCTGCGCTGTCTTCAGCGCGTTGGGCAACTCCGAGGGGTTGCGGACGACGCGCATGCCTCGTCCGCCTCCGCCGGCCACGGCTTTGACGATGACCGGATAGCCGACGTCTTTCGCGACCTTCAGTGCCTGCTCTTCGCCCGTGACCGGGCCGTCGCTCCCCGGCAGCATCGGAACGCCTGCCTTCCGCATCGCCTTCTTGGCGCGCGCCTTGTCGCCGAGCAGCTTGATGACGCTGGGGTCGGGACCGATGAAGCGGATGTGGCAGGCCTCGCAGACTTCAGCCAGGTACGCGCTCTCGGACAGGAAGCCGTAGCCTGGATGAATCGCGTCGGCGCCGGTGATCTCGGCGGCGCTGATGATGGCCGGCACGTTCAAGTAGCTGTCGGCGCTGCGGGCCGGACCGATGCACACGTCTTCGTCAGCGAAGCGCACGTGCAGCGAGTTCTCGTCGGCCTCGGAGTAGACCGCGACGGTCTTGATGCCAAGCTCGCGGCACGCGTGAATCACGCGCAGCGCGATCTCTCCACGATTGGCGATCAGTATCTTCTTAAACATTAGGCAGCTTGATGGCAAAAAGGCGCTCGCCGTAGTGCACGGCCTGGCCGTTCTCCACGTACACCTTCACGATCTCACCGTCGCATTCGGCATTGATCTCGTTCATCAGCTTCATCGCCTCGATGAGGCAGAGCACTTGGCCCTTCTTCACCGTCTGACCGACGTCGGTGTACGACGGCGCCCCGGGCTCCGGCGACCGATAGAACGTGCCGACGATCGGCGACTTGACGATGGCGAGATCGATGTCCTCGTTGGCGGGCGCGAGCACCGGCGGGGCCGGCGCGCTGTTCTCACCAGCGGCCGCAGCCACCGGCACCGGAGAGGCGACATAGGAGACGGTGGGCGTCGGGGGCACGGCCCCGTTCCAGCCGCCAGCCGAGTTCTTCCGCAGACGGAGCTTGACGTTGTCACGTTCGAGCTCGAACTCGGCCAGATCGTGCTGGCGCATCATGTCGAGAATCTTCTTGATCTCGTCTAGATCCATTGTGTCGGGCGGGGTTCTGTTCTGTGGACCCGCCACTTTATCCCAACCCGCAGACCCGAAGGTCCCGTGGAATCGACGTCAGGACCTCGCACGCCGTGTCGGTCACCAGGACATCGTCTTCGATCCGGACGCCGCCGAAGCCTGCCAGATACGCCCCAGGCTCGATGGTGAAGACCATTCCGGGCTCGAGGATCGGATCCGGCGCATCGGTTCGCCGTCGGCCGACGCGGGGCTCCTCGTGCACGTCGAGTCCCAGACCGTGGCCGGTCCCGTGCCCGAACGCGTCCCCCAGCCCGTGTCCCTGCAGGACGTCACGGGCCGCCGCGTCGACCTCCGACGCGGGCCGTCCCGGCTTGACCGCCGCAATCGCCGCTCGGTGCGCGTCGCGAACGGCATCGTACAACCGACGCGCCTCTGGTGACGGAGTTCCGACAGACGCCATCCGGGTGAGGTCGCAGCAGTATCCGTCCAATACGCCGCCAAAGTCCAGCACCACCAGGTCGCCAGGCGCCAATTTCCGTGAAGCGGCCCGATGGTGCGGAAGGGCTGAATTCGGGCCGGACGCGACGATGGTGTCGAAGGCGGGGCGCTCGTAACCCACTTTGCGGAGTGCACGCTCGATGGCGCCGGCGACGTCACGTTCGACCGCGCCCGCCCGCAACGCAGGAAATGACTGATCGACAACGGCTTCAAGCCGTGCGGCTGCGTCGCGGAGCACCTGGATCTCGAACGGGTCCTTGATCATTCGCAGCCGCTCGACCAGCCGCTGCGTCGAGCGAAGCGAGGCGGACGTGGCCCGCGAAGCGATTGTCTTCGTGAGCCATTCATGACGTGCGACGGTCAGATGCCCAGCCTCGATCCCCACGCTCGTCATGCGCAGATCGATCAGGAGATCGGCGAGCGCTTCGTCGTAGCTCGCCGGAACCGAGCGCGTCTGAAGTGTCGGACAAGCGGCAGGGGATGCTTGCAGCGACGAGACCGCTTCCTGGTATCGGAAGTCGACGAGCAGATGCACGACCTCTCGCGTGACGACTGCGGTGCCGGCCGTCCCGACGTGGTTCGTCAGGTATCTGATGTTGGAAGGATTCGTGACCACGAGCGCGTCGAGCGCGTCGCGGCCGAGTGCGTCCTGAAGCCGGCGGTGCCGCGCAGCGAGCACGTCGGACGGGGCGAGCCGCATGGCGTCAGCGCGGTTGCACGGTTCCGCGGTGCAGTCGCTCGGCGTCGATCACCGCGAGCCACGATTCGAGTTCGGCGATGACCAGTTCTTCCGGTGTGGGCGCCGGGGGTGCGGCGACGACGCTGACCGGTTCTATCGATACTGGCGTGGCGGTCGCACGGGGGGTCGGGATTGGCGGCTCCTCGGCATGCACGGGCGGGATTGGTGCGTCGGGCTGCTGGCTTCTCGATTGGTGCGTCGATTGCCGGCGACGCTGGTGGATATCGGCCAGCTGCCGCACCGCAGTGAGGTTGTCGGGCGCGGAGCGAACGACGAATTCGAATTCGGCCGCGGCCTCGTCGAGCCGTCCCAATTCGAGCAGCGCTCGCCCGAGGGTGACTCGCGCCGAGAGGTACGCGGGATGGTGTGACAGGCCTTCGGTGGCGACGTCAACGGCCTCTTCGTTTCGACCGGCGCGCCGCAGCTCTTCGGCAAGTTGGGCGAAGGCAATCGACGCCGGGTCCTTCTGGACCCGGCGTCGCAGATCTTCAATGCGACTGGTGTCCGGCACTCCGCCTATGGTACTGCGACCTGCTTCGTCGTGGTGCTCACCCGTCCAAGGTTGTCGGTGAGCCGCAACCTGACGTTGTAGGTGACCGGGTTCGCATTCGCCGGGAACGTGTGGTCGATCACCGCGTCCGGCGTGGAGACCGGTGACGAGCCGTCGCCGAAGTCCCAATACCGGCTCACAATCGTCACGCCGTCCGGCGGCGCGGACGAATCGGTCAGGGTCACGCACTTGGCGACCAGGCTCGCACACGGCGCGAACGTGAAGTCGGGCGTCGTGAGATCGGGCGGCGCAATCACCACCGGCTTGGTCACGGTGCTCGACGTCCCGTTGGCGGTCGTGACCGTCAGCGTCGCGTTGAAGACACCCGAGTTGCCGTACTGGTGCTGCACGACCATGTCGCTGCCCGACGAGCCGTCGCCGAAGTTCCACGAGTAGGTGCAGCTGCTGCCGCACTGTGCGTTCCCCAGCCTCGTCGTGGTGGCATCGAAGGTGATCACCGAATGGAACGCCGCACCGGGAGCCGCTGTCGACGGCGTCGTCGTGAACGCGGCAACCGGGACCTCCGGCCCAATCACGGCGATGCGAATCGAATCGCTGCGGGCATTGGCGAGGTCGCCGTTCTGAACGGCGGTGACGAAAATGGTCGCCTCCGAGACGGGCTCGTTCACGCTCGGCGCGATATACACGAACGCCGCACGCCCGTTCGCATCCGTCCGGATGTCGCTCTGCCCCAATCGACCGGCCGAGGTTGTCAGCACGAGCGTCTGGTTGGCGTAGGGCTGGTCGTTGAGTCGCGCTTCCACGCGGATCGTCGAGACCGACTGGCCGTCGCGCGGCAAGATCTCCGGCGTGGCGCTCAACGAGAACGACAACCCGAAGCCCGAGGGGCCAGCCAGCGGCGGCGCCTCGGTATCCGAAACCGTACATGCGGCACCGAGCGCGACGGCGCAGAGCACTGCGCCGATGCGAGCCCACTGGAGATGAACGCTGCTCGTGCTGATCTGCATGGTGTTCCCTAGTCCTCGTCCGCGAAGTCGCCGAAGTCGATCCCGATGTTGGCCGACGTCGTCACTTCGTTGCCAGCCTGATCGCGGCCGAAGAACGTGACGGTCGCGATCGTCGAGATGATGTTCCCGCTCTGCGCCAGGGCCGCGAGCGGCGCCTCTGCTTTCGCCGAGTGGCGCACGATCTGGAAGCCTGCGGTCGTGTCTTCGCCCGGCATGACCGTGACCGTGATGGCGGAGTCGAAGGCGAACGGCACGTCGACGCCCTGCGTGAAGCGGCCATCGGTGCGTCGATACTCGACACGGTACCGATTGATCGTCACCGCATTCGTCAGACTCGGTTCGTTCGTGACGTTGAGCGATCCCGGATCTTTGAGCTGGAGGGCGAACACCGCCTCACCGACGTCATTGACAATCGTCGGACACGGCGTTTGCGCGGTGCACGGGTCGGGCGTTGTCCGCATGACGAGCACATCGGACTGCAGGGTGGAGCTCAGCTCCCCCTGCGCGCCACCCGAGCCGGCGGCCATCGACTTGACGACGAGCAGCACCGGCGACCGACCCTGACGGACGAAGTCGCCGCAGCTCGTCGACAGCGTAACGACCCCGAGGAGGGTCACGATTTTGGCAAATCTCACTGTCACGGCACTTCTCCTACAGCCTCAGAATCTTGGGGGTGATGAAGATCAGCAGCTCGCGGCTCTCGTCCGTGAACTCGTTGCGCTTGAACAGCCATCCGAGCAGCGGCAAGCGATTGAGCCCGGGCGTCCGATCCTGGCTGGTCTGCTCGCGGCTCACGTAGATGCCGCCGATCACCGTCGTCTCGCCACTGCTCACCAGCACCTGCGTCAACGCGCGCTGCGTGTCGATCGGCGGGATGCCGTTGACCGCGCGGCTGAAGTCGGGTGAGGAGTTCTCCATCGTAATGCGCATGATGACGGTGTTGGCCGCGGTGATCTGCGGGGTGACGCGAAGCGTCAGCGCGGCGTCCTTGAACGTGACGGTGACCGTGTTGTTCGCGACGGTCTGAATCGGCACCTGGATGCCCTGCGTGATTTCCGCCTCGATGTTGTTCTGCGTCGACACCTTCGGAGTCGACAGGATGCGGCCCTGGCCGGAGCGCTCGATCGCCGACAGCGCAACGTCGAGGTTGAGCGCACCATTGATCGACCCCAACGCGAGGCCGGCCGCGCTGGTCGCACCGCCGATCCCGAGGTTCACGCCGTTGCTGACGCCATCGCCGTTGACCGGCCCTTGCGTCACACCGGTGCGACCGCCAGCATTGACCTGGTTCGGGAACGCCAGCGGCAGGGTGTTGCCGAGCGCCTGCGACGCCTGCGCATTGAAGCCCCACTGCACGCCAAGACGACGCGCGAATTCGCGTGTGGTCTGCACGATGCGCGCCTCGATCTCGACCTGCGGCTCGGGCCGATCGAGCGTCGTCAGCAGCGCGCTCGCACGGTCGAGCCGATCGGCGAGGTCGTTGATGATAATCGTGTTGGTGCGAGGGTCGGTCTGAATCGAGCCACGCTGCGACAGGACGGTAGCCGTCAGCAGCTTCGTGAGATCGTCCGCCTTCGCGTAGCTGAGCGATCGGGTCAGCACCCGGAGCTCGCCGGCGAGCGCCTGCTCCTCGGCCAGCTTGCGGCGCTGTGTTTCCTCTTCCGCCAGGACGGTGAGCGGCGCGACGCGCACGATCGTGCCGTCGACGACGTAACCGAGTTTGTTGGCGCGCAGGATGATATCGAGGGCCTGATCCCACGGCACGTCGCGCAGCGCGACATCGACCGTGCCCTGGATCGACGGATCGATCACGAGGTTCAGACCGCTGATCTCCGAGAAGGTTCGCAGCACCGCACGGAGATCGGCCCCCTGGAAGTCGAGGCTGACCGGGTTGCCGGTGTAACGCGCCGGCGGCTGCGGCGGTTGCGGCGGTTGCGCCGACGAGGCTGCCGACGCCTGGGCGGCGACCGGTACGGGAGCGCTGGGCTGCGGCGCGGGCGCGGCGGCTGCGGGCGGTGCCTGCTGCGGCTTGGGTGCACTTGCCGTCGACTTGAGGGCAGAGATCGGATCGACCACGGGCTCGTCGAAGAGGACGGTCAGGTCGTTGCCATCGGGCGACGACTCCATGCGATACGACGCGGCGCGCGACAGGTCCACGCTGACCTGCGTCAGCAGCGGCGACTTCGGATTGATGCCGATGCGTACTTTCTCGACGGGCCCCTGGTTCACTGGCGTCACCGCCGGCAGCGCCGAGGTGGTGTTGGGCAGATCGAACACCAGCCGGTTCGTCCCATCCTTGATTTCCTGGGCTCCAGTGGTCGTCAACCGCGCGGTGCCGAGCAGCGTGATCGCCGTCGCGCCGTTGCGGCGCGAGACGCGCACATCACGAATCGCGGCGGAGGGCCCAGCGAGATTGATGGCACCAGAGGAAACAACAGGCGCGGCATCGGCCCGATCGGTCTCAACGAAGATGACGTTGCGGGCGCTTCGAACCCGTGGACGAATCGCCTGCGTCAAGGTCATGTGCACGCGCGCCACGCTGGCGCCGTCGCTCGCCTGCCCGTTCTCGACACGCACGGCCGCGACCGGATGACGCGGGTCGGCGGTGAAGGCGTCGTGGAAGCCGAACGTCACCACGTCACGCAGTTCGACGACGAAGGTCTTGGGATCCGGCTGCGACGCGACATACGGCACCGGCGCAGACGCCTCGATGGCGATGACACCCGTGCGAGCCTCGACGCGAGAGGCGATCTTGGTGAGCATCGCCTGATCCACCCGCGCCCGGCTGGCACCCAGTGGAGCCATCACGCCGGCTGCCATGGCTAGGCACAGGCCGAGCAGCATCGAATATCGGTACATGGTTACTTGGCCTCTTCCGTCTGTCGGAGCTGTTTCCTCACTTCGCGTTCCTTCTGGAGCGAGAGTGGATCGTCGACCTGCTGCAGGATGACCATCGCATCCGCAGTGATGGATCGGACCGAGCCGTCGAACAGCTTGTCGCCGACTCGCACGATGTACGACTTGTTGTCGACGCCCTGCAGGATGCCGACGAATCCCCCTGGACTCTTCATCGTCCCGCGCAGGCTGACCTCGGACGTCGAGATGCCCGACAGGCCCGACGGACGAGAGCCGCGATTGGCGCCGCGTTCATCCGAGCCGCGGCGTTGCAGGGTGACGAACGGATCGCGCCGGCCTTCGGGGTTGTAGGTGAAGCCGCGCGGCTCGAGCGTCGCCGCACCGTCCTTTCCGGTGCCGTCCTTTTCAGCCTGCACGGCCGTCGTGGTCGTCGTCGCAGCCGCGACCGTGGCCGGGGCGGCCGCCGAGGCGGTCTTCGATGTCGACGCCGGGGCGGTCTGCCCCACCGACGGAACAGGCGCGGTCAGTGCGGCCAGACAGGCGAGAGCAAGGATGCGCATGACAGCCATCACTTCCCCTTCGGCGCGGCGGCGCCTTTTGCGCCGGCGCTCGCGGGCGCGGCCGCGGCCTTGGCGTCGAGCAGCACGAACGTCGTGGCGGTGCACTCGGCGTCCACCGTCGCGGATGGCGTCTGTTCCGTGCGCGCCTTGATCTTGATGCTGGCGACGTTGATGATTCGCGGGAACTTGCTCACGCGCTCGAGGAACGCGCCGAGGTCGTGATACGTGCCTTCGAGCTTGAGGCCGATGGGCCACTCGGCGTGCAGCTGTTTCTTGGCCACCGTCTGCGGCGTGAACCCGCGGATTTCCAGATTCGACTGCGTTGCCATCGCCTGGACACGGCGCAGCAGGTCGGCGACGTCCTGTTCCTCGGGCAGCACGGAACGCAGCCGATCGAGCTGCGCTTCGAGCGTTCCGACTTCCTTGCGGAATTCCGGCAGTCGCTTGGCAATCGCCAGCCCGCGGTCGATCTCCTTGCGCAGCGTCGCCACCTGCGCGCGCTGACCTTCGATCACCGTCATCTTGTCCTTGGCGTACAGCTGCCAGAACGCGCCGGCCATCGCGAGCGACAGCACGACGAACGCGCCAAGCTGGCCGTACCAGGGCAATTTGCTGAGACTCAGGTTGATCGCCACGCCCTTAGGACCTCATTCCCTCGCGCCTACTTGGTCGCGGCGACCCGTGCCGCGCCGCGCCCGCCCGCTGGCGGCTGGGCCGGCTGGCCGCCCAACTTCGCCCGGACCGTGAACTTGATGGTTTCAACCGCCGGAGCGCCCCCGCGAATTGGCCCGCTGGACGCGACCGGGGCCTCCACCTGGCTGTTGACGATTTCAATCGGCTTCTGCAGCAGCGACGTGTTGCCCAGGTTGCCGACGAAATCAGACAGCGCAATCAGCGTCGTGCTGCGTCCCTCGATCGTGATCGCGCCGCTGTCCTGCTCGAGGCTCGTCAGCCACAGCATGTCCGGCAGGCTCTTGCTCACGTGATCCAGCAGTTGCACCGGCACGCTCTGGCCGCCACGCAGCTGCTCGATCAACTGCACGCGCTGTTGCAGCTGCGCGCGCCGATCCTCGAACTGCTTGACCTCATTGAGGAGCGATTTCAGACGGTTCGCCTCTTGCTGCGAGCGGGCGATCTCGGCGTCGAGCTCGGTCGTTTCGGTACTCAGCGACCAGTACCACCACCCGATCCCGAGCACGGTGACGACGAGCACGAGGCTGCACAGCGCCGTCAGGCGCTGTCCGATGTCGAACGACGGCGCGACCGCCTTCTTGGCTTTCTGACGCTCGACGCCGAGCAGGTTGATGCGAATCACCGGTCGCCAACCTTTCTCAGCGCGAGACCGACGGCGACCGCGGCCGTCGCCGCGTGCTCACTGGGATCACCGCCGACTTTCTTGCCATCCCACACGATGGCGCGGAACGGATCGAACTCTTCGACCGGCGCGCCGATGCGCTCGTTGAGCATTTCGCGGAAGCCGTCGACGCGCGAGGCGCCGCCGCTCAGCATGATCCGGTCGATCTGTTCGGATGCGGCCGTCGCCTTAAAAAAATCGAAAGTCTTCTGAATTTCCAGGAGAACGTTCTCGGTCACCGCGCGGAGCACCGGCTGCGCTTCTTCAAAAGAGGCGCCGTCGACGGGGATGCCCTTCTTGAGCTGTTCGGCCGCTTCGAACGGCAGATCGAGCTCCTTCTGCACCGCTTCGGTGTAGGCGTTACCCCCGATCGAGATGTCGCGGGTAAAGACGGACTGATCGCCCTGAAGGATGTTGATGTTGATCGCGCTGGCACCGGCGTTCAACAACACGACGACGTGGGCGCTCTCGAGACCGTAGTTGACCTCGAACGCGTTCTGCAGCGCGAAGGCATCGACGTCGACGATGACGGGCGCGCGGCCGGCCTGGGTGATGACGCCGGTGTAGTCGGCGATCTTCTCCTTCTTCGCCGCGACCAGCAGCACTTCCATGCTGCCGCGCGACTCGGGGCCGGTGCCGGGATCGAGGATCTGATAATCGAGATTGACGTCCTGGATGTCGAACGGGATGTACTGCTCGGCCTCCCAGTAGATCGACTCACCGAGCTCCGACTCGGTCATCACCGGCAGCGTGATCTTCTTGACGATGACCGCGTTCCCCGACAGCGAGGCGCAGACGTCCTTGGCTTTGAAGGCCTTGTTGTTGTCGAAGACACGGCGGATCGCGTCGGCGACCGCGCCGGCATCGATGATGGCGCCGTCGACGATCGCGTCCTGTGGGACGGGCTCGCTGCCGAACGCCGCCACGCGAAAGCCTTTGCCGACCGGCTTCAATTCGACGGCTTTCACCGCGCTCGACCCGATGTCGAGACCCACGACGGATTTGGCTTTACCAATTCCAAACATACAGAGTGCTCAGGCCTTCACTCGTTACGCCCTCCCCTCCCCGGCCACGTCGAGATGCACGTCGACCCGGGGACAGGGGGGATGTCCTCGTTCAATCGGTTTCAACGCCTGTGCCAGGAACTCCACCCTGGCACCGCCGACCGAATCCATACGAAACGAACCACTTCCCTCGACGCGCATTGACGCGTCTTCGTCAGTCGACTCAACAGATCCGTGAGCTGCTCACACTTCCGTTAGCGACGTGATCTGGAAAACCCGCCTTACATGACTCGTTATCGGCAGTTTTGGGGCCCCATCACAATGGCCGCGCTGGACAAAGGCGCAGTTCTGCGCGGAAAAATCGCGCTGTTGGGGTTTGACTTCAGGCCGTCAATGCCGCTATACACGAGCCTCCATCCATCTCATCGGAGGCGTGCATGCGATTCGGCAAAACCCTCGGACTGCAGCTGGTACTCGCGGCCGCAGTGCTGCTCTGTTCACGCGATGCGCTGGCTCAGGGCCAGACGGCCATCGCCGGTGTGGTTCGAGACACGACGGGCGCGGTCCTGCCCGGTGTCACGGTTGAAGCGTCCAGTCCTGCCCTCATTGAACGATCGCGTACGGCGGTGACCGACAGTTCCGGGCAGTTCAGAATCATCGACCTGCGTCCGGGGGTGTACAGCGTCACCTTCACCCTGCAAGGCTTCAACACGTTCGTGCGCGACGGCATCGAGCTGACGACCTCGTTCACCGCGCAGGTCAACGCCGACTTGCGGGTCGGCTCGCTTCAAGAGACGGTCACGGTGACCGGCGAGAGTCCGATCGTCGATACTCAGAACACGATCAAGAAGACCACCGCCTCGCGCGAGGTGATGGACGTCCTGCCGACAGATCGGAACTTCGTCAGCTTCGCGGCGCTCACGCCCGCGGTGCTGGTCACCGGCGTGCGTCAGAACGTCGGCGGCTCGATTCCCGAAACGGGGATGAACCTCGTCGTGCACGGCAGCCGCGCGAGCGACAGCCTGATCATGGTCGAGGGGATGCCGATCATCAACGGCAGCGGGACCGGCGGCTTGCAGTACGGCAACTACTTGAACAACGGCGTTGCCCAGGAGATCACGTTTCAGACCGACTCGCACAACGCGGAGTTCGAGCGCGCGACCGTCTATTCGAACTTCATCCCGAAGGAAGGATCCAATACCTACCGCGGTTCCTTCTCGGCACGCTACGCGGGCGAAGGATGGCAGTCCAACAACCTCGATGACGAGCTCAGAGCACGCGGGCTCTCGACCGGTAACCGCATCAACCGTATCTGGGACGCGAATCCGGCGCTGGGCGGCCCGATCATCAAGGACCGTCTGTGGGTCTATGGGTCCTATCGTCACTGGGGCACGTATAACACCGTCGCGCAGTCGTTCAGGGACGCGGACTTCACGGAGCTGTTTTACAGTTGCGCCCCTGATGCGACGGGGCAATGCACGACAGAGCAGAACCTGTTTCCGGTGTGGCATCAGAGCGCGGTCACTCGATTCACCACGCAGGTCAACCAAAAGAACAAGGTGAACGTCTACACCGACTGGCAGTACACGTTCTTCGGCAATTGCTTCGTGCCGACGTATCTGACGGCGATCAGCGCCTGCCCGGAGTACAAGAACATCCCGCAGTACATCCTGCAGGGCAGCTGGAGCTCGCCGCTCACCAACAAGATCCTGCTCGAGGCCGGCGGCACGATCACTCCGCAGGACTTCCATGGGTATCGCCGCGCCGGCGTCTCCACCACGCAGTTCGCGATGAGCGATCCGCTGCAGCCCGCCGGCATGCCGACGTCCTGGGGCGCGTCGGCCGGCTACGGCTACAACCGCAGCGATCAATCGAACTACCGCGCCTCGGCCTCGTACGTGACCGGCACGCACAACATCAAGGTCGGGATGACGCTCATGCACTCGTGGCGCTACACCACGCAGGAAGTCAACAACTCGGTCAGCCTGCAGTTGCGTAATCTGCAGCCGTTCCAGATCACGCAATTCGCGACGCCGATCCAGTTCCACGAAACATTGAAGTACAACATGGGCATCTACGGGCAGGATCAGTGGACGATTCGCCGCCTGACGATGAACTACGGCGTGCGTCTCGACTTCCTGAATTCGCAAGTGGACGCGCAGGATATCGCGGCGGGCCCGTTCACGCCGGCGCACCACTTCGATGCGATCAAGAACGTGCCGAACTGGAAGGACATCGATCCGCGGTTTGGCGTGTCGTACGATCTGTTCGGCAACGGCAAGACGGCGTTGAAAGCCAGCGTCGGCCGTTACGTCGTCGGCGACTCTTACACCATAGCCCGCTTCGTCAACCCGGTCCAGTCGAGCGTCAACAACGTCACTCGCTCCTGGGCGGCGCCCGCCGGCGTGGTCTACAACGGCACCTACAACCCATACGACGACTGCGATCTGACGAACCCGGCCGCCAACACCAAACGCCCGGGACAGGTGCAGTGCGGCGCGATCAACAACCCGGCGTTCGGTCAGGTGACGGCGCGAACCACGAACTACGATCCTGATCTGATCGACGGGTGGCACAAGCGTCCAAACAACTGGGAGGGTCAGGTCAGCATCCAGCGTGAGATCGTGCCGCGCGTATCGGTCTACGGCGGCTACACGCGGCGCTGGTACGGCAACCTGCAGGCAACGCGGAACCAGGCGGTCACCAACGCCGACTACACGCCGTACTGCGTGAACCTTCCGACCGACCCGCGGCTGCCGGGCAGCGGCACGCAGCAGTGCGGGTATTTCGACGTGAACCGGAACATCGCGCCGAACAATCTGATCTTCAACGCGAAGAAGGTGGGCGGCATCGACGATATCTACGACGGCTTCGATGTCGACGTGAACGCGCGGCTGGTTCGGAACACGATTGTGTCCGGCGGCTTCAGCTGGGGTCGCGAGCGCATCAACACGTGCGCGCTGAAAGACGACCTCAGCCTCACCTCGGGGAGCGGCAGGAACAGCGACCCGCGCGCCGACGCATTCTGCGATACCCATCCCAATTGGAACCCGCAGTTCAAGGGTCAGGTTTCGTATCGCCTGCCATGGGACGTGAACTTCGCAGCGACACTCCAGAGCCTCTCTGGTCCCGAGATTCGGGCGCAGTGTCCGGTGAACAGCACGGTCAACGGCCAGCCGCTCTGCACGGCGACGCTGGCACGGCCATTCACGGGCGCCGCGCCGACGGTCGACATCGTCTCCGCCGGGCTCATCTACGGCGACCGCATCTACCAGGCCGACATCCGGTTCAGCCGAACCATCCGAACCGGCAAGACGACGATCAGGCCGACGGTCTCAATCTACAATCTGAACAACTCGAATGCCGTTCAGACGTACTCGAACACGTATGGAGCGTCGTGGCAGACGCCCCTTACGATCATGCAGTCCCGGTTCGTCGACGTCGGCGTGCAGGTGGACTTCTAAGACGATGCGACCGGGCCGGACCGCCCGGTCGTTGATCGCAATCGTCGTGTTCGTATCTTCGGCGACGGCCGCTTGCAAGCGGCCGTCGTCCGCGGCTCCCGAGCAACTGCCCGTTTCTGAGCGCACGATCACCTTCAATAAAGACGTCGCGCCGATCTTCTTCGAGCATTGCGCGTCGTGTCATCGGCCGATCGACGGGGCCGCAGCGGCGACACCCAAAGCGACCGCGTCGAATGCGACCAGACCAGCGAGCACGGCGAACGATCCCTTGTGTGTCGCCGGCGCGCCGTTCAGCCTGCTCGACTACGCCAGCGCGAAGACCCATGCCAGTGAGATCGCCGAGGCAACCGCAACCCGGGCGATGCCGCCGTGGCTGCCCGAACCGGATGTCCGCTTCGCGCACGAGCGCCGGCTGACCGACGCGCAGATCGCGACGATCCAGCGCTGGGCACAGAGCGGCGCGCCGGAAGGCGATGTGAAGGATCGCCCGGCGCAGCCGACATATCCCGACGGGTGGCAGCTCGGCACGCCCGATCTGGTCGTGACAATGCCGGAGTCGTACACGCTCCCGGCCCGCGGCGGCGACGTGTTCCGCAACTTCGTCTTCCCCGTTCCAGCGGCACCGCCCAGGTACGTCCGCGCCATTGAATTTCGCGCCGACAACCCGAGAGTGCTGCACCACGCCAACGTCGCCGTGGATCCCGCTCGCGTCGCGCGCCGACTGGATCGCAACGACACGGGACCCGGCTTTGCCGCGATGCCCGACGATCAGGTGCAGAACGTCTACGGATGGTCGCCAGGGCGCGTCCCCGTTCTCGAGGCGGCCGATACGGCGTGGACGCTGGAGGAAGGCAGCGACCTCGCGGTGCAGTTGCACATGGTGCCGACCGGCAGCACCGAGGTCGTCCAGCCGGCGATAGGGTTGTATTTCTCGCCGACGCCGCCGACGCGGACACCGGTGGTGATCAAGCTCGAATCGAAATCGATCGACATTCCCGCCGGGAACGCCGCGTATGTCATCGAGGATGAATATGTGCTGCCGGCAGACGTCGAAGCGGTCAGCGTTTATCCGCACGCGCACTACCTTGCCACGCAAATGCAAGGCGTGGCGCGGCTGCCCAACGGCACGTCCGTGCCGCTGCTGTCGATCACGCAGTGGAACATCAAGTGGCAGGACCAGTATCGCTATGCGTCGCCACTGTTCCTCCCCAGGGGAACGACGGTTCGCATGCGGTTCGTCTACGACAACTCCGAGCGGAACACGAACAATCCCATGAAGACGGTCCGTCGAGTGCAGTGGGGGCCGAACTCGACCGACGAAATGGGTGCGTTGTGGCTGGAAGTCATCCCGCGTCATGCCGAGGACATCGCCACGCTCGAAGCCGACCAGCACGCGCGAGCGCTGCGCGCCGATGTGGCCGGCGCGGAAACCCGGGTCAAGGCAGCGCCGGCCGATGCCGCCGCCCACAACTATCTCGCGACGAAGTATCTGCAAGCGGGCCGAACGATGGAGGCAATGGCGCAGTTCGACGAGGCGATCCGGCTCGACCCTCGCGATGCCGAAGCACACAGCAATCTGGGAAGCGTTCTTCAGAGCCAGGGCCGGCTGGATGAGGCGTCGCGACACGTGCGCGAGGCCGTACGGCTCAAGCCGCAGGACGACCGCGTGCGGTTCAACCTGGGCAACCTGCTGCTGGCGTCGGGTCGTCCTGAACAGGCGATGGCCGAATTCCGGCGTGCCATTGCGATCAACCCCGAGAACGCCGAGGCGCACTTCAACCTGGCCATGCTGCTCGGCCCGCGCAACCAACTGGACCAGGCGATCGACCATCTCACGCGCGTATTGGCCATCAGCCCTCGAAGTCCGGACGCCCATCGCAACCTGGCGATTGCCTACGGTCTGCAGGGGAAACTGGCGGAAGCCATCGCCCACGATCGTGCGGCGCTGCGGCTTCAACCGGACTCGCCCGCCACCCGGCAGCACCTGGAGTCGCTGCTCCGCGCCGTCGACAGTCGGACGCGTTAGCGTCTTGACTCGCCAGACAACTGTCGGTATCCTTGGGGTTTACCGTTGTCGGACATCCTTGTACCGATCTGGCCGCGACCAGTATGTGGACGAGGCGGGTCGGCAAAGGCCTCGTCTTAGCGGACGAGGGCAACGAAGGAATCCCTTATTCATGCGTACGTTCGTAGCCAGCGCGAAACGCGCGGACAGCCGGTGGCACGTCATAGACGCGGGAGGCCAGGTCCTGGGCCGGGTCGCGACGGTCACCGCTCGCCTGCTGCAAGGCAAGCATCGTCCGATCTATACCCCGTTCATCGACACGGGCGACCACGTCATCATCGTCAACGCGGGCAGCGTCAAGCTGACCGGTCGTAAGGAATCCCAGAAGCTCTACCGGCGGCACAGCGGTTACGAGGGCGGACTCACCGAGGAACGCGCTGTCGATCTGCGCAAACGCCGTCCGGTTCGGCTCGTGGAAGAGGCGGTCCGCGGCATGCTGCCGAAAACGAAAATGGGCGACGCGATGTACCGAAAACTGAAGGTCTACGCCGGCGCCGATCACCCCCACGCTGCGCAGCAGCCCAAGAAGCTCGAGGTCACTTAGCTTGGCAAGTATCGAATACTACGCAACTGGCCGTCGCAAGACATCGACTGCGCGCGTCTTCCTTCGTCCCGGCAAAGGGGCCATCACCGTCAACAAGCGAGAGTTCGACCGGTACTTCACCACGGACGCGCTGCGGACGCAGGTGAAGCGGCCGCTGCTTCTGACCGAGACTGGAGACAAGTTCGACATCCTGGCCACGGTCGACGGCGGCGGCGTGAACGGACAGGCAGGCGCGATGCGGCTCGGCATTGCCCGGGCGCTGTGCGAGTTCAATGTGGAGCTGCGCAAGCAGCTGAAGAAGGATGGGCTCCTGACGTCGGATTCGCGCGTCAAGGAGCGAAAGAAGTACGGATTGGCTGGCGCCCGTAAGCGGTTCCAGTTCAGCAAACGTTAGAACGAGGGAGGGATCTTGCCCGGGATTGCGATCAAGGATCTGCTGGAGGCCGGCGTGCATTTCGGCCACCAGACGAAGCGGTGGAACCCGAAGATGAAGGAATACATCTTCGGCGAACGGAACGGCATCTACATCATCGATCTCAACAAGACCGCCAAGAAGTTCCGTGACGCCGAAGAGTTCCTGACCAACCTGGCCGCCGACGGCCGCACTGTGCTCTTCGTCGGCACCAAGCGTCAGGCGCAGGACGTCATCTCCGAAGAAGCGCAACGCTGCGGCATGTATTTCGTGAACCAGCGCTGGCTCGGCGGGCTGCTCACCAACTTCACGACGATTCAACGCAGTCTCGGACGCCTCCGCGACCTCGAGGCAATGGTCACCGACGGCCGCTACGACACGCTGTCCAAGAAGGAGATCGCCCGGAACGAGAAAGAGAAGCGCAAGCTGCTCAAGAACCTCGAAGGCATCCGCCAGATGTCGCGCCTGCCCGACGCGGTGTTCGTCGTCGACACGCGCAAGGAGAAGATCGCGGTCGATGAGGCGCGCAAGCTCAAGATCCCGGTGATCGGCATCGTCGACACCAACTGCGATCCGGACGAGGTCGATTACGTCGTCCCGGGCAACGACGATGCGCTCCGGTCGATTCGATTGTTCGCGTCGAAGATCGCCGAGGCGATCACCGCGGGGCGAGGCATGCGTGAATCACGCATCGCCGACGAAGACGCGGCCCGCGCCGAAGAGGCCGCGGCGGCCGATTCGGCTGCCCGATTGACGCGAGCGGTTCGGCCGCAGCGCCGTGAACCCACCCCAGCCGGGGCATAGACACCGAGGTTCAGGAGTTGATGCGCCGGCTCGGTTGGCCGGCGCTTGTTTTGTACGGCAGATCGGCGGGTCTGAAGACCCGCCGCTACAACGATCGACGGGAACGTCGTCGAGGCGGGTCTTGAGACCTGCCGACAGCGGAAAGAGTATCGATTATGGCAACGATGGAAATCACAGCAGCGATGGTCAAGCAGCTGCGCGACAAGACGGGCGCGGGAATGATGGAGTGCAAGGCCGCGCTCACGGAAGCCAACGGCGACATGGAAGCGGCCACGACGCTGCTGCGCAAGCGGGGACTTGCCCAAGCGGCCAAGCGCGCCGGCCGCACGACGGCCCAGGGCACGATCGGCAGCTACATTCACCTGGGCGGCAAGATCGGCGTCCTCGTAGAAGTGAATTGCGAGTCGGACTTCGTGGCGCGCACCGAGGACTTCAACAACCTGGTGAAGGAAGTCGGCATGCACATCGCCGCTGCGGCCCCGAAGTGGCTGCGCCGCGAGGACGTGCCGGGCGAGGAGATCGAGAAGGAAAAAGCGATCTACCGCAGCCAGATGGAAAAGGAAAAGAAGCCGGCCCACGTGATAGACAAGATCGTCGAGGGCAAGCTCGGGAGCTTTTTCTCGCAGTTCGTGCTGCTGGATCAGCCGACGATCCGCGACGACAAGGTCACCGTCGCCCAGCTCGTCGCGCAAGCCAGTGCGAAGACGGGCGAAAACATTCAAATCAGTCGGTTCGTCCGCTTCCGGGTGGGCGAGGGCGCAGAGGCCTGACGATCAGCCACACGGAGGCACGGTGGCGCGGAGGTTATAATTCCTATCCGTGTCCTCCGAAACCGGCACCGACACCGCGATATCGACCGCCACGCCTGTCTACAAGCGCGCACTGTTGAAGCTCTCCGGCGAAGCGCTGATGGGCGAACAGCAGTTCGGCGTCGATCCCGCGGTGGCGACGCGGATTGCGCGCGATATCGGCGACGTCCAGCAGCTTGGCGTTGAAACCGCCATCGTCATCGGAGGCGGCAACATCTTTCGCGGACTCGCCGCCAGCGCGCGCGGTATGGATCGGGCCACGGCCGACTACATGGGCATGTTGGCGACGGTCATCAACGCGCTCGCCCTGCAGGATGCGCTCGAGGCGCAGGGCATCCACACCCGGGTGGTGACCGCCATCGAGATGCGGGCCGTGGCCGAGCCGTTCATCCGCCGGCGCGCGATTCGCCACCTCGAGAAAGGGCGCGTGGTGATCTTCGCTGCCGGAACGGGCAACCCCTACTTCACCACCGATACGGCCGCGGCCTTGCGGGCGATGGAGATCAAAGCCGACGTGATCTTGAAGGGCACCAAGGTCGACGGCATCTACTCGGCCGATCCGATGATCGACGCGCAGGCGACGAAATACACGACGATTTCGTATCTGCAGGTCCTCGAACGACAGCTGAAAGTGATGGACACCACGGCGATCTCGCTGTGCATGGACAACAAACTCCCGATCGTCGTGTTCAACCTGAGGCAGCCGGGCAACATCCGCCGCGTCGTGCTCGGCGAGACGATCGGCACGACGGTCTCCGTATAGGGCGCCGGCACGCGGCCCACACGACGAGCGAATCACGCTTATGGACTTCAACGATCTGAAAGGCATGTTCACCGAGGTCAAGACGCGCATGGACGCCGGCATCGAGCGCGTGCGCAAGGAAATGGCCCACGTTCGAACCGGCCGGGCCACTGTCGGACTGCTCGACGGCATTCAGGTCGAGGCCTACGGCAGCAAGATGCCGATCAATCAGGTGGCGACGCTGTCGGTCCCCGAACCGGCGCTGATCGTCGCTCAGCCGTTCGATCCGTCTGTCATGGGCGCGATCGAGAAGGCCATCCGCGCCTCCGATCTCGGCCTCAACCCCGCCAACGACGGCAAAGTGGTCCGCGTGCCGATTCCCGCGCTGACCGACGAGCGTCGCAAAGAGCTCTCACGTCACGTGCACAAGCAGGCCGAAGAAGGACGCAACTCGGTCCGTCAGGTGCGCCGCGACGCCAACGAACGGCTGAAGAAGCTGCTCAAGGACCACAAGATCTCCGAAGACGACGAGCGGAAGGGGCTCGAGCAGATTCAGAAGATGACCGACGATCACGTCAAGATGATCGACGAGCTACAGAAGAAGAAGGACCAGGATTTGCTCGGACACTAATCACCAAATGAGACGCCGAGTGCTTTGGCCGTGAGCAGCAGGTCGTAGTCGAGCGGTACCTTCTTCGTCTTCCCCACCACGTCGCCGAGCGGGACCGGCACGAGATCGGGCGGGTGGTTCGCGACCATCTTGCCGAACTGTCCCTTCGTCAGCAGTTCGACCGCCTTCCCGCCGAACCGCGTGGCGAGCGTGCGGTCGAACGCCGTCGGCGATCCGCCGCGCTGGAGATGGCCGAGCACGACGTAGCGGGCTTCTTTCCCTGTCAACTCCTCGAGCTGGTGGGCCACGCGGATGCCGGCGCCGCCGAGGCGCTCGGCATGACCGCCGTGGGCTGCCTCGAGCAGCGTCACCGCCCCATCGTGCGTGTGGCACCCTTCGGCGACGACCACGATGCTGAAGCGGGCGCCCCAGTTGTCGCGATCGCGGATACACTGTGCCACTTTCCCGAGGTCGTAGGCGATCTCGGGAATCAGAATGACGTCGGCCCCGCCCGCAACGCCGCTGTGCAGCGCGATCCACCCGGCGTAGCGCCCCATCACTTCCACGACCATGATGCGGCGATGCGCTTCGGCGGTCGAGTGCAGCCGATCGATCGCGTCGGTAGCGAAATCGACGGCCGTATCGAAGCCGAAACAGCTCGTCGTTCCCACGATGTCGTTGTCGATCGTCTTGGGCACGCAGACCAGCGGAATGCCCATCTTGTAGAACTCGTAGGAGATCGCGAGCGTGCCATCGCCGCCGATGCACACGAGCGCGTCCAGCTTCATTTCGCCGAACATCTCGACGACGCGGTCGGCGTAGTCGAACGTGCCTTGCGGGGTCACGATCGGCTCGAGGAACGGGTTGCCGCGGTTGACCGTACCGAGAATGGTGCCGCCGAGACGGAGGATCCCGGTGACATCACGCGGGCCGAGCGGCCGCGACTTCTCCGGGTAGATGAGGCCGTCGAAGCTATCCTCGAGGCCGATCACCTCGATCCCGGCGTTGTGCGCGGATTTGACGACGGCGCGGATGACCGCATTCAAGCCAGGGGCATCGCCTCCCCCGGTCAACACACCAATTCTCTTGATACTGGGCATGAAGACGTCGAGCTGTGAGGTGCGGTGAGTCGATCGACCGCGTCAGTTCGAGTATAGCCCGGGCATTTCGCGGGACAGGCGACTGATAAGCACCAGACAAAAACGCACCCTTCGACTCGGGCGCTACGCGCCCTCGCTCAGGCCGTCGAGCGGCCACCGACAGATATGTCGGCCGCGGGACGACCGAATCGAATGGCCACGCGCTAAGCACTATCAGAGAGGTTGATGCAGACAGGCCGCGAAGCGGCCTTGAGCGAGCCTGCGTTCCGCCAAAGGCGGGATGCAGGCGAGTACAAGAACGGCCGCAGCAGCAACATGTTGCGGCCGTTTCTCTGTACGTTCTGCCCACGCGAATTACCCGCATAGTCATTGATGGTTCTGCATAGTGCGTTACCGCCGATGGGCAGTACGGCGGGCAGAACACACCCACGCACGTCGACCCCAGACGAAGCGCGAGCGATTGCCCGAGGACTGGCGATGGCACGTGCTGTCGAATGGATTCAGCGAAGTGAAAAGCGAGCAGTGAGCCTACGCGCCCTTCTTCTCGTCTCGGATGGTGACGTGTCGAATCGGGGCTGTCGGGTTATGCCTGTCGACGCACCACACGTGAGCGCAGGCGGGACAGCGGTAGTAATCGACTACCGCGGTCTCGCTCGTCGCCGGCAGAAACTGCCCAGCCTTGCCACACTTGGGACAGAGGCGCGCTGGCATCGGTTCAGAGGGAACTCGATTTTGTCGCAGTGCCCTTCGAGAGCCGTCGTCGCTGCTGCCAAACCTTGCGAACACCAACCACGCCCGCTGCCGCACCAAGCAGCACGATGGTCGCCGGCTCCGGCACGTAGATCGGACGACTACCGTTTTCTTGGTTCCCGTTTTCTACCTTGTCCTTCTTGTGCGCCTCGTGGGCGTTCGCCGAATTACCCCTGCTTTGGGCTGCCGCGTGCCCGGCAGGTAGCAGTGCCGCAGAAATGAACATCACAAGTGCGAAGAGTCTGGATCTCATTGCTAACCCCTTTGGTGACGCGCGCTCGATGCAAAGGTCAATCCGCAACGGCATGATTTGCGGTTCTGCCGCCGACGTGATGACGACGTTTCCACTTGCTCGGATCGACCGCAAACAGGTCTCCCAGCTCGAATGACTTTCTTGTGAAACGTGGACTTGCGAGGAGTTCTGAAATGAGACGCGCGAAGCACCGGGGAACTGCGCTGAAAGAGCTGGCGACATTCAAGGTGCGCACTCTTGCTGCAGTACGCACGACACCATCATCAGCAACTCGACGCGTCACCCAGGGAACACTGGGGGTCAGGCACCAGCAATCAGGATCGCCGCTTGCGGAAGATGGCAGCGAGAAAACGTCTGAGGCCAGGGAATGCGACCGTCGTGTGTGGCACGCCGGGTGTGGGCGGTGGGTTGACGCACCAAAACTGCCCGCAACCATCGCACGTGTAATAGCTCATGCCAACGTTCTTGCTGACTTGCGGAAGGAATCGAGCCGGTTTTGAACAGTGAGGGCACACTTCGTCCGCTACGTCAGCCACGAAATGAATGAAGAGCATGAGTGAGGCCCGGTTACTCACTGTGCAATCTCGGGCAAACACGCGGGGTTTGTGAAAGGCTCTAGTGCCTGGCCGACCTGCGAGCGCGAAGAACGGACGCGGTCCGTTTGACTTCTGAGAGGCGCCGGACACGGCCCCGCGCTACAACGAGCTGCCGTCCACCGACCGCACCGCGATTCGACAAAAGGTTTCACGAACTACGAGACGAACAATGAGCCTACGAAATTCTGTAGTTCAAATTTCCCCGCCGATCATGCGATGCACTGCATGTCGTCTCCGCGGTGCGAACATCATTGGTTCTATGACTTCCGTGTCAATCGACGGCGTTATCGGCAGACCACGGAGACGGCAAATAAGCAACTCGCGAAGTCGATCGAAGCCAAAGAGCGAGCGCGGGTGCTCGAGGGTCGGCACGGTATCCGACAGCAGCCCGACATCACGTTCAAGGCGTTCGCGGAGATCTACATCCGCGATCATGCCGAACTCCACAAACGGAGCGTCGAGCGCGAGATTCTGAAGGTGCTGAATCGGGCCTTCGGCTCGCTCGTCCTGCACGAGATCACGGCGCATCAGATCGAGCAGCACAGCGCGCAAGCTCGATGCCTAGACTGTGGACCTGGATGGGCCGAAGTTGGGCAGTACGGATTCGGCGGTCGATGGAAAAGTTGGTGGACGGCGCGAGGCTCGAACTCGCGACCTCCGCATTGCGAACGCGGCGCTCTCCCAACTGAGCTAGCCGCCCACACACACGAAATTTCAGTTTAACACGAGTTCGGAACTCGCCTATGTCTCTCGTTCGAACGTGAGGCCCAACGGCGTCGCGCCGAGCACCATTAGAAAGCCGAACGCGGCCCACCCTGCCCGATTGATTGCGGTGAACCGCGCGTGCTCGCCCGGCTGCAGCACGACGTCGTGCGTCTTCCAGAACAGCGTGTTGTGCGCGCGGATTCGATGCGGGCCGGCAGGGAGCTCGTGGGTGATCGCCTCGCCGTGTTTGAGCACGGCGATCGACTCGCCGTCGACCAACACGAAAATCTCGCGCACGCCGGCATCGGACGAGGAGCGCCGGCTCACGGTGATGCAGGCGACGTCGCTCATACGGGCGTCGACGTCGCTGACCACCGCACCCTCGAGGCCGCCAGGCGGGATGTTCTTGGACGTGCTGTCGCGCAGGGCTATCCACACGATGGCTCGATCGTAACCGAGCCGCTCGCGTCGTGCACCGCGTCAGCCCCCAGCGTGCGCGCTTACTCCGCTCTACTGCTGACGTGCCGTTCCGATGCACAATCTCCAAGTTGAAGAGTTTTCGTATCCCGCTCGGGCGCGCGCACCTGCTGGCCACGACACTGATGCGCGACGCGCGACGCCTCGGCCTCCCGCTCGACGAGTTAACGCCACTCGGCAGCCTGCGTCGCCACGCGCCGGATGTCGGCGATGTGTCCTTGCTCGCGGTAGCGCCGTCGCGATGGCATGGCAACGTGCTCGACGGCTTCGCACGCCTCCCCACGGTGACGTCAGTCGAGGCACTGCTGCCGACGAGCATCGAGGTCGCCACCGATCGGGGACGAGTGCGGCTCCACGTCAGCACGCCCGATGATGCCGGCGCGGCGCTGGTGTGGCACACCGGATCGGTGCGGCATACGCGGGCGCTGCAAGCCATCGCCAAGCGGAAAGGGCTCACCTTTCAGGACGGCCTGTTGAGCCGCGCCAACGGCGTGCTCGTCGCCGCCCCCGACGAGGCTGACCTGTACGGGCAGCTGGGGCTTCCCTTCATCGCGCCCGAGCTTCGCGAAGGCGAGGGCGAGATCGAGGCCGGCGAGCGCGGGCGCCTCCCGCGGCTCATCTCGAGCAGTCACATTCGCGGCGATCTCCACATGCACACCACCTGGAGCGACGGCCGCGACAGCATTCAGCACATGGTGCTGGCGGCCAAACAGCTCGGGTACGAATACGTCGCGATCACCGATCACTCGGAGCGCGCGTTCGCGTCGCGTAAGCTGCTCGCACTCGAGATTCCGATGCAGCGCGATGAGATTCACACCGTCCGGGCCCGTGTCGGCGGCATCGAGATCCTGCATGGCATCGAAGTCGACATCATGAGCGACGGCTCGCTCGACTTCACCGACGACCAGTTGCGCGGCTTCGACATCGTGCTGGCCTCGCTGCACGATCATCAGGGACACGATCGGGCACGGTTGACCGAGCGGTATCTCAGGGCGATCCGTCATCCACTGGTCAACGTGATCACGCACCCGGCAAACCGATCGCCGGCGCTGTCGCCGGGCTACGACCTCGACTTCGATCAGATCTTCGCGGCCGCGCGCGAGACGGGGACTGCGCTCGAGATCGACGGCGCCCCGGGCCACCTCGATATGGACGGCACTGTCGCGCGGCGCGCGACGGCCGCGGGCGTGACCGTGGTGATCGACAGCGACTGTCACCGCTCGGACGCGCTCGCCCGACAGATGCAGTTCGGTGTCGGCACCGCGCGGCGCGGATGGATCGAGCCCGCGCACGTCCTCAACACCTGCGGCGTTGTTGCCGTGCGACAGTTCGTCGCGAACAAACGTGCGCGACGCTGACTCGCCGCCGCCGTCGGGGGCGACACTCGTGCCGCTGGTGGCGGCGTGTCTCGTGGCGACGATCGCCTTCTCGGTGTACGCGCGTACGCTGCTCCCCGGCGTCGATCTCGGCGACACCGGCGGCTTCCAGGCCGGGGTCCTCTGGCCTGAGCCGAGTGCACGGCGTGCCTATCCGCTCTACTTCGGCCTCGCCACCCCGTTCACGCAGTTCCTCAGCTCCGCGAACCCCGCACGCGGCCTGAATCTGTTCTCAGCTCTCTGGGCAGCAGTGGCCACCGGACTGCTCGCCGGTTTCGTCGCGAGGCTGACCGGATTCACGCTCGGCGGCATCGCCGCGGGACTGCTGCTCGCGTTCTCCTATACCTTCTGGACCCAGGCCGTGATCGCCGAGGTGTACTCGCTCCACCTGGCGTTGATCCTCTGCTGCCTGCTGGCGTTACTCGCGTGGTCGAAGCGCCCGACCACGGCACGCCTGGCCGTGTTCTTTGCGGTCTTCGCGCTCGGATTCGGCAATCACCTCAGCATGATCCTGCTGTTCGTTCCGAGCGTCGTCTTTCTGTTCCAGGTGCATCCGCGGCCGCGAGCGCTCCTGAGTCCGCGTGTGGTGGCGCTGGCGATCGGGATCGCCGCAATCGGTGCGATGCAGTACGCGCAGAACTTCTGGTACGTCTGGAATTCGATCGAGGCTCCGGGTGAGTGGAGCGATCGCGTCGCGGCGTTCTGGATGGATGTGACGAAATCCGATTGGCGCGGCGAGATGGTCCTCGGCGTGCACCCCAGTCAGCTCTGGGATCGCGCGCAGATGTGGCTGTGGGATGCACGGCAGCAGTTCGGCGCGATCGGGCTTCTGCTCGCCGTCGGCGGCGGCATCCGTGTGTGGGCCGTCTCACGAGCCTGGGCCGTGTTCGTCTGGCTCGCGTACGCGTGCTCGACGCTGTTCGCGCTCACCTACAACGTCGGCGACACCCACGTCTTTCTGTTGCCAGGGCATCTCTTCACCGCGCTCGCGGCGGGTATCGCGCTGACACCACCGCGGGGGCTGTCCTCTCATCCGAACAGCAGCCTCCGATCTCGCCACGTGCTGATGCTCGCCACGGCCGCAGCGACAGTCATGTACGCCGGATGGCGAGCGTGGGAGACATGGCCGGCAGTCGACCGCCACAGCGATCACCGCGCCGATGCCTTCCTGGCCCGGCTCACTCAAGACATCGATGAAACCCGCGCGCTGCTCGTGTCGAAGATGGACTGGCAACTCGAGAACAGCCTGCTCTATTCGAGCCGATGGGAGCGGCCGGGGCTGGCGTGGGTGTATCTATCAGAGGTGCTGCCGCACTTCCCGTTTCTCGTCCGCGACAACCTGCGCGAAGACCGCGACGTCGTGCTCACGGCACAAGCGGCGGCCGAAGTGCGGTCGTCGTATGGCGACGTGTTCGGGATGGTGCAGGACCAGCCCGACGGATCATCGCTGGCGGCACTCGCCGAACGGATTCCACGGGGTGCACCGTATGTACTCACATGGCTCGTACCGGCGCCGACGGAGGGCACACGGGCGCACGCCGAAATCAACGCCGGCCTCGGCGTGCTGGCAAAGGGGTCGGCACCGGCGCGCGCCGCTGTTGGGTACGAAGTGTGGGCCGGCATCGCTGGCGAGGTGCCGGCGTACCACCGATCGGCTTCGCGTCCGTTCATCGAGACGGTCAATGTGGCCGGGGAGGTGTTCACCGTGCGAATGGATGCCTGGCTTCCCCAGGACACCTTCCGGCGCGGCGGCTTCGGTCACGTGCTGCATGGCCGTGAGCATGCGTTGTGGATCGAGCGGGGCGTCAGCCTGATGTGGCTGAGCCGGACCGGTGATCCAGCCCAGGCTTATGCGTCCGGGCTGTACACGCCGGAGGCTCGCTTCCGGATCCAAGCGCCCTCGATTCGCGTCGCCAAGAAGCCGGCGGTCCACGTCCAACTAAACTGAGCGTTGGCACGAATCAGGAATCGAAAAGCAGAATGCAGGAGAAAACCGCCAGAAACCGAAGGGATCCGCACGTGCGTGTGGCGGCCGTGTGTGGCGCCGTGGTTGTTTTGACACTGGCACTCGCGGCGCAAACACCGACATCGCCAGACGCGGTGGCTCGTGCGCTTCAGACGCGCTACGAGGGGATCCGCGATTTTTCCGCCAACTTCGAGCAGAGCTATCGGGGCGGCGTCCTCAGGACGGAGACCAGGGAACAAGGGACCGTCAGCATCAAGAAGCCCGGGATGATGCGATGGATCTACAGCAAACCCGAACGAAAAGAGTTCGTCTCCGACGGCCGGAAGGTGTATTCCTACATCCCCGAGGATCGACAGGTGATGGTGGCCGACGTCCCGCCCGACGACCAAGCGACGACTCCGGCGCTGTTCCTCGCGGGCAAAGGGCAGATCGTGCGGGATTTCACCACGGAGTTCGAATCCAGTCCGCCGGCCGGCATCGTCGCACTCAAGCTCACGCCCAAGAAATACGAGGCCGAATACGAGTATTTCGTCATCATGGTCGACGCCAAGTCGCTGCAGCTCCGGGGGCTCGCGACCAAGGACCGTCAGGGCGGGCTCTCGGTCCTCTCGTTCACAAACCTGAAGGAAAACACGGGCACATCCGATAAGGAGTTTGCATTCCGCGTCCCTAGGGGCGTCGATGTTATTACCGATGGCACACGCAAATAACCGTTGGCCGATCAGTGGTTTAGCGGCCGTTTTGGTGCTGGCGCTGGTCGTGTCGGCGTGCGGGGCGTCTCGAGCGATGACCGCTGGGCGCAACGCCGAACAGCTCCAGGAGTACGACCGGGCGATCATCGAATACACCAAAGTGCTTCGGCAGCGGCCTGATGATCGGGACGCCCGCCGCGCGCTCGAACGTGCCAAACTCCGATCCTCCCTCGACCATTTCTCTCGCGGACGCCGGTTCCACACCGGCGGTCGGCTCGATGAGGCGCTCGTCGAACTGCAGCTGGCGGCGGAGCTGAACCCGGCGAATCAGGAGATCGGAGAGGAGCTGACGACCGTCCGCAACGAGCTTCGGAACAAGATCGCCGTCGCGCGCGAGGGGAAGACGGAGCTCGAATCGCTGATCGAACGCACGCGCAACCTGCCACCCACCGGGTTCGAGCTGCCGTCGGATGTTCGATTGCCCGAGTCGATGACGTTCGCTCGCGACACGCCGTCTCGCGACGTGTTCACCGCACTGGCGCGCTTCGCGAATATCAGCGTCGTCTTCGATCCGCAGTTCCGCGATCAGCCGGTCTCGATCGATCTCCGGAACACGTCGCTCGAGAGCGCGCTGCAGTCGCTGACCGCCGTGACGCGAACGTTCTACCGGATCACGGCCCAGCGCACGATCACGATCGTTCCCGACACCGCCGCCAAGCGGCAGGAGTACGAAGAAGAGGTCGTCAGAACCTTCCCGCTGAGCAACGCCGATCTCAAGGAAACCGTCGATCTGCTCCGTATCGTGATCGACGCACGGCGTCTCTCGCCGGTGACGGCCACCAACATGATCGCCATCAAGGACACGCCGGCGCGTGTCGCCGCGGCAGGGCGGCTGATTGCCGCAGTCGACAAGGCGCGTCCAGAGGTCGTGATCGACGTGGAGTTGCTCGAAGTCGATCGCACGCGGCTCAAGGAGTACGGGTTGCAGATCGCATCCCCGTCACCGGTGGGCACGAGCGAGCCGACGGGCATCAACGGCGTCGCCGACGTCAATCGGCCGGATCTCACGCTGCGCGATCTCCGGAATCTCACGCAGTCGGATGTGGTCTTGACCAACCTTCCGGCACTGTTCTACCGGTTGCTAAAGCAGGACACCAACACCAGAATTCTCGCCAACCCGCAGCTGCGCACCTCTGAAGGGATGCCAGCACAGGCGAAGTTCGGCGAACGCGTCCCGGTCCCGGTGACCGTCTTCTCACCGATTGCGACCGGCGGCGTCAACCAGCAGCCGATCACCTCGTTCAACTACGAGAACATCGGCGTGAACATCGACATCATCCCGCGCACGCACCACGACGACGAAGTGTCGCTCGCGCTCAAGATTGAGGTCAGCAGCATCTCAGGCGCGGGATTCGGCGGCCTGCCCACGTTCGGCAACCGCTACATCAGCACGGTGATTCGGCTGCGCGACGGCGAGACGAATCTGCTGGCGGGTCTGATCCGCGACGACGAGCGGCGGGTGTTGTCGGGCATCGCCGGGCTGAGCGATCTGCCAATCGTCGGCCGTCTGTTCGCGCACACGCGGCGCGAGACGAAGGAGACCGACATCGTCCTGACACTGACGCCGAGGATCGTCCGCGTGCTCGATCTGAATGAGGACGATCTGCGACCGTTCAGGGTCGGCCGCGATGGCGACAGTCCCGGTGGGATCACGCTGCCGATTCCGCCGGCATTCGAGCTTCAGGAGCCGCGCCCGCCGCAGCCAGGTCAACCGCCGGCGCAGCCACCGCCCCCCGGTCAGCAGCCTGCGCCGCCGCCTGCGGGACAGCAGCCCGGTGCACCGAACGCGCCACAGACGCAGCCGATCCGTCCGCCGGCGCCGGCACCCGCGAAGCCGTAGAGGCCGCCGGTCATTCTACTTTCGCGACCTTCGCGCCGAGCGCCTGCAGCCGGTCGACCAAATGGCTGTAGCCGCGCTCGACCGTCTCGAGCGGTGTCACCCGCGTCTGCCCTTCCGCGGCGAGGCCGGCCGCGATGAGCGACATCCCCGATCGCAAATCGCGGCTGTCGAGCGTTCGTCCGCCGCGAAGCTTGGTCGGCCCGGTCACGATGATGCGATGCGCATCGGCGAGGAACAGATCGGCGCCCATGCCGCTCATCTGCTCGAGCGCAAACAGGCGCAGCTCGTACATCCAATCGTGGACGAGCGTGCGCCCGGCCGCCTGCGTGGCGAGCACGGTGACCAGGCTGACCAGGTCGCTGGGGAACGACGGCCACAAGCCGGTCGTGATCTTGCGAACAGCGATCGGTTGTGACGGCTTCACCTCGAACACGCCGTGGCGCATCCCGCACTGGACGTTCATGCGCTGAAGGACCGCGGCGACGACCTCGATGTCCTCCTCGCGCGCGCCCTCGATCGCCATCTCGCCGCCGGTAATCGCCCCGACAACGGCCCAACTGCCCGCCTCGATGTAGTCGCCGCCGAGACGATGCTGAGCGCCTCGCAGCTTCGGCACGCCCTCGATTCGAATGCACGAACTGCCGATGCCGGAAACGCCGGCGCCCATTTTCGCCAGGAACTCGCACAACTCGACGACGTGCGGCTCGGTCGCCGCGTGCCGGATTTCGGTGACGCCGCGCGCGGAGGCGGCCGCCAGCAGCGCGGTCTCGGTTCCGGTGACCGACGCTTCGTACAAATACATGCTCGCGCCAGTGAGACCGTCCGGCGCCTCCAGCATGTGGTCTGGCCCCTTTGCTTCGCGCGCGCCCAGCGCCACCAGCGCTTCCATGTGCGTGGCGATCGTGCGCCGGGCAGGAAAATCGCCGCCGGGCGGCGCGATGTGCGCACGGCCGCATCGCGCCAACAGCGGACCGAGCAGCAGAACGGAGCCGCGCAAACGCCCGACGAGCGACCGGTCGGGGGCGTCGGTCGTAATCCGCGGCGATCGAATGCGAAGCGTCGTCGTGCCGATCCCCTCGACCTCGGCGCCGACGTCGAGCAGCAGCCGCGCCATGACCTCGACGTCACCGATGCGCGGGACGTTTTCGAGGACGCACTCCCCTTCAGTGAGGAGGCAGGCGGCGAGCAGCGGTAATGCCGCGTTCTTATTGCCTTCGATGGCCACACGGCCCGAAAGCCGATGACCTCCTTCAATCAGTAGGCTCGACATCGACGATCCATTAGAACTCCGTTCGCTGAAGGAACGCGATGTCGGCATCCATGCCGAAGCCGACGAAGACCGGTTCGGGGCGCAACCACACACCGAACCGATCGGCCACACCGCGCTTGATGACGGCGGCGAATCGCACGACGTCTCGTGCCGACGCGCCGCCGCGATTCACGATCGCCAGCGGATGCTTGGTGGAGATGCCGACCGTGCGGTCGCTGTAGCCCTTCTCGAAGCCGGCGCGCTCGATGAGCCACGCGGCCGGTATCTTCACGCGGCCCTCACCACTCGCGTACCCGGGTACCTGTTGTCCGGTCGCCGCCGCGATCCGGTCACGAATGTTTTCGCTCACGACGGGATTCATGAAGAACGATCCGACGCTGCGGCTATCTGGATCGCCCTCGTCCAGCACCATGCCCTTCCGACGGCGTATCTCGAGCACCGCGTTGCGGACGTCGGTCAGGGTCGGAGACGGAAGATTCAGGTCCCGGATGGAGGCGGCCACGTCGGCGTAGGAGATCGTCGGCGGTCCGGGACGAAGGCGGAATGCGGCGCCACAGACGACGAAGCGTCCCGCCTCGGAGCCCTTGAAACGGCTCATGCGATACGAGAAGCCGCACTCGAATGAAGTCAAGCTCTTGGTGCGCCGTTCGAGCGTGTCGTAGACGATCACCCGATCGATCGTCTGGGAGACTTCCTGGCCGTAGGCGCCGACGTTCTGGATCGGCGTTCCGCCCACCGTGCCGGGAATGCCCGAGAGGCACTCGACGCCCGCCAGCCCGCGAGTGACGATCGCCTGGACCAGCGCGTCCCACGACTCGCCGGCACCGGCCGCGACGAACGTCTGACCGAGGCGCTGGGTGAAGTCGACGCCGTGCAGCGCAATCTGCAGGACCAGCCCGTCGAACCCTTCGTCGGCGATGACGACGTTGCTGCCGCCGCCGAGGACGAACATTCGAACGCGTCGCTCCTCCGACCAGCGATGCGCGGCAGCGACCTCCTCCATGTGAGTGGCGGTGACGAACCAGCGGGCCGCACCACCGACGCCGAGCGTGCTGAACGGCTGAAGCGGCACGTCCTCGCGCGGCGCCAGCGTCCTACCGGAGAGCAAGCAGCCTTCCCTCCTGTGTCACGAGCGCCGCAATCGCCTCGCGCCGCGTGCACGGCACGAACTCGACGCGGTCGCCCGGGCCGAGTTGGCCCGCGAACGGAAGATCCGCCGTGATCACCGTCGCGATCTGAGGGTATCCGCCGGTAGTCTGACGATCGGCCATCAACAGGATCGGATCGCCAGATGGCGGTACCTGCAGACCACCCGCGAATGCCGCGTCCGAAATCATCTCGCGTGTCTCGACGCGCGCGAGCGGCGCGCCCTCCAAACGGTATCCCATTCGATCTGACCGTGGAGAAACTGTGAATGTCGCGTGATACAGCCGCTCGAACGCCTCGTCCGGGAAGAAATCGCGTTGCGGCCCCTCTAATACGCGAAGTCGAGTGGCCTGAGGCGTCGCGATAAAGTCGAGAGGCTCATCCCGCTGGCCCTGGAGCAACCTCGACGGACGAGGTGATCCAAGCGGAACGCGATCTCCGGCGGCCAGCGCGCGACCATCGAGGCCGCCGAGACCGCAGACGACGGTTGTGGAGCGGCTGCCAAGGACCGGCTCGACGTCGATGCCGCCGTCGAATGCCACGTACGCGCGCGTTCCACGGACGCGTCCCGAGAACCGCAACACACTCCCTGCACGGCAGGCCATCGGCGTGTTGACGCGCACATCCCGGCCGTCGATCTGGGCGCCGAGATCGGCGCCGGCGATTGCAATCACCGTGTCGGTCTCGAGTCGGATCTCGGGCCCGAGCACCGTCACCTCGAGCGTCGCGGCGTGCGAATCGTTGTCGACGAGCGCGTTGGCGACGCGGTGCGACACGAGGTCGAGCGCGCCGCCGACTGGAACGCCCTCGCCCTGATGGCCCCAACGCCCGGCGTCCTGAATCGTCGTGAACAAACCCGGACGCAGCACGGTCAACCACCGTTCGTGCAACCTGTCCCGCGCCGGCGCTGTGGACCGCATCGGCTCGGCGGCTGTCGAATCAACCGCCGCGACCCGGACGAATCGCACGAGGTCGCCGGGGGCGACCAGACATGGCTGCGCGCGGCTGGCGTCGAAGACCCGTACGCCAGCGCGCCCGATCAGTCTCCAGCCGCCGGGTGATTCCCGAGGGTAGACGCCGGTCTGCTGACCGCCAATTCCAACCGACCCCGCGGGGACGCGCACGCGTGGCGACGCGCGTCTGGGCATGGCGATGCGCGCATCCACCGGACCCATGTAGGCAAACCCGGGCAGGAAACCGAGCATGAAGACCCGATACGGTGTCCCGGCGTGCAGATCGATCGCGTCTTCGATCTCGAGACGCGCGAACGCGGCGACCTCGGCGAGATCGGGGCCCGCCTCCCCGCCGTACTGCACCGGAATATCGACCTGTTTCCCCTCCACGACTGCCGGCGCACTTCCGGCCGCGCGCTCGATTGCCGTTCGTATCGCGTCGACGTCTGCCGTCAAGGGATCGAAATGCACCGCGACGGATCGATACGTTGACACGACGTCGCGAACACCCGCGGGCGCATCGCGACGGACTGCTGCCGCACTCGCAATGGCCCGTGCGTTGATCCCGGCGTCGATCGTCTCGTCCAATTCGAGGAGCAGCGCCGAATCGCCCGCCTCGCACATGCGCGGCGTCGTCACCCGTTCAGGGCCTTCAGCAGTTTCTGGTGAATCCCGCCAAAACCGCCGTTCGACATCAACACCACGACGTCGCCACTGCGCGCATCATCGGCGACGGTGGAGACGATGTCGTCGACCTCGGGCACATAGCGGGCGTGGCGTCCAGCCGCACGCAGATCGTCCACGAGCTGCTCGGCCGACAGCCGCTCGCTTTCCGGCAGGTTGGACCGAAACACGGCGGCCACGACGACTTCGTCGGCGGAGCCGAACGCGCGCGCAAAGTCGTGCTGAAACACGCGACGGCACGACGAGGCCGATCGAGGTTCGAACACGGCCCAGAGGCGCCGTCCCGGATAGCCGGTCCTCAGCGCCGACAGCGTTTCGTGTACTGCCGTCGGATGGTGCGCGAAGTCGTCGAGCACGGTGACACCGCGCGCGACGCCGACCGTCTCGAGACGACGCTTGATGCCGGTGAAGCGCCGCAGTCCCTCGGCCAGTATCGGTGCCGACAATCCGGCGTGGGTGCCGACCGCAATCGCCGCGAGCGCATTCCGGACGTTGTGGGCCCCAAGGAGCGGCGATTCGAAGCGGCCGACGCTGGCGCCATTCCGCGCGACCGTGAAGTGCGTCAGCCCATCGCGGTGCTCGACATTCTGAGCCTGCCACGTCGCGCCGTCGGCGATGCCGAATGTTTCGACCGGGCTCACGGCCGTCGGGACGAGTGCGTGCGCGTGCGGGCTGTCCGCGCCGATCAACAGGAGGCCGTTGCGGGGCACCAGCCGGACGAGCCGGCGGAACGCCAGCAGCACGGCGTCGAGGTCGGCGTAGATGTCGGCGTGATCGAACTCGATGTTGTTGATGACGGCGATGTCAGGCAGATACTTGAGAAACTTGGCGGTCTTGTCGAAGAAGGCGCTGTCGTACTCGTCGCCCTCGATCACGAAGTCGCGTCCCTTGCCGACGTGATAGCTCGATCCGTGGTCCCCGAAGTTGAGCGCGATGCCACCGACGAGCATCGACGGATCGAGCCCGCCGTGGGTCAGCAGCCACGCCGTCAGCGACGTCGTGGTCGTCTTGCCATGGGTGCCGGCAAGCACGATCGAACGCGCGTCCCAGAGAAACTGATCGCGAATGGCCTCGGGCAGCGAACAGTAGCGGCGCTTCCGCTCGAGCACGACCTCGAGCTCGGGGTTGCCACGTGAGATCGCATTGCCGACGACCACGAGATCGATGTCGTCGGTGATGTGCTCCGCCAGGTATCCGCTCCTGGTCGGTATGCCTTCGGCGACGAGAAAGTCGCTCATCGGCGGGTAGACGTGCTGATCCGATCCCTGAACGTCGTGTCCGCGGCTCTTCAGCAGTGCGGCGAGCGTGGCCATTGCGGTGCCACAGAT
>DASRJR010000028.1:0-10170 GCA_035649395.1 Vicinamibacterales bacterium
AGCCCTAACGCGAGCGGGTCGAGCGGATCGACTTCGTACAGCAAGGCCGCGGTCGCACGCGAGGCGATGAGGGACAAGACGATACCGGCCCCGAGCCCACCAGCCACGAGCGCCATCGTCTCTCCGGCGACGAGTCGCACGACGCTGGCTCCCGGCGCGCCGAGGGCGCGGCGGACGCCGATCTCGTACGTCCGGCGACCCACGGCGTGCGCGACGCCGCCGAACAACCCGAGTGCGGTCAACGCCAACGCGATCGCGCCGACGATGGTCAACGACGAGGCCGCGCCGGTGGCGGGTGCGAGCGCCGTGTCCACGCGCGAGGAGAGCAGACCAACCTCATAGAGCGCCGCCAGCGGATCGTGCCGACGCACGAGCGACGTGATCGCCTGCAATTGCCGCTGGGCGTCGCCGCGTGCTCGGACGACGATCGTCATCGCACGCGGACCGCCTAACGAGTACGGGATGTACATGTACGACTTCGGTGCTTCTCCGATGGAGAGGTATTTCGAACGGCGGACGACCCCCACGACCTCGAAGCGCTCGCCATCGGGGTCCACGACGTATCGACCGACGGCGCGTCCATCCGGCCACAGACGCCGCGCCAGGACGTCGTTGAGGATGACGACCCGTGCATCCGGCTGATAGTCGCGATCAGTGAAGTCACGCCCATCGAGCACGACGATGCGAAGCGTGTCGAAGAAGCGGGTCCCGATCGCAGAGAACTCCGTCCTTGGCCACGGCCGGCCCTCCGCGGGCTGAAAGCCGTCCGGGCCGATCGACCGCGTGACCATGCCAAGCTCCAACGGAAGCCGATACGTCAGGCTCGCTGATTCCGTCTGCGGCAGATGCTTCACCTCGTCAAGCAAGGTCGACCAGAACTGTGCGGGATCGCGGGTCTCATCGTGACCGCCGATGTCGACCGACGTCGTCACGACATTGGTGGGATCGAATCCCAGGTCGATCGCCCGCCCGTTGACGAGACTGCGCACGCACAGCCCTGCGCCGGCGAGCAGCACCATCGAGACGACCACCTGCGCGGCCAGAAAAAGACGACGTGGCCACGATGAGGCGCGGCCGCCACGGCCCTCGTGCTGGCGCAACACAGTGACGAGGTCGAGTCGCGAGCCTTCGAGCGCCGGTGCCAGCCCGAACACGATCGTCGAGAGCACCGTCACGGCGATGCTGGCGGCGAGGACTCGCCAATCGAACACGACGTCGAATCCGACAGCGGCTCCTCGCGCAACGACGACCCGAGTGCTGCTGATCAGGCGGGTTGCTTCCCAGGCGAGCGCGACGCCGAGCGCTCCCGACGCCATCGACAGGGTGGCCGACTCGGTGAGCAGCTGCCACGCGACACGGCGTGGTGAGGCCCCAAGCGCGAGCCGAACGCCGATCTCCGTCCGCCGGTGTTCGGCGCGGGCGAGGAGGAGTCCTGCGACGTTGGCGCATGCGACGAGGGTGATGAGCAGCGACGCCACGATGGCCAGTGCCGATGCGGCAATCGCTTCACCACGAAACGTCGGCAGGATGCGACCTTCGGATTCCTGAAGGGCCAGCAGCGTCACGCCGCGATTCGTGTCTGGCCGATCCCGCGCCAGTCGTCGAGCGAGGATCTCGACGGCGCGTTGTGCCTGCGCGGGCTCGACGCCGGGCGCCAGACGGCCGATCGTGAAGTAGCTGCTGTCGTCGGGTTCGCGGTCAGCCGCGACGAGTGTCGAGCGTGGAATCCACAGATCGGAAGAGAAGCCGAGGATCGTGCCGCCGAACCCTGCCGGCGCGATGCCAATGATGCGGTGCGGTCGGCCCTCGACGGTAATGGTCTGGGCGAGCGCCGATCGGTCGCCGCCGAAGCGACGTTTCCAGAGCCCGTCGCTCAAGACCACCAGGGGCTCGCCCGAGCGCTCTTCCTCCGGCGCCGGGAATCGACCCAGCGCGGCCCGTACGCCGAGCACGTCGAAGTACCGATCGGACACGAACTCGCCAAACACCCGCTCGAACGAGCCCTCGACGCCGAGAATCAGAGGGAACGGCTCCTCGGCGGCGGCCGCATCGAACACCGGTCGCAGGTCACGGATGTCTTCGAAGTCGCGATAGCGCGTCGGGAAGTACGGCGCGCCTACGCCGTCCTGGCGCCAGACGCGGACGAACCGCTCGCTGTGTTCGATCGGAAGGGGTCGAATGAAGACGCTGTTGACGATCGAGAAGGAGACGCTCGTGGCCGCGATACCGAGCGCCAGGATGAGGACGATGGCGGTGGTCGCAAGCGGTGCGCGCGCCTGGAGGCGGGCGCCCGCCGCGAGATCGCGCCACACTGTTACTTCCCGACCATGTGCGGCGGGTCCCTGTTGTTCTCTTCGCAGATGCTCTCGATCAGCTCGATATCCGGCTGCAGATCCCATGAGAGCCGCACGTTCCACGGTTTCGTGTATGCCTTCGGATCGTCGATGGTCACGTCGATGTAGATGCGGCCGACTGTCGGCCGCGTGTACCGCTCGGTGACTTTCAACGCTTCGGTGCCAGGCAGCCCGCGCATGTCGAGCCACGTTTTACCGTTCTGGCCGATCGTCTCGGCGATGAAGGTGTCGCCCTGCCAGCGCCCGATCGAGTATCCCATCCAGGTCGGCTGGGCATCTTTCGGGAAGCCTCGACCATCAGTGAACACCTGGCGATAAATCGTGCGCGACTCGTGCAGGAAGAGCATCACCTCTGGCGTCTGTATCAGCTTGAGGCCGTCCGGGATGTTGAGCTTTTCGGGAATGCCTGAAGGCCAGCAGCGCACGCCGGGATGGTCCTTGCCGTTCGTGTCGATGCGCTCTTTGTAGAGCGCTTCGGCCCATGGCTGCAGCGGCACTTCGCCTGGCTTGAGATCGGCGGCCAGGTTCAGCAGGTGCTTCACCCGATCCGTGGGCATCCAGAATCCCGAGAGATCGATCTTGCCGTCGGGAGTACGCGGCGGCGGCGCTTTCAGATTGACTTTGCCGTCGGGCAGGCGCGGCACGTTCTTCATGGGATGGTTGTCCCACTGCGCGCCGGTCGTCACCGTCATCGCCCCGGCCAATCCGATCGAGAAGAGGAGCTGTCTGAAGATCCGTGCAATCCGGCTGCTCATAGTCGTTCCTTGGGGTCAGGCACAGGCCTGCCCTAAGCCTGCCCCAGGCCTGGCCTATGCCTGGCCCTGGTGCCTCGGCGAAGGCGAATTTTAGCAGACACGCTACTATGTGCCCGCAACGGAGCCGAACCGTTTGAGCACACGTGACGAGGACCTTACACGCGATCCGGGCCTGACCCGCGCGGCGACCATTGGCGGCGTGGAGCGTCCGGGCCTCGGAGTCACGAATGTGGCGACGGTCGCGACCCCGTCCCCGCGATCTGGGGACACACAACCACCTGTCTTTGCTCCCGGCTCGATCGTCGCCGGCCGTTACCGGCTCGTCGCGCTGTTGGGACGCGGCGGTATGGGCGAGGTCTATCGCGCGGACGATCTGACGTTGGATCAGCCGGTCGCGTTGAAGTTCCTCCCCGACACGGTGGCCGAAGGCGACACTCGCCTTGGTCAGTTCCACAACGAATTGCGCGTGGCGCGGCAGGTGTCGCACAAGAACGTCTGCCGCTTGTACGACCTCGGCGAAGCGGCGGGCCGCCGCTTCCTGACGATGGAGTACGTCGACGGCGAGGACCTCGGCTCGTTGCTGCGACGCATCGGACGCATCCCGCACGACAAGGCGGTCCAAATCGCGCGACAGCTGTGCGCCGGTGTCGCGGCGGCGCACGAGCGCGGCGTGCTGCATCGCGATCTCAAGCCGGCGAACGTGATGATCGACGGCGACGGCAACGTGCGCATCACCGATTTCGGTATCGCGACCGCCGCCGATCAGGGGGCGAACGAGTTTGCGGGAACGCCCCAGTACATGGCGCCCGAGCAGTTCACGGGTAAGGGCGCGTCCGTCAAGAGCGACATCTATGCGCTCGGGCTGACGCTATTCGAGCTGTTCACCGGCCGTCGGGCGCAAGAGAGCAAGACGCTCGAGGAGCTGAAGCGCTTTCACGAAACCGGCACGCACACGACGCCCTCGTCCATCGTGCGCGACCTTGACCCGGCGGTCGAGCGACTGATTCTTCGCTGCCTCGAGCGCGAACCCGAGCGTCGTCCGGCGTCGGCGCTCGTCGTGGCCGCGGCCCTGCCCGGTGCCGATCCGCTTGCAGCGGCGCTGGCGGCGGGCGAGACGCCGTCTCCTGAAATCCTCGCTGCGGCCGGCGAAGCGGAGGCGCTGGGCGTGGTTCGCGGCGTGGCTGCGGTGGCGCTCATCGTCGCAGGCCTTCTCGTGTTTGCCAATTCGTCGCCTCGGCTGTCGATCGTCGGCCGCGTTCCACTCGACAAGCCAGCGGCCGTCTTGATCGACAAGGCCAACACGTTGGTGGCGTCGCTCGGTTACGACGAGCCAGTCGTTGGTCACGCCTCGCGTTTCGTGTTGGCCGAGGACTACATCGAGTGGCTCCGCTCGACGAGACGGACGCCGCAACGCTGGGACGTGCTGACGAACGGCACGCCGTCGGGCGTGCGGTTCTGGTATCGCACCAGCCCGCGCGAACTGCGCACGCTGGTGAGCGGACCGGTGACGCTGACCGATCCGCCACTGACCGACACCGGGCAGCGACTCGTCATCCTCGACGGTGCCGGCCGCCTCATCGAATTCCGATCGGTGCCGCGGCAATACGACGAGAACGCGGCCGCCGGGGCCGCGCCTGCGCCGTCGTGGGACGCGCTGTTCGAGGCGGCTGGATTGCAGCAGACCGCGTTCACACCCGTCGCACCCCGATGGACGCCGCGCGACTATGCCGACAGCCGTGCCGCCTGGGAAGGACCGCTGCCCGGACGCGCCGACGTCACGATGCGAGTGGAGGGTGGCGCGTATCAAGGAAAGCCTGTGTCATTCGTGGTGACGGGACCGTGGACGAAGCCGACGCTGATGACAGTGCCGGCGCGATCGACCGTCGACACTGTCGCCGCGTGGATTCTGGTTTCGATCTTGACCGTACTGCTTGGCGCCGCGGTGCTGCTGTCGCGACGGAATATCAAGAGTGCACGCGCCGACCGGCGCGCCGCCACGCGCGTGGCCGTCTACATTGGCTTCGGCGCCGTGGTGGGCTGGCTGCTCGAAGCGCAACACATCAGCCGTATCGACGTGGAATTCAGTGCGTTCCTCGATGCGCTCGCCAAAGGCGTCGGAGGCGCCATGGGCGTCTGGGTGCTGTACGTCGCGCTCGAGCCTTACGTCCGCCGATTCTGGCCGGACAGTCTGCTCGGCTGGTCGCGCCTGATGGCCGGCCACGTCCATGATCCACGGGTCGGTCGCGACGTCCTCATCGGGGCGCTGTTCGGTGTGGCACTCAGCGCGGTGGAACTCTCGAAACTCACGATGATTCCGCGGTTCGGCTACACGGCCCAACGACCCGCGATCGCGACGCGTCTGGACGCCTTGTCCGGGCTCGCGTCGACGCTGTCGGTCTGGAACGACCAGGTCCTCAACGCCGTTGTCACTGCGCTGCTCGCCGTGCTGGTCATCGTCGTGTTGCGGCTGACGCTGAAGCGCAACTGGCTGGTGATGCCGCTGTCGGCCATCCTGCTGTCGACGTCGCTGAACTACCTGGGCGGCAGCGGTCCGCTCGCGCTGATCTTTCCGATTCTGGGCGGGGTGATCGTTACCGGAGTGACGGTGCGTTTCGGCCTGCTCGCGCTGGTCGTCGCTCGGGTCGTGTGGAATCTGATCTACGTGGTGCCGCTGATGCCGGACATGCGCCACTGGTCCGCGGCGGCGGGCAACTGGACGATCGCGCTGCTCATCATGCTGACGCTCTGGGCGTTCTACGCGTCGCGAGCCGGGCAGCCTGTGTTGGGGTCACTTTTGCGCGAGTAGTGCTCGGCGGGTCTCAAGACCCGCCTCTACATCGATCTCGGGGAACGTCGTTCATCTATTTGATCTTCTCGACAAACCCCATGAGCAGCTTGTTGAACTCCTGCGGCTTCTCCATCATCAGGAAGTGGCCGGTTCCAGGGATCTCGGTGTACTCGAACGACGGGAAGATCTTCTTCGTGTACTCCGGATTCGCGAGCACCGACTTGTCTGCATAGATGCCGAGCACGGGCAGCGTCGTCACGTCGTCTTTCCAGATCGCCGGATCGAACGTGGCGGCCATCGCGCCGTAGGCGGTGCTTTCCGGAGCGGCGAGCATCATCTTCAACACGTGCTGCTGAATCGATTGCGGCGTTGCGGGCGTGAACATGCCCCGGATCATCGCCTCGCGGTTCTTCATCCCCTCGGGGCCGCGCATGCGGTCGGCCTGCGGCGGCGGCGGGGCACCCTCGCGCGCGGGGCCGCCGCCGATGCGCAGGACGCCGTCGACCGCCACCAGCCCTGCGACGTGCTGCGGATAGAGCCGCGCGTACTGACGAATGACCGGCGTACCCATGCTGTGGCCGACGAGCACCACCTTGTCGGCTTTGGCCTCGGCGCGCACTGCTTCGACCGCGCGTGCGAACAGATCCATTGTGATGGGGTCCTTCGGCGAGCCGGTCTTGCCGTGACCCGGCAAGTCGAGCGTGATCACCCGGTAGCGCTTCGACAGTTCCGGGACGTTTTCCGCCCATGACGTCTCGTCGCACGTCCAGCCGTGTACGAGGATGAGGGTGCGGGCGCCGCTCCCACGGGTGGTCGAGTGGATTCGAATGCCGTCGACCGTGGCTGCCGACGCGGCGAGCGCGACGAACGAGAAACAGACAGCGAACGCAGTGACTCGGTTTCGCATGAGCGTAATCGTAACCGATCGCTGAGGCGGCAAAGATCGCCGGAAAAACATCACGCTGAGATCGCAGAGGGGCAGAGGTTTTCAAAGGATCTTTCTCGGCTCCTCGGCGATCTCTTCGTGATGCCTTTCTCTGCGATCTTCGCTCCATCTGCGATCTACGATGAGGGACGTGAGCGAGAACTCTGGGGCACCGCTCGCTGGCCGCGCCGTGCTGGTGACCGGGGCATCGAGCGGCATTGGTCGCGCGATTGCGCTGGCGGCGGCGCACGCCGGTGCTGACCTGGCGATTACCTACCGTACCAACGAGCGTGGGGCTCGTGAGGTCGAGCGGCAGGTGCGGGCGGTCGGCCGGCGGGCAGCGACGTTCCGTGTCGACGTCGCCGACGAGACATCGGTCAGGGAGCTCGGGCCCGCGGCCGTCAAGGCATTCGGCCGGCTGGACGTGTGGGTCAACAACGCGGGCGCGGATATCCTCACCGGGCCGGGTGCGCTGCTCTCGGATGGTGAAAAGCTCGACCTGCTGCTCGCGGTCGACTTGCGCGGCACGATCCTCGCTTCGTGGCGTGCCGCCGAGATCCTGGCGACGCAGACCGATGGCGGCGTGATCATCAACATGAGCTGGGATCACGTGCTCACCGGCATGGCCGGAACGAATCCTCAGATGTTCGCCGCGGTGAAAGGCGGCGTGCTCGCGTTCAGCAAGTCGCTGGCGCGCTCGGTCGCGCCGCGCGTGCGCGTCAACGTCATCGCCCCGGGGTGGATCGAGACGGCCTTCGGCGAGGGCCTGGACGAAGACACCCGTCGCGCGATTGCCGGCTCAACTCCACTGGCCAGGTGGGGCACTCCGGACGATGTCGCGAACGCGGCCGTGTTTCTCGCCTCGCCCGCTGCTGCGTTTCTCACCGGTCAGACGATCCTCGTGGGTGGTGGGGCAGTAATGTAATGGGGTCGGGAGTCATTTTACGAAACGTGAAAAATGACTCCCGACCCCATTACGGAGATCGCACATGGCGACGAAAGAAGCAACGTACGACGAAGCGCAGATCGCCGAGAAGCTGAAGGCGCTCCCGGGCTGGTATCTCGAAGACGGTTGGATTCGCCGCGTCTACAAGACCGACGGCTGGCCGACGACGCTGATGCTGGTCAACGCCATCGGATATCTGTCGGAGGCGGCGTATCACCATCCCGACCTGTCGGTGACCTGGGGCCGCATCACGGTGAAGCTGTCGACGCATAGCGCCGGTGGCATCACCGACAAGGACTTCGCGCTGGCGCGCAAGATCGAGGACGTCGCGCTCTGGCGCCCGGCGCAGGGCGAGGCCCTCGAAGGCACGCCGAACAAGTGGGTGCGCAGCGGCGATCCCAGGTGAGTCACGCGCCTCGACGCGTGCGCTTCGTGACCGGCACGCTCGCCGAACCGGCGTTGAGACGCGTGGTCGGCGGGCTCGACCTGCCTGGCGGCGCCGACGTCGCCGTGCTCAAGATTACGGTCGCCGCGTTGATGACCACGTCGTGGATCGCGCAGCGGCTGGAGCCGGCGCCCGACGTCGACCTCGTTCTCATCCCGGGTCTCTGTGAAGGCGATCCGAAAGTGATCGAGGACAGGATCGGGGTCAAGGTCGAGAAAGGCCCCAAGGATCTGCGCGAGATCCCACGATTCTTCGGGCGCGCCGCCGACGCGTCGTATGGCGCGTGGGACATCGAGATCCTCGCCGAGATCAACAACGCGCCGCGTCTGACGCTCGACGACATCCGCCGCGACGCCGAGCGCTATCGCGCGTCGGGGGCGGACATCATCGACGTCGGCTGCACCCCCGGGCTGCCGTTTCCCACCCTGGCCGAGGTCGTGCGTGAGTTGATCGGTGCCGGCATGCGCGTCAGCATCGACACCATGGATGCCGGCGAGATCCGCGCCGCAGTTGCAGCCGGCGCCGAGTTGGTGCTGAGCGTCAACGGCACCAATGCCGATGTCATTCCTGCATTGGCCGACGCGGGCGCCCGCGCTGTCGTCATCCCGGATCCCGGCAGCGGGCTCGATTCGCTCGAGCCGACGATGCGCGCGATGGAGCGCGCCGGCGTTCGGTATCTGATCGACCCGATCCTCGAGCCCATTGGCATCGGTTTCACCGCGTCGCTCGAGCGATACGCCCAGGCGCGCCGGCGCTGGCCGGAGACCGAGATGATGATGGGCATCGGCAACCTGACGGAGCTGACGTCCGCCGACACGACCGGCGTGAACGCGGTGCTGATCGGTGTCTGTCAGGAGCTTGGGATTCGCGCCGTGCTGACCACGGAAGTGATCCCATGGGCACGAGGCGCGATCCGCGAAATCGACGTGGCCCGCCGGTTGATGCACTACGCCGTGAGCCATCACACTATCCCGAAGGGCATCGACGACCGGCTCGTCACGATCAAGGATCCCGAGGTCCTGACCTACTCCGAAAGCGAGCTGCGCGCGCTCCAGACGGCGATCACCGATCCCAACTACCGCATCTTCGCCGACCGCGACGCGATCACCGTCTTCAACAGCGAGCGATACGTTCGGGGCACCGATATCCAGGGCATCTTCAATCAACTCGAGGTCGAGGATCCGGCGCACGCGTTCTATCTGGGCCGGGAGCTGGCGAAGGCGAGCCTCGCGGTGGCGCTGGGCAAGACGTATCGACAGGAAGGCGTCCTGACGTGGGGCTATCTGACGCCTCCTGAAGACACGCGCGCCGAACACGTGCGAGTGACACAGCGGCCGTCGCGTCAGCGCAGCGCGACCGCCGAGCAGATGACGAATGGCGACTCCGCTGAGTGAGGCAGGCACGATGCCGCTGGTCGAGGAGCTGCGTCCCGCTCCGGATCCGGTTCTCTGCTGCGAACGGCTGGACGGCCTGCCATATCGACTCTTCCTCGACAGCGCCGCACAGACGACGAGACTGGGCCGCTATTCGTTCCTGATGGCTGACCCCGTCTTCGTGGTGCGCGGTCGGGGCGCGCGCGTCGAGGTCGAAGATCGTAGAGCGCAGGCGTTAGCCTGCGCGGACGAGGGAGAGCGAACCGTCAGCGACGGAGACGTGCTCGCAGCCCTTCGTCGGCTCGTGGCGCCCCAGGCGTTCGCCCCGGTGGCGGAGCTCCCGCCGTTTCAGGGTGGCGCCGCCGGGTTCATCGCCTACGACTGGGGGCTGACGCTGGAGCGGCTGCCGGCGCCGCGCTTCGACGATCTCGGCCTGCCCGATACGCTGCTTGGGATCTACGACTGGACGCTGGCGTGGGATCACGCCAGCGGACGCGCGTGGTTGATCTCGACGGGGCTGCCAGAGACCGGCAGGGCACGCGAGGAGCGTGCACGTGAACGGGCGGCGATGGTGCTCGCGTGGA
>DASRJR010000029.1:0-34063 GCA_035649395.1 Vicinamibacterales bacterium
CTTTCCGAGCCACGTGTTGACGGTCTCTCGGAGCTTGGGGTTCTCCTTGCGAAACGCGACGGCCAGGCTGCCTCCGGACCGCACGGCGATGCCGGAGTGAACCGTGATGCTGGTGAATACCTTGCTCCAGAACTCGGCCAGGTAGTCGTCCACGACAGTGATCGGGACGAGGCCGGCGTTGACCATCTCGAGCACGTCGTCGTCCTCGAGCACGTCGGGGGCCTCGTCGATCACCACCGCCGGCTTGCCGCGCGCCTTCAGTTGCTCGTTCAGGCGGACGAGGCTCTCCTCATAAATGCTGCCCTTGCGGACGAACACCTCCTGGCCGGCGAGATCGTCCACGCTCGCGATCGGCGGCGCGCCTGGCCCGGTGACCACGACTTCATTTACGTTGGTGCGCGTCGGCACCGAGAAGGCGGCGAGCTTCTCCAGCTCGGGCCTGACCGTGACCATGGCCGCGACCATGTCGACCTTGCCGCTCGCGAGGGCGGGGTACAGCTGATTGCGCGTCATCGGGACGATCACGACGTGCACCTTGAGGTTGCCAGTCTTGAGGTCCGCGTTCAGATCGTTCTCGAACAGCTTCAGCGACTCATTGGTGAGCCCGCGTTCCTGCCCCTTGTCGATGAAGTAGTGCGTGCGGTTGAACGTCACGGCCACGCGAATCGCGCGCCGCTTGACCATCGCATCGAAGTCTCCGGTGAACGGCTGGTCCATCACGAGCCGCACGCTGTCCGGGAGCGCGTCATACGGCGAGGCCGTTTGCGGGATTGCCGCGTCAGCCGCCGACGGTGTTGCCACCGCCGTCGCTAGCGGCGCGGCCTCCTGCTGACCAGAGCAGGCCGTGGTCGCCGCGAGAAGCAGGGCAACCACTCCCCGATAAACGCCAGACTGCAGGCGTACGGTGTTCATGTTGTGTTCTTTCAGCGCATCCGCGCGTAGCTGTCCCTGGCCGCGTTCGTGTGACGTCCGTGCCGTTCGGCCGACAAATCCCTCGGCTCAGTGACATACGGATTCACGTGGCGCAATCGAGCGCGGAAGAGATCTCAAGCCCCTGAATCACTCATCCTCTCCCGTAATCGCAGGCGAAGGATGTCCCACTTTGAACAGCGTCGCGGCCGTAGTCCGGGTACTTCAACCGCATGGTCACTCCTTCGTGTCCTAGGGAAGGCAACCCTGTCGACCTCTTTGAGAGGTATGGTTGCCGTGTATCACAGTCCTATCACAATGCGCCATCAAGTTGCGGGGATGGCGCCGCAGGTCAACCTTGATGCACCGCGTTTCTTTTGAAACGGCGACAGTCAATGGGTTGACTCGGTCACTCAACTCGTCAGCCAGCGCGCGAATGTGAGCCACGCGGTCGTCCCTCTTATGAACAAGCGCACGATCTAGGAGGTCAGAATGAAGAAGCCTCCCCGGAGAAAGCGGGTGCACGCGGCCGCGTGTCATCCGGTCATAGAGCAGACAGGCCGCCACAGTGCTGTCAACCCTACTCGAGTGAGACGCGTGTCGCTTCACCCGCTGCTCGCATGAATCCCGAAAGAAGATAGCGATAGTCGAGTCCAACAACCCGGAAAGCGTGCAGCACTGGGGCGAGTTCGACGGATTGGGGATGCTACGGCAGCTGGGGCCCTGCCATCGCGTCCTAGTCTTCCCGTCCCTATGGCGTCGGTGTGCTCGGCGTGAACCCGCAGCGTTCGATGAGTCCGACGAACGCCGATTCCGTTCGGAACGCGTCCCATCTCGCATCCATAGGCAGCCAGATCAGATGGACGTCCCGCACCGTATATGCGTGTTCGAGCCACTCCAACGCTCGTTCGCGTTGTTCAAGTCCGGCGCATATGAGAGCGAACGCATAGGGCGGAACATAGCGATCATGAGCAACCGTCTCCAAGGTGCTCAGTACCTCTGCTGCCTCATTGCGGCGCCCCGACATCGCCAGGATGTACCCGCGCAGCGAGATCATCTTGCTGTTGCCGCTCGCGAACGTCTCCGCGTCCTTCAACGCTTCGAGCGCCAGTTCCATGTTGCCCAAGCGCTCATGAGCCCAGGCGAGCTGGAAGTAACCAATCCAAAACGCCGGTCCCACGACCGTCGCGTGTCGCGCAAACTCGAGGCCCGCCGAGTAGTCTCGCGCCAATAGCGCGATATGCGCTGAGAGCGCGTGATGCATCGGTTGAAGCGGATCGAGCTCTCGGGCACGTCGCATCGCTGCGCCCGCCTCGGTATGGCGACCGGCGGTGCCGAGCAGAACGCCCAGCATGCAGTACGCGTGTGCGTTGTTTGGATCCAGAACGAGTGCCTTTCTGTAGGCCGCTTCCGCCCCGGGCCAGTTCCAGTCGAGCCAGTAGTGCACCATTCCCTGCGACGTTCGAGACTCGGCGATGTCAGGACCGCTGCTGACCGCATGTGCAGCGGCATCCCGAGCTCTCGGCCATGCATCGAGCGGCCGTGCGTCCGCGTTGATCGGGCTCGCCGAAAAGGCGTCTGCCAGTCCGGACCATGCGAGCGAGTACTCCGAGTCGAGCTCGGTCGCGCGTGCGAAGTGTTCCACGGCGCGACGATTCGTAGGAGGCGTCAATTGATTCCAGAGGTGACGTCCCCGAAGGTACAGATCGTACGCCTCGGGACTTCGTGATTGGCGGCGCCCGAGCGCGGTCAGGCGTTCCGGTGACAACCGCAGCCGGATCGGTTCCGCGATCGCCTTGCTCAATTCGCGTTGGAATTCGAGCATGCTGCCCGGCTCGCTGTCGAACGACGCGGACCAGGTCTGTACCTGGTCGCGCACACGGATCAACTTTGCCGTGACGCGCCATCGCTTTTCCTCGGCGCGGATTGAGCCCTCAATCACATACGTGGCGCCGAGCTCGCGACCGATTTCCGCAAGCGACTTCGTCGTGCGCTTATAGCCCATCACCGACGTGCGGCCGATCACGCTGAGGTGCGCAGGATCGATCTGTCCCAGGGCCGTCGTCGCTTCTTCGGTGAAGCCGTCGGCGATGTAGTCGTGCTCTGGCGTTCCGCCAAGATTTTCGAATGGCAGTACGGCCAGCGTTACGGCACGCGACGCAGAAGGAGCGGCCGCCGCTTGGACCGCTTCGACTTCTGCGATGAAGCGATACCCCTTTCCTGACACGGTTTCGACGAACACCGGCGCCTCTGGAGTGTCGCCGAGAACCTGCCGGATTTTTCGAATGGCGGTGTTGACGCCCATGTCCGCGTCGACGAACACGTCTGTGCCCCATAGCCGCTCGACGATATCGCTTCGGGAAACGAGCTCGCGTCGACGTTGCACGAGGAGGATCAACAGGTCCATCGGGCGACGCTCGAGGTGAACCGGTTGGCCGCCACGACGCAGCGAGTATCCGGCGACGTCGAGCTCGAAGTCGCCGAACCGGAAGGTCTGGGGCACATCAGGCGGCTGCATCGTGGGAGAGGTCCGAGATGGTGGGTTCTCTCACCTGGCCGTTCACATCTTCAGAAGAACTTCAGCAAAGCTTCAGCCGCACTCCATGGCCCGCAGGGCCGTCGGCCGCCATTATGGCCCATACACACTGCAGGTGCCGTCGTGACGGCGGCTCGCGACCGAAGGAGGGGCTCATGAGACTCGCAATCTTGAAGCGAAGTGGCGTGGCTGGTGTCAGCAGTGTCATCCTGGCTGGTGTGCTCGCCGTAGGTCTGGCGCAGAACGCCAGCGCAAAGGGTCCGCCCAACGCCGAGGTGAGAACACTCGAAGGCACCTGGTGGGTCCAGGTCACGGCTCTTGCCGACTGCGTGTCCCACGTGCCGCTCATGTCGTTCACGGCCCTGCTCACATTCGCGAAAGGGGGAACGATGACAGGGACAACGACCAACCCCGCGTTCGCGATTGGACAGCGCAGCCCCGATCATGGCGTGTGGTTCCGGAACCGCGCGGCTCACACGTACAGAGCCTCGAGCGTGGCACTACTCTTCTTCGGGACGGCGCCAAACTTTCCCGCCACTCCGGGGTTCCAGGCCGGCTCCCACCGGCTCAGCCAAGCAATCGACGTCACCGATCCCGACCATTTCACCAGCGACGCTGTCAGCGAGTTCTTCGACGTCGGCGGCAACAAGTACCGGGAAGGCTGTGCGACCGCTGTCGGGCAGCGGTTCGAATAGTGTTCGAGCCGGTATCGAGTCGGCAATTCAACAACTGACAGTTCATTGTGGAGTGGTGTCGAAAATGACAAGTCAGACGCTAATCGGCGCGCTTCTCGTCTTGATGACAGGTTTCGGCATTCCGGCGCTCGGCGCGCAGAGCGCTCGTGACGAAGCCGAGATCCGGGACCTGCAGGCACGGCAAGAGGAGGCCTGGAATCGGCATGATGCAAGAGCATACGCCGCGTTGTTCACAGACGACGGCGACGTTGTGAATGTCGTGGGCTGGTGGTGGAAGGGCCGAGATGAGATCGAGAGGAACCTCACCGCTGCCTACGCCGTGGTGTTCCGTGACAGCACACTGAAAATCGACGATGTGCAGGTCAGGTTTCTTGATCGTGATGTTGCAGTCGCCCACGTCCGCTGGTCGATGGAGGGTTCGAAGACACCGCCCGGGATTCCGGAACCCCGACGGGGGATTCAGATTCAGGTCCTGCAGAAACGCGATCGCGCGTGGCGGATTGCGGCGTTCCAAAACACGAGCAGCCTTCCCGAAACGCCGTTTCCAACGGCAGCCGCCGCCGACCCACGTTCGAGACAGCCGTGAAAGAGGAGATTTGAGTCGAACCTGTAGACCGGCCGAGGAGGGCGAGACACGTGGGCGTCCATGTCCCCCGCGAAAGCCGGCTCTCGGGTGGCGGTGTACGTTCCGACCATCGGTATGCCACGCGGATATACTGGAAAGCCCGTAAGTGATCGCGGCACGTCGGAGGACTTATTACAATCGTGGCCATCTGGATCAACTTGTGGCCGTGAGTGATGGATTCCAAAGACGGAGAGATGTCCGAGTGGTTGAGGGAGCACGCTTGGAAAACAATTCCGGCGACGCTCAGTGAGCGACACCGAAACGCCTCAACGCGCAAATTGATTCAACCACTTCCCACCTTGAAATGGTCCTCGAAGTGAGCCCGTAACCGTCGGTGTTTGTCGGTGCTTTCGAGGCGACCTTACACAGTTTCTACACAACTCGAAGGTGCGTTCAGCCGACCTGCGGACTCGAGAGTGGAGCAGAACATTCGGCCTCGGGCTACGCGACCGCATTCCGGCGCGCAGCTTCACGGAACCACAATGCACTCATCTTCGGCGTACGTTTCTGCGTCTTGAAGTCCACATGGACTAAGCCGAAGCGCGTCCCGAAGCCGTAAGTCCACTCGAAATTTTCCATCGCACTCCAGTAGAAGTTGCCTTTCAGCGGAATTCCTTCGGACGTGGCCCGCTGATTCCACATCATCGCATTTCGGAGATACATCAACCGATCCGATTCGTAGACCTGGCCGTCAGCGGCGACGACGTCGCTCGCCGCACACTCGTTCTCGGTGATGTAGATCTCTTTGGGCTTCCAGAGCGAATGGAGCAGCCGCGGTGACCAGTACTGAGACTCCGGTGCGAGCCGGTGCCACGACGAGAACATCTTCGGGTGCGAGTCGTTCCACGGCACCTCGCGGTATCGGGCGACACGCGATCGCCACCTGAAGGTGCTCGTCCAGGCGTCGTTTGATGCGAGCAAGCAACGGTACGGCAGCCTCCGCATTCACGAGGATCTGCTCGAGCAGCAGGAGCGCGTGAGCCGCAAGCGTGTCATTCGGCTGATGCAGGAAGTTGCTCCATTTGGTTCTGACGATCGACAACTGCGATTACCTAAGCGCCGAACGGTGAAGGACGATGTGCCATTCGGTACAGGCAAGGTGTGGGGGAGGCTGCTAGCCTGACCTGTTCCGGGTACATCGATCATTCGACAAGACCAGGAAGCTGGGACAGATCGAGCGTTGAAATAGCACAACGGGCCGCACACGTACCCACCGGGCGCGGCCCAGCACGGCAAAGGAACAACTCATGACGTCCACCCGTAGCCCAAGCATCATCGCCGCGCGCACCCAGACCATTCTCCTCGCGGGCGCCCTATCCCTGTGGTCCATGCCGGTGTTCGCCCAGGCCCGACCTGAACGCCTTTCTGACAAGGCCGTCAAGACGCTGATCGAGCAGGTCGATGAGGGGCGAGACAAGTTCGAAGGCAATCTCGATGGCCAGTTCAAGGCATCGACGCTGCGGGGACCGGGCGGCGGCGAGACCAAGGTCGCCGGCGCCCTCCAGGACTATCAAGACAACACCCAGAAGCTCAAGGATCGATTCACCCCCGACTACTCCGCCAGCGCCGAGGTCACTACCGTCCTCAAACAGTCCACGGCCATCGACGCGTTCATGCAGGGCGCGCCGAGTGCCATGAAGGGCCGCAGCGAGTGGGATCAGCAGTCGACGAACCTCAAGCGCCTGGCGGAATCCTACGGCACCACGTTTCCCTTTCCCGATGGAGCCACGCCCAGCAGAGTGAACGATAAGGAGACCGCGGCCACCGCCACGGCGATCGCCACAGCAGCGGATCGCTTCAAGGACGACCTCGACAAGGACAAGACCCTTCCTAAGGCTGACAAGGACGCCGCCAAGAAAGACGTCGAGCTGCTGATCAAGCAGGCCGATGCGGTGAAGTCCCGCACGACCGATGGCAAGCCGGCGACAGGTGAAGTGCGGCAGCTCGTCGAACAGGTGGCCACGCTTCAGACGTTTGTCGGCGCGCACCCGATCCCCACCCTGACGAATTGGCAGGCCGTGGAGACCTCGCTCGGTAAACTTCAGCAGGCCTTCGGTCTGACGCCGTAACAGGTGCACCCATACACGCGATGCCGCGCGAGGAGAACAGGGCCGTGACACGGACGATATCTGGACGCGCTTCATGGAGCACGTGGTCGTCCGCGTCGCCGGCCGATGAAGTTGAGGCTGCTGCTCCAGCCGGTCATGGGACACCGTTCTTCGTACGCTCAACTACGGCAGCGCAACGATCAATGCGGAGCGGGTCGGCAGTGAACGAACGCCTACGATCGCGTTGGTGGACCTGCGAACAGAGAAAACGTTTGTGATCGGTCGCACCCGCGTCATGGGCATCTTCGACCTGTACAAACCTTTTCAACACGAATGCGGAGCAGGCAGTCACCACCGGCTCGGGCCCCTCGTGGCTGAGGCCGACGACGATCACCGGTCCCCGCATCCTGCGGATCGGTGCGCACCTGGAATGGTGACAAGGTAGCCCCTGTTACTTTTGACACCCGCGCTCTGTCAGATAGGCCAGTTCCGCGTGGTCAGCACGGAGACTACGTTGTGTCTCGAGGACTGATGCTCGAAATCCTGACAGAGATCGATCGGCTGGTCGTTGACCTCGCCACACGATTGGCAACGGCTCGATCCGAGGCGCTTGAGAACGCGATCGAGGAAGGCCTCGCCCGCACCGCCACAGCGCTCGGGCTCGATCACGCCTTCCTCTGGCAGGAGGAATTGGCGTCAATACCATCCGTGGCGTCGAAGCTGGAGACCGGCGAGGGCTTCTCGTACACGCGTGTCGGCGAGATTCCTGACTCGGCCGATCGCAAGACGTTGCTCCGAAGTGGGCTGCACTCGGCTGCGTTTGTCCCAGTCGTCACCGCCGCTGCGCCTGAAGGGTCACGTGCCCTGGTGCTGGGCTCGGAAACCCCAACTCAATGGCCCTCCGCTTTTCTCGCGCAGATGCGACTCCTGGCTGGAGTCTTCGGCCAGGCTCTCGCACGCGCGAGTACGTCCAACGCACTGCAACGCGCGCTCGGGGAGCTTCGCGAACTGCGGGTGGAACTCGTTGACAGTCGTCCGCCTGCCGGGGTTCGGCACGGCTCGCGTTCGAAGTCGAAATGCCGCGACGTCCAGCGCGCGATGGCGCAAGTGGAGCAGGTCGCATCAATGCCCTCGACTGTCCTGCTGCTCGGCGAGACGGGCGTGGGGAAAGAGGTGTTCGCGGACGCGATTCATGCACTCAGCCCGCGCCACAAGCGCCAGATGATCCGCGTGAACTGCTCGGCGATTCCGAGCGGGCTTATCGAAAGTGAGTTGTTCGGTCGTGAGCGAGGCGCGTATACGGGCGCGACCACGCGGCAGATGGGACGCTTCGAGGCTGCCAACCGGTCCACGCTCTTTCTCGACGAGATCGGAGAGCTGTCGCCAGAGATGCAGGTCAAACTGCTGCGCGTCCTCGAGAGCCGGGTGATCGAACGGCTCGGAAGCACGACGTCCATCGCGGTCGATGTCCGTATCATCGCGGCCACCAACCGAAATCTCGAAAGCGCCATTCATGCGGGCACGTTCCGCGAAGACCTCTTCTATCGCCTCAACGTCTTCCCCATCGTCCTGCCTCCGCTTCGGAAGCGGGTTGAAGACATCCCCGTCCTCGCGTGGCAGTTCATCGACGAGTTCTCCGAGAAGTGCGGCAAGCGAATCGACGCGCTCTCCAAGCGATCGATCGAAGAACTGCTGCGATATCCATGGCCGGGAAACATTCGTGAGCTGCGCAACGTGATCGAACGGTCCGTGATTCGCACCACTGGAGCGACACTGGTTCTCTCGATGCCGGACGCCGTCACCGATCCTAAGCCGCGCGATGTCCTCGCAGCCGGTCACGAACGCGGAGTGGCTGCGAGGCGGCTCGGTGCCACTGGATCCGTCTAGCAGGATTGACGCTCTTGCCCAGCGTTGGTCAATCCGTCTAGATGGCTAGACGAAGCATAGATCACTGGCGGACGCTCCTGAAGATCAACGAGTTTGAACGGCCACCGCAATCGAGTTGCCGCACTGTTCACCAGACTCGCTTCACCTGAACGTCGACGATGTGTTCGGCGGTTGTGAACGGCTCGGTCGTCGTGTCGCGCGAGCGGTTCCAGATGTAGAGCGCGGCGAATCGCCAATTGAAGCTGTGACGATACGTGAGCCCCGCACGAATGCGCTGGCGGTTCGCAAAACGCTCCGTGGGATCTGAAATTGGAATGAACCACTCCCAATCCGTCAGCGCGACTACTGCACCATCGTCGCCGAGGTTCGGACGGTTCAGCGGCCACAGCAGTTCGACGCGATTCCGGAAACGGATCGTCGACTCCGAGGGATCGTCGTTCGAGTAGAAGAAGTTTCGTGATTCAACTCGGACGAGGTCCCGGATGACCAGCCGGCGCTTTGGAAGCGTTTCATTGAGCAGAAGATGGCGCTGGCGCGTAAACAGATGAAACCGAACGCCGCCTCGAACCGTTAGCTCCGTCGTGTCCAGATCGTCAGTCTGCTTGGTCCGTCCAAGCGTCACTTCACCGATCAAATCGATTGTCGTCGAAACCGGGTATTCGATGGACGGCGTGATGTCGAGATTACTCCATCCAGGTTCTTCAGGTGGCGCGAACACGAGGGCCTTCGGCTCGAAGTCGACCTCGTATGTGACTCCCGATCGTTTCACCCAATCGAAAGTGATGTTGGCCCACACCTGGCCGTTCGTTTGAGCCGATCCGTTCGTGGCCGTCAGAAGGGTACCGAAGCCGACCATTATGACGAGGGGTCTTCGAGCGACCGCGAGCATCTTCGCGGTTATTGCAGATCGTCTCAAAGCGATTGTGCGCAGCGGAAGCCGAGATGGTTCGTCCCGGTGCTGATTTCACCTTTGCCGCGCGTGCCGACCATATAGCGTGAGCAGAACTGATCCGTGCAGAGAAACGATCCGCCGCGATGGACACGTTTCTTCACGCCGGGTTCTGCGGGATCGAACGAGTCGGTCGGGCCTTGCGGGTTGAGCGACGCCGCCGATCGCCGCCAGCTGACCGTAGTAGTCAGGGCGATACCAATCGCTCACCCACTCCCACACGTTGCCGGCAGCGTCATGGAGCCCGTACCCGTTGGCGGGGAATTGCGCCACTGGCGCGATCCCGGGGAACGCATCGGCACCCGAATCGTGATCGGGAAAATGACCTTGATGGCTGTTGGCCATCCACTGGGTTCCGTTCTTGAATGCATTGCCCCAAGGGAACACCTGTCCCGTGAGTCCACCGCGCGCCGCAAATTCCCACTCCGCTTCCGTCGGCAGGCGCTTGCCCGCCCACCGCGCATATGCGAGCGCGTCTTCATACGCCACGTGAATGACCGGCCATCGTTCCTTCCCCGTGATTGAACTCGCCGGGCCGGACGGATGGCGCCAGTCGGCGCCGGGCAGGTACGACCACCACGCGTACTCGTTGTTCAACGGTACGGGGTGACTAGGGGGCGAAAACATCACCGACCCGGGGACGAGCACCTCGGGCTTCGCGCCAGGAAAGTCTTCCGCGCGCGGCACGCCTGCGGGACTGTGGTGCAGAAGCACCGACGGCATGTCCTCCTTCAGGTAGAGCGACGCAAGGACGGACTTGATCGTGCGGGAGTCGTCGGACGGATGCAATTCGAACGTGTCTTCATCGGCATTCATGTAGTCGAGGCCCACGAGCTGGAGTCCGTGCCAGGCTTGCGCTGATTGGTTTCTTCAACGATCTTGTCCAGGTAGTTCCTTCCCCGGTGGTGGCCCACGTGGATGTCCGAGAGCTGCATGTACCAAACGGAACCGACGACCGCGAGCGCGAATAGCAGCAGGACACCGACCAGCGGCACAGTGTTCATGACGCGTCAGCGCCTAAGCCGTGGCCGGCTGTCCGATCATTTTCTCGATCGAGATCGGCAATGACCGGATCCGCGTGCCCGTCGCGTGATAGACCGCATTGGCAATTGCCGCCGCCATTCCAGTGATGGCCAGTTCCCCGACGCCCTTTGTTCCAAGAGGAGTCATCGAGTCAGGTTCTCCGACGAAGAGCACGTCCACATCACGCACGTCGGCGTTCACCGCCACGACGTATTCGGCCAGCGACGTGGTCACCAGGCGTCCGGTGCGATCTGACACCGTCTCCTCCAGCAGCGCCATGCCGATTCCCATCGCGATGCCGCCGATGATCTGACTGCGGGCCGTCTTCGGGTTGAGGATCCGGCCGGCATCGACGGCCGACACAACTCGAGCGACGCGGATCGTTCCGAGGTCTGGTTCGACGTGGACCTCGACGAAGTGCGCGGCATATGCACCGGCGTGTGCCCGGGTGCCTGTTGACGGCGTGGTATAGGGGATGAAGCGACCGGCCTGGACGATCATGGTGGCTGATGACGTCTCGCCCGGCGGCGCACTCTCGCCCTCGACCGTCAGCTCGTCCAGACCGTGCCGCGTGAGAATGTCGGCGTAGGTTTCGAAGCGCGCAGGCTCGTCCGTGATCTGGATACCTCCATCGCGAACGGTAATGCCTTCCAAACGGCACCCCTTGAGCGGCGACCCCTGGTCTTCCCTGACAAGATTCACGAAGGCGCTTACCAGACTGACGCATGTGGCGTGTACGGCGTTGCCGAGCGCGCCGGTCAACCCAGATCCACCTTGCTGCGGGGCCCTCGGCATGGCGCTATCACCCAGACCGAACCGCACGCGATCGATCGGCACGCCAAGACAATCAGCCGCGAGCATCGTCATCACGGTGTAGGGGCCGGGCCCGATATCGGTCGCGCCGCTGCGCACGAAGGCCGTTCCATCTCGCCGTATGGATGCGATGGCTTTGCATGGGGGTTGATACGCGCCCAGCGCTCCTCGTGCTATGCCGTATCCGACGAGGTGCCCCCCATTGCGCATCGACCGAGGCTCTGGATTGCGCGCCGACCATCCGAAGCGCTCGGCGCCCTGTCGATAGCAGTCGAGCAGCGCGTTGCTCGACCACGGCAGGCCGGAGTCCGGATGCACGTGCGCGTGATTCTTCACACGCAACTCGATGGGATCGATCCCCAGGGCATAGGAGAGCTCGTCGATGGCCGACTCCAGGGCGAACGAGCCTTCAGCTTCGCCAGGTGCACGCATCCAGCCCGGTGTCGGAATGCTCTGGCGAATCTGAGTCGCGCGTGTCGACACATTGGGGCATGCGTACGCGTGGGGAGTCCCGTAGGTGATCAGATTGATCAACTCGCCTTCCATGCCGATCGAGGATCTGGAGACGTGTTCAATGGCGGCGAGCTGTCCATCGCGGCTGGCACCGATCGACAACTGCTGAATCGTGTTTGGCCGATGGCCTACCGAGGTGAACATCTGGGCGCGCGTCAGCACCAGCTTCACAGGTCGCTTCGTGATCCGGGCGGCGAGAGCCGCGAGCGGCACATGCGGCCAGACGCGCAGCCCTGCGCCGAAGCCACCACCGACGAACGGCACGAGTACACGCACGCCGGCTGGATCGATGCTGAATGTGGCAGCAAGCGCATCGCGCGCGCCGTGAGGATTCTGCGTGGTGTCATGGACCGTCAGCGCATCGCCGTCCCAGACCGCCACCGTCGCAAACAGGCCGATCGGATTGTTCGTGTTCTCCGCAGTCGTGTAGGTCTCGTTCACTTGCACGTCTGCTGCCGCGAGTGCTCCGCGCACGTTCCCGCGATCGTAGTCGGGCGTCCATGGATGGAACACGGGTGAGGTTCGCGGGTCATCGAAGGAGAGAAACGGCGTGTCACGCTCATACGCAACTTCGATGAGCGTCGCCGCCGCATTCGCCTGCTCCCTGGTCTCCGCGACGACCATTGCCACGTGCTGGCCATAGTGCAGCACGGCGTCGCTTTGGAACGGCGGCAACGGCTGCGGGCCGATCGCGGTGACTGGCGCAAGCGCCAGCGGGGGCGTGTTGAGGTGTGTGATGACGGCCAGAACGCCAGGGGCGCGCTCGGCAGCGTCCACCGCGATGTCACGGATGCGCCCACTGATGATCGTGCTTTGCACCAGAGCCGCGTGCGCGAGGCCGGGAAGGGTGACGTCGATCGGGTAGGTGGCGGCACCCGTCACCTTGAGACGCCCGTCAACCCGATCCAGTGGGGTGCCGACGACATCAACGGTGGTTGTCGTGCTCATGCGTTCCCGTCTCTCGCGGTGGCAAATGCGCGCACGATGGTGCGCTTTGCCAACTCGATCTTGAAGTGGTTGCGTTCTCGGGCGACCGCCCCCGCTAATGCGATCTCGGCTGCGTCGCGAAACGCCTGGTCAGTGGCTATGCGGCCGGTGAGGATCTGCTCGGCTTCCACCGCGCGCCATGGTTGGGTCGCGATTCCGCCCAACCCCAATCGCGCCGCTCGAATCGTGTCGCCGTCGAGATCGAGGACGACGGCCGCTGATGCCAGCGCGAACTCGTAGCTCGCACGATCTCTCACCTTGAGATAGTGCGACCGTCGTGCCGCGGGCAGGCTTGGAATGACGACGTGAGTGATCAGCTCGCCGTGCGCCAGCGCCACTTCGACGTGTGGCGTGTCGCCAGGAGCGTGGTGGAACTTGGCAAACGGAATCGAACGCGTCGTCCCATCGGCGCGCAGCGTGTGAATCTCGGCATCGATGACAATCATCGCCACGCACATGTCGGACGGATGGGTGGCAATGCAATGTTCGCTGACTCCCAGCACCGCGTGCCCGCGGTTGAAGCCGTCGAGCGCATCGCAGCCCGACCCAGGCTGTCTGCGGTTGCACGCCGCATGCACATCTCTGAAATAGGAGCAACGCGTCCGCTGCAGGATGTTGCCCGCGACAGTCGCCATGTTGCGGATCTGCGTGGTGGCGCCCGAGAGGATCGCTTCCGACAGTACCGGGTAGCGGTCACGTACGACCGGGTGCCACGCCAGTTGACTGTTGGTAACCGTGGCGCCCACCGTGATCGCGTCATCGGACACGTCGATGCTAGACAGTCCGAGACGTCGGATATCTGCAACGGCAGTTGGTGTCAGCACCTCGACCTTCATCAGGTCGACCAGAGTTGTTCCACCAGCCAGAAACATTGCGCCAGCGTTGGCGGCCACGGCTGCAGCCGCATCCGTCGCATGCGTCACTCGTTCAAATGTGAAGGCGTTCATTGAGCACCTGCCTCACGGCGGCGACGATGTTCGGATACGCGGCGCAGCGGCACAAATTGCCGCTCATGCGCTCGCGAATTTCTTCGTCGCTCAATGTCGCGCTATTGACCGTGTGTCGAACGTCGGGCGTGACGTGACTGGGTACACCTGCGTGCACCTCCCGAACAGCACAGACGGCCGAGAGGATCTGCCCAGGTGTGCAGTAGCCGCACTGAAACCCATCGCAGTGCAGGAAGGCTGCCTGCATCGGATGAAGCTCGTCGCCTGTGGCGAGCCCTTCAATGGTGACGACGTGCTGGCCCTCGCACGCTGCGGCAAGCGTCAGGCACGACAGAACACGTTGGCCGTCGACGATGACTGTGCAGGCCCCGCACGCGCCCTGGTCGCACCCTTTCTTGGTGCCAGTGAGACCGAGCACGTCGCGGAGAGCGTCGAGCAAGGTCACTCGCGAGTCCAGCGAGAGTTCGTGGAGCGTGTCGTTGACGCGGATACTCGTCGTCACGTCGAGTACCTCCTGTTCTGGCGTTCAGCGATCGCGATCCTAATGTATTCAAGCAAGCTTCGCCGATCGCGTTCCCGCGCTCCGCGCGTCGCCAACCTCGACAGTCTTGGCGAGCGCCTTTCCCAGGAAGGGCGGGAAGCCGTTAGCCACGCACCACCTCAGTGCGTCGCGGGCTTCTGTGCATTCCTCGTGCGATTGCCCGGTCTTCGGTCACCCAACACAGGAGGGCGAGTGAATTGCCGGTCACGGTCTATCAGCACAGCCGCACTGGCGGAGCCCGCAATAGCAAGGATGACGGCAATCGACAGCACAAACCGATAACCTGTGACGAACGATCGTTGGATCGCTTCGCGGGCCTTGTTGTCGGTCGTTTCGGCTGCACCTAGATTTCGACGTTGCGCATCGACTGCAGCACGGACTTCCGGAGAGAGATTGAGGCTACCTAACTGTCGATCGAGCGCGCGATTGAACGCCAAGTAGAGTACCGCTCCCAGGACTGCGATCGCGAGCACGCCCGCCACCCGCGAGACCGCATTGTTGATTCCCGACGCAATACCAGCGCGGTCCGCGGAGACAGAGTTCATCACGGTTGTGGTGAGAGGTGCCACGCTAATGGCCATGCCAAGACCGGCCACCACCACAGCAGGAAAGAAGGTGCTCCAGTACGATCCCCCAATCGTCGGCCGTGCAAACAGGGCGAAGCCGGCCGCCGCCACCAACGGTCCGAGAATTAGCGGTCCTCTCGCCCCGTGACGATCGATGAGCCCGCCGGACCAGCGCGACATCAGAAACATCAACACGATGAATGGGAGGAGCGCCGCGCCAGCTTGAGTGGGCGAGTAACCCTGCACCTGGATCAGGTTTAGAGGAAAGAAAAAGAGCACTCCACTGAGCGCGGCGTACAGGAAGAGTGTCAGCAAATTGGCTCCGGTGAAGCTACGTGAGCGAAACAGTGCCAGCGGAAGCATCGGAGCCGCCGAACGAGACTCGAGAAAGATAAACGCCGTCAACAGGACGAGTCCTACGACTGCGGCCAGCGGAAGAGACTCAATCAGGCCAAAGACCAGTGAGCCGAGACCGGCGGTCGTGAGAGCGATGCCACGCCAGTCGAGTCGGTCAGTGGTCGGAGCGACACCTGTTTCTGGAACGCGCCAGATTGTGATCGCGATGACGATGATGGCGAGTGGGAGATTGATGAAGAAGATCCAACGCCACGAGAGTTGTTGAACGAGCCAACCGCCGAGAACAGGACCGAGGGCCGCCGTAATCGCGGTGAACCCGGACCACGTCCCTATGGCGCGACCCCGTTCGCCCTCTGAAAACGACGCGCTTACGAGTGACAGACTGCCAGGAACCAGCAGCGCAGCGCCCACACCCTGCACGGCGCGAGCGGCAATGAGCTCACCAATGGTGCTGGAGAGACCGCACCATCCTGATGCGGCCGCAAAGGTGAACACACCACCAGCAAAGACTTTGCGTCGGCCGAGGCGGTCCCCCAGCGAACCGCCGGACAGGAGCAGCGCTGCTAACGTGAGTGCGTACGATTCGACCACCCACTGAATGTCGGCCAACGTGGCGTCGAAAGCCGACTGCAGCGCTGGAAGTGCGACGTTCACGACGGTGCTGTCAATGAATGCCAGGCTCGATCCGAGAATGGCCGCCGCCAACACCCAGCGGCCCTGGCCGGCATCGGCGCGAGCGGCGCCGCCTGTCAGGATCGCGGCCTCATCGCATGGAGGTTTGGCGATAACGGCCATGATCTGATGAGAGGGGTGACGCAGTCTAATGTGAAGGCGCCGCGATCATAATCGACGCGGAGGTGGCTGGTGGGCCGAGTGATTTGACGAATCGGCTAAATTAGCGAGACCGCGATGCCGTTTCAGAAGAGCGATCATTGTGACGGCAGTCGATTCTTCAATCCCACCGGACCCGCCGGACAGCCATTCTCAGCCATTCCGCGGATGCTGCTCGAGAGACGAACCCCGTGGCCTTCGAGGATTGACGAACCTGCTCGGCTGCCAGCGCGACTGGATGGCGTGAGGGCGCTCGTCACGTTCATCGGTCACGCCACCTTTCTGATCCAGACGGCAGCAGGAAACATCCTCACGGACCCAATGTATTCTCAGCGTGCGGGTCCTCTGAGTATTCTCGGACCGCGCCGAGTTCGGCAGCCGGCCGTGCAGTTCTATGACCTGCCGCCGATCTCGACGGTGTTGCTCAGTCACAACCACTACGATCATTGCGATCGACGTACGCTCGGCAGGCTCGCAGAACGCTTCGATCCTCTCGTCGTGACGCCGTTGGGAAACGGCGCGCTTGTACGATCATGCGGGATTCGGAGGGTCGAGGAGCTCGATTGGTGGCAGGAAGCGAAGACCTCCGCACTGCCGATCAGACTGACCCCGGCGCAGCATTTCTCCGCGCGGAATCCGCTGGATCGAAACCGCGCTTTATGGGGCGGATTCGCGCTGAGGACGGGCGCCGCGTGCATATTCTTCGCAGGCGACAGTGCCTACGCCTCCTTCTTCCGCGACGTCCGAGAGCGGCTCGGCCCGATCGATTTGGCACTTCTGCCGATCGGTGCCTACGAGCCGCGTTGGTTCATGCAGCCCGTACATATGAATCCGGCGGAAGCGGTACAGGCACACATGGATCTCGAAGCATTGGAGAGCATCGGCATGCATTTCGGCACGTTCCAGATGACCACCGAGGGCATCGACGAACCATTGCGCGCGCTCGAAGAAGCCTGCCGGGCGAGAAACATTCCGCAATCGCGATTCCGGACGCTTGGGTTCGGCGAATCCGTACGGGTGGGGTAAGGACTCCCTAATTCGGGTTCGTCAGGCAGTGGGGACCGTTCCGCCGTCGATCACGTACTCGGTGCCAGTGATGGAACCCGCTCGCGAAGAGGCCACGAACGCGATCAGATCTGCGATCTCTCGCGGCTTGGCAGGTCGTCCAAGCGGAATGCCGCCGAGCGACCGCATGATGATCTGCTTGCCGCCCTCGTAGTCGGTGCCCGCCTCTTTCGCCAGCCGCTCGGCCAGCGCGACGGCCGCCTCCGTTTCAACCCAGCCGGGCGAAACGCGAACCACCCGGATGCCATGGGGGCTCACTTCCTTCGAGAGCGCCTTGCTATAGGTGGACAGCGCCGCCTTCGCGGCGGCATACGCCGTGGTGGATTCCGGGAGCGGGAGCTCGTGCTGGATCGAGGTGACGTGCACGATGACGCCTGCACGTTGCGCGAGCATCGACGGCAGCAGTGCGCGATCGAGGCGGACGGCGGGCATCAGGTTCAAATCCAGCTCCTTCGCCCACGCCTCGTCATCGAGCGCGGCGAATCCGCCCGCCGGGGCGTTCGACCCGCCGAGGACATTCACGAGGATGTCGATCCCGCCGAGGCGGTCGAGGACACCCTGCGCGACGGTCGCGCAGCCCGCAGCGGTCGTAATGTCCGCGGCGATGTAGTGCACCCCAGCATGTGCGTCAGCGGGGATCGCGCGTGCCGTCGCGACAACTGCCGCACCAGCGTTTCGCAGCACATCGACGACGGCCGCGCCGATGCCCTTCGTGCCGGCGGTGACGAGCGCGCGGCGACCGGTCAGTTCGAGATCGAAGCTCACGGCCCGATCTCGAGCCAAGCAATCTTGTCGCCCTCGAGGGTGAAGTGATACTGGAGATCGACGGGGCTGCCCGGGAAGTCTCCCGTCACTCGACCGGTCACCGTGGTCTGGTCCCCTGGGACGTGCGCGCCGAGCCGCTCGACCGAGTAGCGGGATTTCGCGGACGCATCGGCCTTCCATCGCGCGATCGCCGTACGGCCCCGGTGCTCCTGTCGTTCGTCGATCACGACCGCGCCGTCAGTAAAGCATTGGGCCACGGCTTCAGCGCCGGTCGTATCTGCGGCGAAGTATGCAGCAACGGGCGCGGGAAGATCGATGGGTTCCGCAGCCTTTTTCGTCATGAAGATCACTGTAGGGAGAACACGACGAAATCGCAAGAACGCACGATAAAGTAGGCTACTCACCTATGAGTAAGGGGCAACACACGCCCGCGTCGGCGGCCGTCGGGATCGAGCACGCGATCCGGATGCTGGAAGGTCGCTGGAAGCTTGTAATCCTGTTCCATCTCTTCGGCGGGAAGAAGCTGCGCTTTTCGGATCTCGAGCGCGCGATTCCGGCCATCTCACAGAAGATGCTGATCCAGCAGCTTCGGCAGCTCGAGCGCGACGGCATCGTCGCGCGCATTGTCCACGCACAGGTGCCGCCGAAGGTCGAGTACCACATGACTAACTGGGGGCAGTCCCTGTGCCCAGCGCTCGACAAGCTCCTCACGTGGGCGGAGGGACAGCCCTCATCCCCAAGTGGTTCGCAAAGCGCGAAAGCCAGCCGTCTGCCGCGCGTCTAACCGTTGCTGAACGGGCAGGCGGGCCCCGTCGCTCCGTCTTGCCCGTGCGACGCCTGGCGTCAACGCGACAAGAATCCTGCGGCATGCTGAGGCGCTCGCCGGCTTTTCCCGAATCTCGTTTCAAGGATGTGACGCGCATCGCGCGGCAGGCAGTGTTCGATCAAGCCTTGCCTCTCGAGATCGTCGGCGTGTTGCTTAGTGGTCCGGGCAGCGGCTATGTCGAAATTCTTGTCAACCTCGACGACTGCGCCGGCGACCGTGTCAGTTTTTGATTGGCGTGTTCCGTAACCTTTCGGAGAGCGCCCTGATCACTGATATCGCCACACGATTGCGACGACTACACGAAAAGCATCCCCGCTTTCGAGGGCAGCGGCTCACGACTAGAACGACTTCCACCACTCCGTGAAGAGAGCCTCCACGGAACCAAAGAGTGCAGGCGGTCCGATGCGTTGCCAACTCACGGCCCTGTGCGGCGGAGATCAACCGGTCGAATCGTGGGGCGACGTCGAGGGGCAGCCATTCGAGGTGTGTCTCGGCGACATTGCCGTTGCCATCGTCGTTCACGGCGAGCGTGTCTGCCGTTCCAGTGCTCAGCACGATCGTGAATGGGTGATCAAGCGGAAGGCGGAGATTGCTGCGGAGGAGCGGCGCAAGGAGGCGAGCAGCTCCGGCTTGAGCGGGAACGACTCGAGCGACTTGAAAGGGCGGGCGTCGGTAGGCACCTCACCTAGGCAAGGTCCCTTAGAGCCTGTAACAAACCTGACCAGGTGTAAACCGCTGCTGTTCGTGGTCTCGTTCGAATAACGCGATTCGACGTGTGTTCGGCAGATTCTGCGCAACTTGAACAAAACCGCTGACTCGCCGGCCCGACGGGCAGAGCCGAACGGTCGGGTGAACTCGAGGTGCGCCCACCAGGTGCGCCCACCGTTAACGGGAACGGATGAGCCCCCGCTGTCCGCAGCGCTCCTCTTGACCTCCGAGGGAACTATTCGTCAGTTCCTCTCGTCCTGCGAGAGGAGACCATGCCGAAGACCGATTTGCTTCAGCACTCTCGACCTGCTGATTCTCAAGATCCTGGCTCTCGGTCCGAATCACGGCTGGGGGATCTCCAATCGTATCCGCCAAATTTCTCGCGAAGGGCTGAACGCGAGCCAGGGTTCTCTGTATCCAGCTCTGCACCGTCTCGAGTTGCGGGGGGATGTCGCGTCCGAGATGACGGCCTCGGAAAACAACCGACGCGCGCGTGTTTACACGCTGACGCAAGCGGGCCGCCGCCGTCTAGAGACGGAAAGCGCCACGTGGGAACAATTCGCGCTGTCGATGAAGCGGGTTCTGAACGCCCAATGAAACGCCGCATATAACCGCGACGGAGGTCTGGACTTGATTGCACGACTCACCGCGTATTTACGCGCGTTCATTCGACGTCGCCAGATCGACGTCGAGGCCGACGACGAGCTGCGGTTTCACCTGGAACACCAGATCGAGGCCTATGTCGCGGGCGGCATGTCCCCGGTCGAGGCGAGACGGATCGCCTTGCGCGAACTCGGCGGCATGATGCAGACGCGAGAGGCCGTGAGGGAGGTCCGGACGATGTGGCTGGATTCGGTCTGGTCCGACACGCGACACGCGGTTCGGTCACTCCGGCGCAGTCCCGTGTTCACGGCGGTCGCGCTGCTGACGGTCGCGCTCGGGATCGGCGCCAACACCGCCATTTTCTCCATCGTCAACGGTGTCTTGCTGCGGCCGCTGGCGTACGCGCACCCCGCGCAGCTGATGTACTTGACCACGGGGTCTAGCCAGCCGTTCCCGGTTTCGGTGCCCGAGTACCTCGAGTTCCAGCAGTTCAACCGCTCGTTCGCCGACGTCGGCGCGTTCCGGACCGACGAGGCCAATCTCATGGCTGGCGAGCGCGCGCTTCGCGTCCGCTCGGCCGTCGTCGACTCGCACCTGCTGAATGTTCTGCCTGTTGGGCTCGCCGAAGGGCGTCTCTTTACCAGCGATGATAGCCACGTCACCGCGCCGGCGCTTCCAGGCGCGAGCGCAGTCACCCAGCCCGTGGCGCTGGTCTCGTACGAGCTCTGGCAATCCGCGTACGGCGCGCAGTCGATCGTCGGCCACAGCGTCGACGTCGATGGGCGGCGACTTCAAGTCGTTGGCGTGCTGGCGCCAGGCGCCGATCTCATGGACACGCACACGGAGATCTGGCTACCCCTCGGTTTCGCAGAGGCCGAACGCCAGGCGCGCAACAACCACAACCTCACGCTCATTGGACGGTTGAAAGAGGACGTCACCGCGACGTCGGCGCAGAACGAGCTGAACGCGCTCACGGAAACCTGGAGTGCGCGCACCGGCATCACCCCAGGCGCCGGTCACGCCGGCCATGTCTTCCTTCCGGCGGCGAAGGGCGGCGACGGCCACATGCTGCGGATGACGCCGCTGGCGGACCAAATCCTCGGCCGCGCCGGCCAATCGATCTGGGTGCTGCAGGCGGCCGTTGGGCTCGTCCTGCTGATCGCGTGTGCCAACGTGGCCAATTTGCTGCTGGCGCGGGCCGAAACACGTCAGCGTGAATTCGCGCTGCTGGCGGCGCTTGGTGCCAGCCGCCGACGGCTGGTTCGCAAAGCGTTGACGGAGAGCGTCATCCTCGCGGTTGTGGGCGGTGCGATCGGCGTGCTGCTCGCGCGCGCCAGCGTCGAGGCGCTGGTCCGTGTGTATCACGCCAGTCTCCCTAGAATGAGCGAGGTGACGGTCGACATGCGGGTGATGCTCGCTTCATTCGCTATGGCCGTGGTGTGCGGGCTGGTTTTTGGGTTGGCCCCCATGACGCGCACCCGGTCCGAGGCGACGGCCGAAGCCCTCAAGTCCGGCCCGCGCGGGTCGAGCGGAACGACCCGCCACCAGGTTCGCCGCGCCCTCGTCATGGCCGAAACCGCGCTCGCCGTCATCGTCGTCGTCGGCGCGGGGCTGCTGCTGCGAACAGTGCACAACCTAACGGCCGTCGACGAAGGATTTGATCGGTCGCGCCTGGTCACGTTTTCGATTACTTTGCCTCGGGCGAGCTTCGACCTCATGGGCCGCGTCCGGGCGTATCAGCGGATCCTCGACCAGCTCCGCGTCGTGCCTGGCGTCCGTCTCGCGACGGCCATGACAGGCTTACCGCTCGATCGCCCGATCATCTCCAACCAGACGGAGATCGCCAACAGCACGGCGCCGGGGGCCTCGCTCGCACCGCTCGCTTACCAACAAGTGATGTCGGGGTTTTTCGAGACGATGAACATCCCGATCCTGCAGGGCCGCGGTTTTCAGTCGACTGATGTCGCATCGGCGGGCGGCATCGCCGTGGTGAATGAGACGCTGGCCAAAACGTACTGGACGGGGCGGAATCCGATCGGCCATCAGCTGCGCCCCGCCGGGACTAATCCGTGGTTCACCGTGATCGGCGTCGCAAGAGACGTTATGCAAACGGGTGTCGATCAGCCAGTGCGTGCGGAGGCGTACGTGCTCGTCGATCAAGTTTCGAGCTTTCTTTCCGTCTCGCCGACAACGATGCACGTGGTAGCAAGAACGACACTGCCGCTGCCGACGCTGGCGCCGACCATCGCACGGGTGGTCCGCGACGTCGATCCGGCGGTGCCCGTTGCGCGCCTGCGCGAGATGGACGAGGTCTTCACCGAATCTATCCGGGGGCCGCGTCTTCTGGCGCAGCTGGTCGGCGGCTTTGGAATCCTTGCGTTGCTCCTCGCCGCCATCGGCACATACGGCGTGCTGTCGTATATGGTGACGGAGCGCCGGCGTGAAATCGGCATCCGAATGGCGCTCGGCGCCAATCCCTCGCGCGTACTGGCTCAGGTCATGAAGCACGGCCTTCTCCTGACCAGTGTCGGCGTCGCCGCCGGCGTTGCAGGTGCGCTTGGTCTGAATCGGCTGATGACGTCGCTGTTGTTCGGCGTGCAGCCGACAGACGCTGGCACGCTGGCCGCCGTCATTCTGACCGTTTCGCTGGTGGCTGTCGTCGCCTGTGGGCTGCCGGCGTGGCGCGCGTCACGGCTGGACCCGAACGCAGTGCTCAGAGAGGATTAGGACCTTTCTGCAACTCTCACGCGTTCGGCCGATTCCGGCGCCTCTCTCGTCCTAATCCCTTCTCTTCGACGCCTCGACACGTCGGCTTCACGATCGGCCGCTCAGGCGGATCTCCTGGGCGTCGAGCGGAGTGAAACGTTCGTTTCGGAATCTCCCGGCATCCACGCAAGCGCCTCGCGCAAACCTCGAACTCTTCGAACGGGTCGTTTTTCTGGCGCAATCCGTCGCGCGTCTATAGAGCTCGGACCGCAAGCGCTATAGATCCTCTTCAAGGCCGCAGGGTCGATCGAGTCCGGGCTCTGGCTCCGAAAGGACGAAGACGATGCCCGTCAGGCAGGCGCGATCCGAAACGCGTGGTCGGCCACCTTGTGGCCGTCGTGGAAGAATCGGCAAGAAGGGTTCGACAAGATCCTACAACCGGTCTGGAAAGCAACGCCGCGGCCATATGCCGTTCACGCTACTTCGCCGACCAGAGAATCAGGTTCGGGAGGTTTTGTTACGCGCTCGTAGCACGGGGGTGGAGTTCGACGTCACATGTGAGGTAACTCCCTCGGCGGACGTCGCAGATTCTGTCGCGCGGGTCAGCCGAGCCATCGTGCCTTTGACGTTCTATACTGGAAAGCTGGGAGCGACGGTTGGTCGTCAAGCTGGGCCAAATCGCCATAAGTGATAGCGAGAGATCAAGAGGTCTATCACAATTCGCGGTTGCGGCTACAGCGGTGGCCTGTAAGCCATTGATTCTAAAGACACGGAGAGATGTCCGAGTGGTTGAAGGGAGCACGCTTGGAAATTGATTCCGCTCACGCGTGCTGACGCACCAACGCACTTCCGATCAACGACTTCACGCAACAACGATGTGCCACGACGTGTCCCCGTAAACCACGGCGTGTGACCGGGGTTTCGGGGGGTATGTGACACAGTTCTGACACAGAACCGATTCACACTTCGCCGGTCTTGCGTTTTGGGAAACACTGGTTGGCATCAACGAACGTCGGCGCGTACGCCCGCGGTTTTAGTGTGGAGCGAATTTCGGTCGCGCGTGTTAGCCGGTCGTATCATCAGTCTCCCCGCGGTCTCCGCCGAGCAGTTGCGCTAGCTTATGGATGTCTCCCGGTTTGGTAAGGTGTTCGTCAAAGCCCGCAGCGAGACACCCCTCGCGAATATCCTCCCTTGTGAAGCCGGTGAGCGCGATCATAAGCAGCCGTTCGCGGGGAAATACCGCACGCAGTTCACGACCGAGCGCAATCCCATTCATGCCTGGCATCGAAATGTCCACCATCGCGCAGTCCGGTTGGAAGCGTTCTGCCAGCACGAGGGCACTCGGCCCATCCTTCGCGAGCGCGACCTCATGACCAAACGTGCGCACGATTCGAGCCAATGACTTCCTGACCTCGTCGTGATCGTCGACGATCAACACCTTCCGCTGGTGCACCGCGATCGGTGCCGCTACGGTTCTCGCCTGACCCTCGGGCTGTTGGTCGCCCGATTCGTCCGCAACCAGGAGCGGCAACCGGACGACGAGCTCGCTTCCCGTCGTCGGCCCATCGCTCCTCGCTTCGATCTGGCCGCGATGCAACTCGACGACTCGACGCGCGACGCTCAGTCCCAGCCCCAGTCCGCCACTGCCTAGCGAGCCACTCGACTGCGTGAACGGCTCGAATATGCGCTCCAGGTTTTGGCGGGCGATCCCCATGCCCGTGTCACGCACCTTGAGCAGAGCGCTCCCGTCTCGTTGCTCGAGCGTGACCGTGATCTGGCCGCCGGGTTCGGTAAACTTTGCGGCATTCTCGAGCAGGTTGGTGATGACCTGTTTCAGCCGTTCTGCATCACCGTTGATAGAGACCGAATCTGCAGTCAGTTTCACCGACAACTTGTGCTGACGGTTCGCAATGAGCGGCTCGACCACCTGCGTGGCCTCGTGGACGACGGATGCGAGATCGACGCGGTCGCGTCGGACCTCGATCAATCCACGGCCGATGCGCGCGACGTCCAGAAGGTCGTTGACGAACCGCAGCAGTGTCTGAGTCTGGGTATTGATGGTGTCGAGCAGTTCGACAGTAGCCGGCTCAGGATTGCCGAGTCTCAGCAAGTAAATCGCATGCGTGATCGGCGTCAGCGGGTGGCGCAGTTCGTGACCCAGCATGGCGAGGAACTCGTCCTTCCGCTCATTGGTCGCAACGAGGCCGGCCGTGATGCCGGCGCGGACCGTGACATCGTTGATGGCGAGCAACAACAGCTCGGCACGTTCCGCATCGCCGGGAAGCTTCCTGGCGTTCAATGACAGGACGCGGAGCCCTTGGCCGGCGAGCTCCAGCGTCACTTCGTAGTCTTCCATCGTGTGCCCGCCGCTCACCACATCGCGGAGCCGCCGGCGCAACTCCGGAATGTTCCAGCGACCCTGATCGAGTTCGTGGAGTAGCTGGCCTTCGGCTTCCTCCCGTGACACATCGAGATCGAGCGAGAACGCGGAATTGACGCGCAGAATTCGCTGCGCGCTGTCCATCACTGCCAAGGGCTCGCGCACGGTGTCGATAATGATGTCGGCATACGACCGTGCGCGTTCGGTCGCCTTGCGCGTTTCATCGAGCTGCGCGTTCACGGCTGCGAGTTCCTGGTTGCGGTGCCGCAGCTCGTCGATCGCGGTTGTCAGCTCCTCATTGGTCGACTGCAGTTCTTCCTTGGACGTTTCGAGCTCCTCGTTCGTGCTCTGAAACTCCTCGTTCGCCGACAGCACTTCTTCGTGCGCCGACTTGAGCTCTTCCTCAATTGCTCCGTGTTCTTCAATCGCGGCGCGCAGGTAGGCGCGCAGGCCCGCGATGTCGCGCTCCAACTCGCCGAGGCGCCGGTCCTTCTCGGATTCTGGCAGGGCGGCCGCGGCTGCAGGCACCTCAGTGCTCGGCCGCTGGCCTGCCCCATCGCCGAACAGGATCAGGAAGACCCGCGCGTCCGGTGAACCCTTTAGTGGAATGATCTCGAGGCTGACCGCACGCCCATCCTCCATCCGTACCTCGTGATGAGAAGGCGCTCCAGTGCGGCTCGCCTCCTGAATCGCGGGGGTGATCCTGACGAGCAGTTCCGGACGGACGACGCGCCGCAGATCGAAGCTGGGGGCGCCGCCGGCGGGCTCGAGATACGGGCCGATGGGACCACGAAACTGCAGAATCGTGAGCGCCTGGTTGATGACGAGACTCGCCGGCGCGAAGCGTGCGAGCAGTAGTCGATCCGCTTCACGCAGCAGCGACTCCGCGTCAACGTCAGACGCGGTGTCCTTCTTCCCGGATGCGGGTGTAGAAGAATCCGAGGCATGGAGGGACGGCATCACGGAACCGCCATGATGGGCGGGCAATCGGCGGTACACCCGAAAGCGTTTGTCGACTTGCTCGAACAGGTCGGAGGACGGCCCGACGCTCTCCGCGGGCCCAAAGATCAGCATGCCCTCGGGGCGGAGGGCATAGTGGAAGGTCCGCAGCACGCGCTGCTGTGCCACACCATCCAGATAAATGAGCAGGTTTCGGCAGCTGATGAGATCCAGCCGCGAGAATGGCGGATCGTGTGTCACGTCCTGCCGCGCGAAGAGGCACAGATCGCGAACGTCCTTGGCGATGCGGTACTCGCCGTTTTGCTTTGTGAAGAATCGTTGGAGGCGCTCAGACGACACTTCGTGTACGGCTGATGCGGTGTACACACCCCCGCGCGCATGCTCCAGCGCTGTTTCACTGACGTCCGTGCCGAAGATCTGGATCCTGGCAGCAGGGACGGACTCTCCGAAGTATTCCAGGAGGGCCATGGCGACGGAGTACACCTCCTCGCCACTCGCACATCCCGGCACCCAGATCCGGAGCAACTGTTTACCAGACAGGCCTTCACACACGACTGGAAACACGTATCGGCGCAGCGCGTCGAAGGAGTCCGGATCGCGGAAGAACTCCGTCACGCGAATCAGGAAATCCTGGTACAGGGCGGCCAGTTCACCAGGATCGTCATCAATCAATCTGCGGTACTCGTCAACGCCATCGATCCGTCGCAGTGCCATGCGCCGCTCGAGCCGACGCGACATGGTCGTTCGTTTGTAATGCGTGAAGTTCACGCCGTGCACGGCGCGGAGACGGTGGAAGATATGCCTAAGAGACGCCTCATCCGCATCGGCTTCTTGGTCAGCGCCGCTCGGCGGTCTGGACGCCTCCGGCGCGGACGAGAGACGCTGGCCGAGACGGACAAGCTCGTGGGCCATTTCGTTGGGACGCAACACGAGATCGATGCAGCCAGTTTCTATGGCGTGCCGAGGCATGTCTGAGAAACGTGCCGTTTCGGGGCTCTGCGCCAGCGTGAGCCCACCGGCCTGCCTGACAGCCTGGACCCCCGACGATCCGTCCGAGTCGCCACCCGAGAGCACCACGGCAATCGCATAATCGCCAGAGGCATCGGCCAGTGACTTGAAGAGGGCATCTACGGGAAGAGACCGTTCAGGTGCGTTGGGCCGAGGGCTCAAGACAATCCGGCCGGCAAGCACGGTGAGGGTGACGTCTGGCGGGATGACGTACACATGATCGGCCTGAACGATCTCGCCGGAGAGCGCGGCCGTCACGGGAATTGGGGTCTTCTTCGCCAGAATCTCGGACAGCAGACTCTCGTGCCTGGGGTCGAGATGTTGCACGACGATATAGGCCATCCCGGTCGCCGCGGGAAGAGCGCCCAGAAGCTCCGCGATGGCTTCGAGCCCTCCCGCCGAAGCTCCGATGCCGACGATCGTCAGAGGCATGTGCGGACCCGCATGCAAACCGTCCCGGCGAGTATAGACCGCGGACCGTGGACCGCCGCCAGGCTTGTTGCCCGTCAAACGAGAGGGGAAACGGCTAGAACCGAGGGCGCAGGATTGGGTGTTATTGAGGTCAGCGCGAGCCGGCAGCGTCGTCGAGCGGCCCAATGAGCCGAAGCGGCCACAGCGACGCTGAAGCGGGAGACTCGACTTCGTCGGCGATGAGGCCCAACCGTTCTCTCGTCTCGAAGATCCGAGTCGTCACCCGCAGCCGGCCGCGGTCGCAGCGTTGATCGACACGCTTCGCATGTGGAAATTGTGCGAGTAGGTTTTCGTGGTCGATGCCCGGCCTGAGCCAGAAATTGAACGTCGGCGCGATGACATGTGTTCCGCAACCGACTTCCACAGCCAGTGCCAACGTTGAGGTTCTCGTTTTTGTTGAGGATTCAGTTCACTTCTGGCCTTGTCTCTTTGGGATGCGGAGAAAGGGTGGGTAGCGGATACCCCGTAGAAGCTAAGTCGCGGGAAGAAACTACTCTCGCGATTCAGATGAACATGCGGATTCGTTTCAGTGTGTCGGTGACCTGCGCCGGACTTCCTTTCGGCGTGCGCGCCGAGTCCGTTCAATGGCGGATTTTGAGCCAAGGGATTCCAGCAAGTGAGCTCGCTGTCCTTGAGGTGTCTTCGCAAGAGTCCTGTCCCATTCGTCCAGGAGTACGCGCAACTCTTCGCGGAGTCGGACCAGCTCCTCGATACGTTCGTTCAATTCCGCAAGGCGCTTTCCCACCAGGTCGCGAACGCTTCGACACGGCGCGCCACCTCTGTCGCGAACACTTAAGACTCGCTGCAGATCTGGTAGAGAGAACCCCACGACGAGTGCCCGCTGGATGAGCAGCACTCGCTCGACCATGGCGGCCGAGTATCGACGATACCCAGCCGCCGTGCGTGTGACTTCGGGCAGCAAGCCCTTTCGCTCGTAATGCCTGAGCGTGTCAGTGCTGACACCCGCTGCGCGAGCGACATCACGAGGTCCCATTGGCGCGCCTTTCACCGAGTCCGTACGGTGGTGAAATCGCCGGTCTTGTGCTCGGCGATCTGGAATTTCAAGAATTCATGCACGGCGTCGAGTGTCTCTCGGTTCGAGGTGAAGATGTTCACACGCCCACCATTAGCCGTTTCGACGTACTCATAGCGAATCGCGGCCTTGCGAGCTGCCATCGTCTTCGTGCCGGGCACATTTGTCGAGTCATGAACGAGCATCGGTGCATCGAAATTACCGCTGCCGAACATCGCCGCGATATGCGGGAGATGCGACTGGATCGCCTCGCGATTCGCTGTGTCGCCAGCCTCCTTGACGCTCACGTCGATTGCGCCGCCGTCGTTGAAGAGGAAGAAATGGTGTGCCGTCCGCTGCTGGTCAAACCCCATGACGGTTGCAGCTTTCGAACCATGATGATCCTGGCCGGCAACAACGATCGCAGGTACCGACGTCAGAACAGTCACCGCGCAGAGAATTGGGACAAGACGCATTCGGACCTCCCATCTGTACCGTACGCCTTGGAATCGTTCCAGGGTCAAGGGCAGGCCTCTGGCCGGAGCGGATATCGATCCCGGCCGCTCTCACCACCTCGACACTCAGGTGCAAGTTGACACTTGCTGCGCCTTATCTCCCAATATCGGGTTCCGGCGTTGAGGGCGACGAGACGAACCGCTGGTCGCCCTGAAACAAATACTAAAATCGCGCTCATCGCCCCCAAGCCATGACCCTCCATCGACGCCGCAGATGTCGGCATAGACGGAATCGATTGGCGCGCCAGCAGGGAACACGCGACCATCAATGGAAATCGTGATCAAACAACGACTCGCACGCTGGGCACTCTCCGCCCTGTTCGTCGTGCTGCCGATGAGCGCGGCCGCGCAGCAGTCCACGCCGACGTTTTCTCTCTCCATCACAGAGCCCTCCGAGCTCGTCGAACAGGTCGGCACCACCCGACGCCTGACGCGAGCAGACATCGAAGCGCGGAATGCGCGGACGCTCGACGAGGCGCTTCGCCTCGTTCCGGGTATTTACGTCCGGACAGGTGGCGACGGGACGCCTCGGATCGACGTGCGCGGCTTTCGTTCGCGCCATGTCCTCTTATTGATCAACGGCGTCCAAGTCAATTCGACCAACGACGGCCAGTTCGATCCGGCCCGCATCTCGACGAAGAGTATTCGTAAGATCAAAGTCAGCTACGGCACCAGTTCCGTGTTGTACGGGGACAACGCGATGGCCGGGGTGATCGAGATCACGACCGTCGACGACAGACCGGATGCCTCACTGGAAGTCAGCGGCGGCACACCCGACCAGAAGGGGGTGGCAGGCCGGTATTCGGGGACGGCAGGGAAGTGGTCGTTCGCGGGAACGGCCACGGGCTACAGTACCGACGGGTTCCAGCTTCCCGATTCATTCGTGCCGACATCGCTCGAAGACGGCGGCCAGCGTCAAAACACCGATCGCGACCGCGGCGACGTCCGTGCGGCGTTGTCGTACCGGCCCTCGTCAGCCCTCTCTATCGCGTCCGAGTGGTTTCTGGGCAGTGGGGGCTATGGCATTCCTGCTGGAACGGTTGCGGATACCGGCGACATCTTCGCGCAGCAGCCTCGCTTCGAGTGAGACAGAACCCACATGGCTCGCCGGGTTGACGTTCGATGCGACCGACATGCTGCGGCTGCATGCGTCGGCGACACACAAGATTCGCGTGCCCTCTATCGATCAGCTGTACAGCACGGCGGCAGGCAACCCCGACCTGCATTTTGAACGCGCGAACGGTGTGGACGTTGGCGCGGATTACCGTCTCGACGCAACATCGACGGTGGCTGTCTCGGTCTTCTCGACGCACGCGCGAGACTTTACTCCTCGAGTTCGAGGGCGAGCGACTCTGTGAAGCCGGCCACCGCAAACTTGGAAGCGGCGTACGCTGTCCCGCGCGATCCACCGAGGTAGCCACCCATCGAAGCGATCGTGAACAAGTGCCCGCTGCGCTGGCGTCGCATGACTGGCAACACGGCGCGAGTGACGTTCATCACGCCGTATACGTTGGTTGCGAATTGCTGGTGGATTTGTTCAGGCGACATTTCCTCAAACGCAGTGATGAGACCGTAGCCCGCGTTGTTGACGAGGACATCGATTCGACCAAAGTGATCGACAGCGTCAGAGACGACTCTCGTCGCGGCAGTTGGGTCGGTTACGTCCAGAGAAGCCGTCATTAGCCGGGTGGCAGCCTCGTCGGGAATCGCGTATGCGGCGTTCTTGGGGATCTGAAGCGTGTCGAACCAGTTTGGATTTTTGGACCCGACGACCGACACGGTGATCTCGCCCACCGTCGCCCTCCAGCGCCTATCCGCGCGCGACAAAAAGCGGGGCTAGGTCGTTTTCGGCCCTCCTTTGAGATCTGCCATGGGCAACGAGCGTTCGGCCCAGACGGCGACGACTAATCGAACTATCGGTTCAACGGTGTTCCGGCCGAACGCGCTTCTCGCTGATACAGATATTTCTGGAAGCCGATGAAGACTCGTCCAATGTCCTCAGGCTTGCCCAGGTGAGCCACCGCGTCGGCAATTGAGTTGTTGTATTTCAACCGCAACAATGGGGTCAGTTTCTCTTGGTCGAGTTCCTGCACGCCAACACGGACGTAGTGAGAGAGCACGAAGTCGAGAAAGGCTTGCTCTTTGCTCTCAAACGCCGCGCTGATCGCAACCTTGGCTCTCGCCGCGCGTTCCTCTCGGGTAAAGTCGTGTCTGCTGTAAGCTTTCATAGGAAACGAACGGCAGAAAACTACCGGCGTGGCTATTCGCTGCGGAGCGCTACGTTGGGATCGACCGCCGCGGCCCTGCGGGCCGGCAAGTAGCAGGCAAAGAACGCGGCACAGATCAACGGAATCGGCGTCACCACCAGCATCCACGGATCGACGATGGCGACGTCCAGCTCGAGATACGCGCGCGCGATCGCCCGGCCGACGAGGCCAATCGACAACCCGAAGATGAGCCCGTCGAGGACAGGACGATAGCCGTCCACGAGCACCATGCGCTTGATCTGTCCGGCGGTGGCCCCCAACGACATCCGCACGCCGATCTCCCGCGTGCGGTTTGCAATGATATGCGACTGGATGCCGTAGAGGCCCGCCATGGCGAGAAGCAGCGTGATCGCGCCGAGGCCGACCGCCGTCATGCCGAGCCCGCGCAGGACCTGAAACGGTCCGGCGAGCACCGATCGTCCCGTCCCGATGGTGTCGACCGCCACGTCCGGATCGGCACGCCGGATGGCCTCGCGCATCGCGCCCACCGCATTCGTCACCGATCCGGATGCCCGCGCGACGACCGTGATGAGCGGCTGGTAGTGCTGCGTCAGCGGCACGTAGGCCAGTGGCCGCGGATCCGCGAAGATACTGCCCACGTCCGTATCGGCGGCAACGCCGACGATCGTGGCCGTCGGGGACCGCGTCTGGCCGACCGCCATCTCCCGCCCGACGACGTCGGCGGTACCGAACATCTGCCGTGCCGTGAATTCGCTCAGGACCACGACGCGTGGCGCGGCCGGCCCGTCGCGATCGTCGAAACCGCGTCCACGAAGGATCTCCACCCCCAGCGTTCGGAACATCGAGGGGGCCCCGGCGATCGTCGTCACCACCTGCGGGTCCATTCGCGCGGCGCTCGTCTGTTCGAGTGGTGAGATGGACAGACGCAGCGTACTCGGCACGCCGAAGGGCAATCCACTCGACAGTGAGGCCGCCTCGACCGACGGATGGCGCCGCAGCTCGTCGAGTACCCGGTCGAAGATGCGCCGTGCGCGAGGCTCGTTCCACTCCGGCGTGTCGAAATTGAGAACGGCGACGCCGATTCGATCCAGGTCGATGCCGGAATCATGGCGCGCCTCCGCGATCGAGTACTTCACGAACATGGTGGCGATGATGAAGAACCCGGCCGCGATGGCGACCTGCCACCGCAGGAGAAGCCGCTGGCGCCGGCCGCGCTGCGGTCCGGCGGCCGATCCGCCGGCGAGCGCGCCGCGAACGTCGAGCGTGCGCGTCAGCTGAATCGCCGGCTCGAGGCCGAAGACGACGAGCGCGATGAGGAGCGACGAGACCGCGATCGTCAGCGCCGGCACGTTCAGCGCGGGATGAAACGACAGCGTGGTACGGCCGCCGAAAGGCATGGCGAGGCTGAACTCGGTGTCCATCACGACGCGCAACAGCTCGAACATGACGTAGGACGCGAATGCGCCGCCGGCCGCCAGCATCACGCTCTCGAGACACTGTTCGCGCACGAGCCGCCACCTCGATGCGCCGAGGGCGCGCCGCACGGCGAGCTCGCGCAGCCGTGTACTTCCGCGGGCGAGCACGAGGTTGCCGAGGTTCGTGCAGGCGACGACCAGCACCAACCCGACGAGCGCCACGAGCGTCATCCCGAACCGGCGCACGGCGGAGTCCTCGTCGTCGGAGATCGCCGCCATGGTCTTTGCGCGCCACGGGCGATCCGTGGCGCCGACGCCCTTGCCACGGAATCGCGGCGGAAAAAACTCGTCGAGCCGCTCGGCGATGGTCTGCATTTCCGCCGATGCCGCGGCGATCGTCACCTCCGTTGCGAGGCGGCCAAAGACGGTGAGCCGTCGATCGTCTCGTGCTGTGGCGCGCGGCGCCGCCGTCCGGGGGGACTCCTTCAACCGTGACTCGGTACCGAGTGGAATCCAGAACTGCGTGCCCACCAGCCATCCGCGAGGACCGCTGAACGAGGCCGGCGCCACGCCGATAATCTCGAAGGGTTCTCCGGAGATCGCCACGGTGGCGCCGACGATCCGCGGATCGGACGCGAACCGCCGTCGCCACAGCGTATCGCTCAGCATCACCACACGTCCGCCGCCGGCATCGTCGCTCGGCTGAATCGTGCGTCCGAGCTTGGCGCCCACGCCGAGCGTGGCGAAGTACGATCCGCTCACCGACTCGCCGATGACCATCTCCGTCACGGACGGCAGGGCAAGGCGGCGAACGAACGTGGCGGACGCGGCGACGTGGGAGAACGACGTCTGGGCGGTCTGCACATCGCGGAAGTCCGGCTCCGACACCGTGCCGGTCAGCAGCCGTCCGCTGTACGGGGTGACGATGACGGCGACGCGATCGGGCTCGTGGATGCCGAGGCCGCGCAGGAACACCGCATCGACGATCGAATACACGGCTGTCGTGATCGCGACGCCGACCGCGAGCGAGAGAATCGCGAAGGTTGTGAAGAGAGGCGTCGCGCCGAGCCGCCTGAGCGCGAGCCTGATGTCGCGGCCCACGGCTGTCGAGGGTAGCACGCCCGGCTACCGGCCGATCACGACCTTGAAGCCGCCGCCGGCGTAGAAATGCCCT
>DASRJR010000030.1:0-15003 GCA_035649395.1 Vicinamibacterales bacterium
AAGCGCCACCGGTACGCTGATCGCGAGCCCGATCGCGGCGAGCGTGAGCACATCGCGCAGCACCATCCACACGACGGTCGTGCGCCGGGCGCCGAGCGCCATCCGGACGCCGATCTCACTGGTGCGCCGCGCGATGCCGTATGACATCGTGCCGTAGAGGCCGACGCAGGCAATCGTCAAGGCGAGCAGCGCGAAGGCGGTGCACAGCCGCGCGAACGTGACTTCCTGGTTGATCTCCGCGTCGATGAGCGCGCGTTGCGTCTTCATCCTCATCACCGGCACGCGGGGATCGGCGCGGCTGACGATGTCTTGCACGGCGCCAATCGGCGCGAGAGGATCGCCAGCCGTCCTCAGCTGATAGGTCACGTCGGAGACCGGTCCCCAGACCGCCTGCGAGTACGAGAGAAAAATGGTCGGCGGCGGGGTGGCGGGCGTCGACCCGGTCCAGTTCGCCTTCAGTTCACCGTACAGCGTGTTCGCGGCCACGCCGACGATTTCGATGCTGCAGCCCGCGCAAAAGCGTTCCATCGTCGCGCGACGACCGATTGGATCCTCGTCTCCGAAAAAGACCCTGACGAACTCCTGGTTGACGACCGCGACGTACGGCGCGCCGGCGCGATCGCGCTCGTCGATCGCGCGGCCACGCAGCAACGGAACCTCCAGAGTCGTGAAGAAGTCCGAACCAATCATCAACACGTGAGCGCCCTTCGATAGACCTCCCTGCACCGTGATGTCTGTGCCGGACATGCCGGCGCCGAGGAGCGCCGAACCCGAGAGCGTTACGTGACGTACGCCGGGAATGGTCGAGAACTCGGCGCGGAGTCGATCGTAGAACTCCATGATCTCGGGATCGCGATGTCCGGCCTGGCGCGCGTTGAGCTCAAACGTCAACAACTGCTGGCTGTTGAATCCGAGCTGAATCGACTGCAGGTTCGACAGCGTCCGCAGGAACAAGCCGGCGGCTACGAGAATGAGCAGCGTGAACGCGATTTGTGAGACGACCAGCGCCTGCCCCAGGCTCAGACGGCGAGTGCGGTGGGCGCGCGATCCACCGGCCCTGACCACCTTGAGCGCCGGCGTGAGGTCCACGCGGGTCGACTGCACGGCCGGCGCCAGTCCGAACACGATGCCAGCGAGGACCGACAACCCGGCCACGACGCCGAGCACGCGCCAGTTCACGCCGACCTCCAGCGGGAACGGCCGGTCGCCGCGGCCGTTCAACAGCAGCAGCATCAGAAACTGAATTCCCCAGATGGCAAACGCGACACCCAGTGCGCCGCCGATCCCGGAGAGCAGCAGACTCTCCGTGAGGAGCTGCCGAATCACGCGCCCGCGACCCGCCCCCATGCTGAGGCGCACCGCCATTTCGCGCGTCCGCGCCGAGGCCCGCGCGAGTAGGAGATTCGCGATGTTCGCGCAGGCGATCGCGAGGATCAAACCGACCAGCGCCAGCAGCAGATACAACGGTTTCGCGTACATCCGCCGCAGGCTGTCCAGGCCACCCGCACTTTCCTTGACGACCAGCGTCGGCAGCTCCTCCCTCGGACGCTTGGGATCCGTCGATGCCCTCCATGTGAGGAAGGCCGGACCGAGTGCGGCCTGCGCCTGTGCCGCGGTCACGCCTGGACGCAGCCTCGCCATCGGCACGACCCAGTCGTAACCTGGATTGGCGTATAACTCGGCCAAGCGCGCGTTCTTATCCTCCGCCAGCAGCAGCATATTGGCGCGCATGGGCACATACACTGCCGGCAGCGCGTTCGGATCCGCACCGAAGAACTCAGGAGGCGTGACGCCGACGACGGTGAAGGGGATGTTGTCGAGGAGAATCGATTGTCCTGGTGCGGTCGCCGGACCGCCGAAGCGCGCCTCGCTCAGCGCGTAGCTAATGACCGCCACCGCCGCGGCCCCGGCGCGATCGTCGTCTGGAGCGATCAGCCGTCCCGATGCTGGCAGCACGCCGAGACCGCTGAAGTAATTCCCCGAGACGTACTCGCCATTGACGATCGCGGCCTGGTTGTTGACGGCAAGGTGGAGGTCGCCTGCGCCCTGGTATCCAAAGACCGTCGTGAACACAGGCGTATCGCGCTGGAGGAACTCGAAGGCCGGATACGAGAAGATCCCGCCGACCCATCCGCCGTCGGGATCCACGTAGTTGACGTTGTGCCGGTTCGAGCCGTGCATCTCCCGCTTCGGGGTGTGCCACGCCAGCGTCACGAGCGATTGAGGATGCGACACCGGCAGGGAACGCATCAGCATCGCGTCCATGAAGCTGAAGATCGCGGTGTTCGCACCGATCCCGAGCGCGAGCGACAGGATCGCGAGCGCGCTGAACGCTTTGTTCGTCACGAGTACGCGCAGGCCGTAACGCACGTCCTGCCCGAGCTGTTCCAGCAGGGTCCAGCCCCAGGCCGCGCGCGTGTCCTCGCGGACGATCGCGAGATTGCCCAGGTCCAGGCGAGCCGCGCGACGTGCGTCCTCGATCGGCACACCGTCGGCCGTACGGTCCTCCATTTCCTCGTCGAGGTGGAACTGCAGTTCTTCCTGGAGCTCCGCTTCCTTCCGATTGCGCCTCACCAGCCAGATCAACTTGCGCAGGAACGACATGACATCTACTCCGCGGGATTGAGAACCAATCCCATGGCGCGCGCGAACGTCTGCCACCGCGACTGTTCGCTTTCGAGCTCGCGACGCCCCAAGGCCGTCAGGCGATAGTAGCGAGCCCGCTTTCCTTTGTCCGAGAGCGCCCACTCGGCGGCGACCCACCCTTTGGCTTCCAGCCGGTGAAGCGCCGGGTACAGCGATCCGGTTTCCACGTGCAGGAGGTCTTGAGATGTTTGCCGGATGTGTTTGGCAATCGCGTGGCCGTGGCGCGGACCGGCCGACAACGTCCGCAGCAGCAGCAAATCGAGCGTGCCCTGCAAGAGATCGACGCGCGACTGGCCCTTTCGGCTCATAGCGTAGGCATCCTACACAACCATGCGTAGTGTGTCTACACAATATTGGGGAGCGTAGGCACTGCTCGACGCCACGCCGGCGTCAGCTCGTTCTGCCCGCTATTGGCCCTTCACCCACGACGCGACGATGTCGGCGACGTCGTCGAGGACGCGTTTACCCTGCGGACCCCGCACCGTCAGCGAATGATCCCCGCGGTCAACGACGTGCAGCGTGACGTGCGCAACCATCGTTGTGATGACTGGCCGCAGCTCGTCTGGTGTGCCGAATGTGTCTCGCTCGCCCTGCACGATCAATAGCGGCGCCACGATCGACGGCAGGTGCGCGGTGCGTGGCTGGTCAGGTCTTCCTGGCGGGTGGAGTGGATAGCCGAACACCACGATCCCCTTCAGGGACTCGAGCCGCTGCGCGCCGAGGTGTGTGGCCATCCGACCACCCATCGACTTCCCACCGATGAACAAGGGCAAGCCGGGCGCCGATTCTCGTGCCGCGGCGATGACGTCGCGAAACGCCGATTCGAGTACGGGTGCGCGATCGGGAGCCTTACGGCGTTCGCGCATGTAGGGAAAATCAAAGGTGACGACCGCGATGCCCCTGGCCGCGAGTGCCTGCGCCACGCCGACCATGAAGGGATGCTTCTGCCCCGCCCCAGCGCCATGCGCCAGTACCACCATCGCGTGTGCCGGCTGCGCGGCCGGATACGCGGTCGCCCCGAGTTCGGTCAGCGTCATCCCACAGCCTTACTGTTGCAGCTCGCGCAGAAACCGACGGATTCGGTCGGCGTTGCGCCCCGCATCGCTGACGCCGCTGCGCGACACCGATCGCACGTCGACCCGCGTGCCCGAGCCCCATGCCGTCAACCGCACCGCCACGTCATCGACGAACCCGAACCAGCGGGTCGTGTCCGTGGCTTCAATCCGTCCCGACGACTTGTCCGCCGTGACGATCTCCCATCGTTGTGATTGCGCCACCGCGAGCGCGCGATCGAAGGTCTGGTCGGGCGGCGTTTTCACGGTGATCGGCGCGAGGTCGGCGTAGCCCTCGCGTTGGAGGGCGGCGAGCTGCGGAGGCCGATCGAGCTTGTTCGGCGCGTCGGCGCGGTGCGCCACGACCGCCGAGAACGTCGGCGGATTCTCGAGGTCGGTGGTGATGTCGTGAATGGCCGGGGCGTTGACGACGCGCCGGTACTCGCCGAATCCAATCGCGAAACCGCTCAGACCAGCGATCAGGGCCATCGCCGCGATCGCCAGTCGCAGCCACGCACGGCTGCGGTACGCCAGCACGGCGACGACCACTGCCCCGAGCGCGACCGCGCCTCCCGCGTGCCCCGCCCACTGCACGATCGCCAACGCCGTGTCGAGCGACAGGCCAGCCCGATGCAACGGCCCAGCGAGGCCGAGCACAGCCAGCGCGAGGGCGGCGGCCCCGAGCACGATCGACGGAATCAGCATCGCCGACGGGAATTGTACCTGGACGGCTCACCGCCGAGCACTTTGCCTCGCGCGCGCAGCGCGCGCCCGCACGTCCCGGGCATCGCGAGGGCCTGCACCTCGCGAGCGTTCGCGAGCGCCCGCACCTGCGATCGCGCCGTAGCCGCAGGCGAAGGCGGAGAGCTCTTACTCCGCGTACGGCTGACGCAAGTGGACCGGCTTCGACCTCGCGCGGATGCGCAGGTTGATCATCTCGACGAAGACCGAGAACCCCATCGCGAAGTAGATGTATCCCTTCGGAATGTGCTGATCGAGCCCCTCGGCGATGAGCGACACGCCGATGAGCAACAGGAAGCTCAGCGCCAGCATCTTCACCGTGGGATGCCGGTCGACGAAGTCACTGATCGCCCCCGCCGACACGAGCATCACCCCCACCGCCAATATGACGGCGATCACCATCACAGCGAGGTCTTCCGCCATCCCGACCGCCGTGATGACGGAATCCAGCGAGAAGATGATGTCGAGCAGCAGAATCTGCACGATGACCCCGGCAAAGGACGCGGCGACGCGCGTGGTGCCCTCGCCTTCGTCGCCTTCCAGCTTCTCGTGAATTTCGCGCGTGCTCTTGGCGATGAGGAACAGTCCGCCGATCAGCAGAATCAGATCGCGGCCCGAGATCTCCTGACTCAACACCGTGAAGAGCGGCGCCGTCAGACGGATCACCCACGTGATCGACCACAGCAAGGCGATCCGGATGAACATCGCGAGCGACAAGCCGATGCGTCGCGCGCGCCCGCGCTCCTGCTGGCGCAGCTTCCCCGCCAGAATCGAGATGAAGACGATGTTGTCGATGCCGAGGACGATCTCGAGAATCGTCAGCGTCGCGAGCGCGATCCATCCCTCGGCGCTGGCAGTCCAGTGGAAGGAATTACCGAGCCAATCGAACATGGCCAGCCTTCAGGCGCGCGGCGTGAGCGCCGCAACCTCGGCGACGCTCGCGAGGGGACCCCACGTGTCGGGGTCCTGCCAGATCAATGTCGACAGATACAGCGCCACGTCTTCGGTGGGATACGTCTTGCCGAGCGCGCTGGCGGCTTCGGCGAGTCGCTCCGGGGACGGCGGCTGCAGATTGTCCTCGGCGATCAGGCCGTTCTCGTGGGGAATGCCCAACGCGTCGAGGAAGCTCGCCATCATCGGGCGTTTGTGTGTGAGGTGAAATGCGACCAGCAGTCGCGCGGCCACGATCTCCGACATCCCCGCCAGCGACGTCAAATGGCGTGCCTTCTTGTCGCGCGGCATCGCCTGGACGCTCTTCAGCCGGAACTTGATGCGCTGTGCGATCACGGCGATGGCTTCCGCCTGTTCGGCGGCGGCGTTCTCGTCCTGCCAGAACGCGTCAGCCGCTTCCAGCTTTCGTTCGGGAGAGAGTCGTTTCCACAACTGCGACGGTCTCGGAATATCGGGTACGTCGGCCATGTCTAATGGACTGTATCAACTGGAAGCGTACCGCACCCAACGAGCCTCGACCGCGAGCTGCCGGCCGCGACAGCGGAGCGGCCGGTCCCGATTTGGGAACGACGCTCCACTGGATACGGTAAGTCGATACGTTAACATAGCGCGCATGCCCAAACTGTCGGTCGAAGGCTTCCCCACTGTTGATGTCGAGCCCGGCAAGCGACTGGTGCTCGCAATCGAGCAGGACGCCGGTGTCGACGTCCTGCACGCATGCGGCGGCAACGCGCGCTGCACCACGTGCCGCGTCGAGTTCATCAGTGGCGAACCGCCGCGTATGACGATGGCCGAGAAGACGCGGCTGGAAGAGAAGGGGCTGACGGGTGTGCGGCTGTCGTGTCAAATCGCGATCGACCACGACATGGCCGTTCGCGCGATCAGCCGGCTTGCCGGCAGCGGCCGGCCGGATCCGGGCAAGACGCCCGAGTCGACGATCCAGCCGCCGCCGCAGTGGGTGTGACGGAAGTTATTCGATGGAGATCTTCCGCAACAGCTGGAAGTCCGACAGCATCTTGCCGGCGCCGAGCACGACTGCCGAGAGCGGATCCTCGGCCACCTGCACGGGAAGGCCGGTCTCGTAGCGTAGCCGCTCGTCGAGGTTCTGCAACAGCGCGCCGCCGCCGCTGAGGACGATGCCGCGATCGCAGACGTCGGCCGAGAGCTCTGGCGGAATGCGCTCGAGCGCGTCGCGCACGGCCTGCACCATCATCCGGACCGGCTCGGCGAGCGCTTCGCGGATCTCGTTGTCGTTCAGCACGACGGTGCACGGCTTGCCCTCGAGCACGTGCCGGCCTTTGACTTCCATCTCCTTGCGCTTGACGAGCGGCGACGCCGACCCGAGCTCGATCTTGATGCGCTCGGCAGTCCGCTCACCGATCAGCAGATCGTGCTCGCGCTTCACGTACTGCGCGATGGCATCGTCCATGGCGTTGCCGGCCACGCGGACCGACTTGCTGTAGACGATCCCGGCGAGCGAGATCACCGCGATGTCGGTGGTGCCGCCGCCGATGTCCACGATCATGTTGCCGGCCGCTTCGGTGATCGGCAGCCCCGCACCGATTGCCGCGGCCATCGCTTCCTCGATCAGGTGCACTTCACTCGCCTTGGCGCGGTAGGCGCTGTCCTTCACCGCGCGTCGCTCGACCTGCGTGATCTCCGACGGCACGCCGATCACGACGCGCGGCCGGACGAAGCTCTTGCGGCGGTGCGCCTTCTTGATGAAGTAGCCGAGCATTTTCTCGGCCGCCTCGAAGTCGGCGATGACACCGTCACGCATCGGCCGGATCGCGGTGATGCTGCCGGGAGTGCGCCCCAGCATTTCCTTGGCGTCGTTGCCGACCGCCTCGATCTGGTCGTTGACGTTGTTGACCGCCACGATGGATGGCTCGTTGAGGACGATGCCCGACCCGCGCGCGAACACGCAGGTGTTGGCCGTACCCAAGTCAATCGCCAGGTCTTGTGAGAAGAGCGACAGCGCCCCGAGCAGCATCGAGAACCCCTTGTCCTTCGGACGTAGAGCGCACGTTTCAACGTGCGCGGTACTCCGTGTTAACAGTTAACGACGTTCCGGTTACCCGCAGTGACGCATCGGATTCTCGGACGCGCTCGATCCACCTGATCGTTAGCGACTGCACAAGGGGCAAGCTCTGTGCCCGGAGCGGCGCACATTGGCCGCCGCACTATGACGCCAAAGTGCACGCCGTTTCGGCAGGCCTGCCGGATGCAGGTTCGCCGACCTGACACACGCGATTCCAAAAGCGTTATCCGGTGGCGTTTTGGCTATAGTCCGCGCTGTACGTTTCCCGACTCGGGAGATGCTGTGATGACTAGAGGCACTGCGGCTGGTCGGTTCGTTCGTCCTTCTGTGCACCGCACCCGATGTCAGGACGCTCTCGTACGAAGCGACTATCGACGACCCAGGCGCCGACACCAACCCTTACCGTTCGCTGGACGTCGGTGCCGACGGAATGCCCTTTCCCCGTGCTGCTGATCCGCGGTCTCAACAACGGCGCATGGATCGCGGCCGCCCTGCCCGAGAACGTCGCACAGTAATGCTCGTGGCACTGCCAGTTATACTGCCAAGATGTCCCCGCACCGTAAGGCCACGCCTGTTGCGAACGCCCTGCGTCGCAACGTCGCCATCATTGCCCATGTCGACCACGGCAAGACGACGCTCGTCGATGCACTGCTGCGGCAGAGCGGGGCCTTCCGCGCCAATCAACAGGTGGCCGAGCGGGTGATGGACAACACCGACCTCGAGCGCGAGCGCGGCATCACCATTCTGGCGAAGAACACCGCCGTCCACTATGACGACCTCCTCATCAATATCGTCGACACACCGGGACACGCCGACTTCGGCGGCGAGGTGGAGCGCACGCTCTCGATGGTCGACGGCGTCATGCTGCTGGTCGACGCATCCGAAGGGCCGCTGCCGCAGACACGATTCGTGCTGCGGAAGGCACTCGAGCGCGGTCTGCCGCCGATTGTCGTGCTGAACAAGATCGATCGTCGGGACGCTCGGCCCAAGGAAGTGCTGAACGAGGTCTACGACCTGTTCATCGATCTCGACGCCAACGAAGACCAGATCGAGTTCCCCGTCCTCTACGCCAACGCTCGCGCCGGCACGGCCACTCCCAGCCTGGACACGCCTGGCGAGAGCCTCCGGCCGCTGTTCGAGGCGATTGTCGAGCACGTGCCTCCGCCCCGCGGCGATCGCGAGTCGGCGCTCCAGATGCTGGTGGCCAATCTCGACTCGAGCGATTATCTGGGGCGCATCGCCATCGGGCGGATTTTCAACGGCACCGTGAAGCTGAACGACGCCGTGTGCGTACTGAAGCTGGACGGCAGAGAGCAACAGACCCGCGTGACGAAGCTGTTCGCCTTCGATGGCCTGAAGCGCGTTGAGATCGAGCAGGCGGCGGCCGGCGACATCGTCTGTCTCGCCGGCATCGAAGACATCACCATCGGAGAGACGATCGCCGACACGGAGAGCCGGCTCCGCATCCCGCCAATCGCCATCGACGAGCCGACGGTATCGATGATCTTCGGCGTGAACACATCGCCGATGGCCGGGCGTGACGGCCAATACGTGACCTCACGCAACCTTCGCGACCGCCTCGCCCGCGAGCTGCTGGGCAACGTCTCCCTCCGCGTCGAAGACACCGAATCCCCCGAACAGCTCAACGTCATCGGGCGCGGCGAACTCCAGCTCTCGATCCTGATCGAGATGATGCGGCGTGAAGGCTACGAGGTGCAGGTGTCGCGCCCCGATATCGTCACCAAGGAGCTCGGCGGCGTTCGCAACGAGCCGGTCGAGGACCTGGTGATCGATGTGCCCGAGGAATTCCAGGGCGTCGTCATCGCGCAGGTCGGCACCCGCCGCGGCGTGATGACCAAGATGGTCAACCATGGCAGCGGGCGCGTGCGGCTGGAATTCCGAATCCCCGCGCGCGGGTTGATCGGCTTCCGGTCGCAATTCCTCACCGACACCAGGGGCACCGGCATCATGAACCACCTGTTCGCCGGGTGGGAGCCGTGGCACGGAGGCATCCCCGCACGCGCGACCGGCGCGCTCGTCGCCGACCGCACCGGCGTCACGACGGCGTACGCGATCTACAACCTGCAGGAACGGGGCGAGATCTTCGTGGAGCCGGGGACGTCCGTCTACGAGGGGATGATCATCGGCGAGAACTCGCGGCCGAACGACATGGACGTCAACGTCACGAAGGAGAAGAAACAGACCAACATGCGGGCGTCGACGGCCGACGAAGCGATCCGTCTGATCCCGCCGCGTATTCTCAGCCTCGAACAGGCGATCGAGTTCATCAACGACGACGAGCTGGTCGAGGTCACGCCAAAGGCGATCCGGCTGCGGAAACGGATTCTCGCCGCCAACATGAGGCCGAAGAAAGCCGACGACTAGGTACCCGGGGTGACGCGCATCGTGCAGGCGCGGTGGATCGACGGCCTTCTCGATCGGGCCGGATCCGTGCATGATTGGACTCCGCAAGAAGGAGCAGGAGCATGGCCGTGGTCCACGCCGAGCGTATGTGCCCGCAGATCGACGGCGATTTCGTCGTCTTTCTCATCGGGATACGAATCAACAAGCCGTGGAAGATCCACAAGTGGCTGCCGGTCTTTCGTGCCATGCCGCGCATGTTGAAAGAGCTCGAGTCGCAGCCCGACAGCGGTTTCCTCGGCGCCGAATCGTACGGGTTCATGCTGGTGCAGTACTGGCGGTCGTTCGAGCAGTTGGAACGGTACTCGCGACGACCCGACGCGCAGCATTGGCCGGCCTGGGTCGCCTTCAACAAGCGGATGGGTCGGAGCCGAGGCGACGTCGGCATCTGGCACGAGACCTATCGCATCTCCGCGGGGCAGTACGAAGCGATCTACAGCGGCATGCCGGCGCGGGGCCTCGGGAGGGTCGGGAGGCTCGTGCCCGCACGCGAGCGGTTCGAGTCGGCGCGCGGGAGGCTCGGTGCGGGCGGCCCGGCCGCGAGCAGTGGACAGCCTGCCGGGTCTGCCTGAGGGCGGCCATGCACGTCGCGCTCGGTCTGAAAGCACACTCGGGGTGGGCGGCGCTCGTCGCTATCGGTCAGCACGACGGCACACTCTCGCTCGTCGACCGGCGGCGTCTCGAGCTCGTGGATCGAGACGAGGCGAGCTGGGCGAAGCAGCCGTATCACGCGGCCGAGGGTCTGCCGGCGCGCGACGCCAGACAGATCGTCGAGCGGGGGCTGACTGCGGCCCGGCGCCATGCGACCCGCGAGGTGCGCGACGCCGTGACGCGTCTCGAACGCGAGGGGCACACCATCGACGGGTGTGCCGTGCTCATGGGTCAGCCGATGCCCGAGTGGAGCGTCGACGACATCCTCGCCGTCCATTTCCGCATGCACAAGGCCGAGGGCGTCCTGTTCCGTGATGCGCTGGCACGCGCCGCGAAGGCATGCGGCCAGCGCCTGGTCGAGATTCCGGAGAAGACACTGCAGGATCACGCGCGCCGAGCGTTGGGAGCGCCACCGGTCGCCTTCGCGAAACACATCGCGACCTTGGGCAAGACGGCGGGCCCGCCGTGGGGCAAGGATCAGAAGGAGGCCGCGCTCGCTGCCATGATCGCGCTGGGTCGGCTATGATCGAGGGGTATGCCGCTCTTCGAATACGCCTGTAAGGAATGCGACCACGAATTCGAGACGCTCGTGCGAGGCAACGTCGAGCCCGAATGTCCCTCGTGCCACAGCAAGGACCTCCAGCGCCGCCTCTCGGTGTTCGCCGCCCATACCGCGGGTGGTTCGAGCACGGACACACCGATCGGAGCGTGCGGAGCCTGCGGCGATCCGCGCGGACCAGGCAGCTGTTCGATCAACTGACTCGTAACAGCGGAAACGCGGGAGCTCACGAACTCACGAACTCCGGAACTCGGGAACTGCGGAACTCCGGAACTCTCACTCCGTACACGTTCCGGCCATCGTCAACGCCGTCAGCGTCAGACGGAGATCTCCGGCCTCGTTGTAGATCAGCCCGCGCGCTTCCATCTTGTGCCCCTGGTGCGCCTCGGGGTCGAACGGCTTGGCGCTCAACAACAGGAAGGTCTTCGTGCCGAGCGGACGCTTCGATGCGCTGACCACTGCCTGCGCCGACGGCGTGTCGGCGCTCGTCGTCAAGGGCTCGGCGGTTCGCGTCAGCAGCCAGTTGTCGTCGGCACCTCGGGTGAGACAGCCGACGGTCTGGACCAGCGCGAAGTTCTGCACGGCTGACTGTTCGCCCTTCTTGAGGATCTGCGACGCCGCGAGATCGGGGCTGTCGAGCTTCAGCTCGGTCGAGCCCGCCGGGTAGCCGTTCGTCTGAAGGATGTACGAGACGACATCCAGCTTGGCCTGGTCGTCGACGACCGTGCCGAAGTTGGGCGGCATCGTGTCGCGGATCTTCGCAAACAGGTTTTCAATCGTGTCGCCGCCCCACGTCGCCTGGAAGCGATCGCCCTTGAGCGCCGGAGCCGTGTTGCCCGACAGATCGGCGGCGTGGCAGCGCAGACAGGCGGTGTTGAACGTCGTCTTGCCGCGTTCCGCCTGAGCCGCGGTATAGACACCCTGCCAGATCCGCGGTGTGCTGTCCTGCGCCCGCAGTGCGGCGGCGCTCGCCAGACACGCGATCGCGGCGATCAGCGTTCGTCGAAACATCGGTCTCCTCGGGGAGTCTCACCCGAGAGTATAGAGCGTGATCGCCGTCAGCGCTGTCTCACCCAGTGGCCATAGATGTACGGCACGATCGCCCCCGATGGCGTCACGTGCGGTTCGTCGACGGTCTCGAGCAGCGTGAAATCGGGGCCGAGCTCCTGACATAGCGAGTCGCGCGAATATCTCATCACCGGCAGACCGGAGCAGGTCGATGGCGCGTCGAGGGCGAACGTCGCGATCACGATGCGTCCGCCTGGGCGGACAGCGCGTCGGATCTGGCCGACGTAGCGCGCGCGCTCGGCGGGCACGGTGAGAAAGTGGAAGGCGCCCCGGTCGTGCCACACGCCGTAGGCGTTCTTCTGCAACGGTGCGGTGGTGGCATCGGCGCAGATCCAGCGGACCCGATCCGCGCGTGTCGGTCCCAACCGCTCGCGCGCCGCGCCGAGGGCGGCCGCCGAGATGTCGAGCACCGTGATGGAGGAGCAACCCCGATCGAGCAGGTCGTCGACGAGCGTCGATGACCCGCCGCCGACGTCGATGATGGGGAGCGACAGCTCGTCGGTCGTTTGCAGGATCAACCGCAGCGACGTCTCCAGGTGAGCCCGATGCCAGCTGCGGTTGCGGTCGGTGGCATACACATTGTCCCAATGGCGTTGCCGATCACTCAGCCCGCGCACCTCGCCCACGGTCCTTGCCCCCTTGGCCCCTGCCCCTACCCCCCCTGTCTTGATAAGCTGGATCTTATGACGCGCGTCCTCTCACCAACGGCCATTCTTGTGGCGCTTTTCACAGTTTCTTGCGGCAGCGCCACGCCACCGGCTGAGAAAGCCGAGAAACCCCCGGCGCCTCCGGCGTGGAGCGTCAAGGTGGACCCGGTTGACGTTCCGGCCGGCCCCCGCAGCGTCGAGCCGCAATTGACGGCCTCGACACGCGGTGTGCTTCTCAGCTGGGTCGAACAGACCGATCGCGGCGCGGCGCTCAAGTTTGCCGAACGCACGCAGGGCGCGTGGTCCGAACCCAAGACCGTGTCGTCCGGAAGCAACTGGTTCCTCAGCTACGCCGACATGCCAACGGTGCTTCGTCTGCGGGACGGAACGCTGGTCGCCAACTGGTATCTCGCGACCAACCCGTTGGCGGAGGGCTACGACATCCTGCTGGCGTACTCGAAGGACGAGGGCAAGACGTGGTCGAGACCGGTCAAGCCGCATCGCGACAAGACGAAGACGCAGCATGGATTCGTGTCGATGTTCGAATCACCGGCCGGCGGCATCGGCCTCGTCTGGCTCGACGCACGCGACCAGGAGAACAACACGACCGATCCTGAGGGTGGCGTGGTGTCGCTGTACGCCGCCAGCTTCGACGCGGCGTGGAAGCAGACGGGCGAGGCGCTCGTCAACGCTCGCGTCTGCGAATGCTGTACGACGGCGGCTGCGGTGACGGATGAGGGCGTCATCACCGCATTCAGGGACCGCAGCGACAAGGAGATTCGCAACATTGCGGTCGCTCGCCTCGAGGGCGGCAAGTGGACCGACGCCAGCGTGGTTCACGACGACAACTGGGAGATCGACTCGTGCCCGATCAACGGTCCGGCGCTGAGCGCGCGAGGACGTGATGTCGCGGCGGCGTGGTTCAGCGCCAAGGACGACAAAGGGCGGGCCTTCGCCGCGTTCTCCAAGGATGGCGGGCGCACGTGGGGCCAGCCGATAGCGCTCGAAGATCAAGTCTCCCGTGGCTACGTCGACATCGAGCTGCTCGAAGACGGATCGGCCGTCGCGACGTGGGTGGAGTTCGCGGACGGACGCAGTCAGTTCAGGATGCGCCGTGTGGAAGCGTCCGGTGCGCGGTCACCGGCGGTGACGATCGCCAACGGCGCCGCGGGCGTGACCGGATATCCGCGCGTGGCGCGGAGCGGCAGCGAGCTGGTGTTGGTGTGGAACGAAGGCAGCGGCGAAGCGGCGCAGCGCGTGAAGGCGGCGATCGCTCGGCTGCCGTAAAGAAAGCGGGCCGCCTCAGGGCGGCCCGCATGTGTACCAACAGGGGGCCGCCGGAGGCGCCCCCTACGTCTGTCAGGAAGCGTGTCTAGTCGACGATTTCACCCGGACGCTTGCCCCAGCCGAAGCCGTCCTTCGGGCGGTGCAGCGTGACCATGCGAACACGATGGTCCTTCGGGTTACGCCCCGGCGAACCGGAGATGATGACGTGGTCGCCCGCTTTCAGCGTTTCTCTGGTAACGCCCTGGCCTCCGAGCTGACCGGCGCCACCCCACTCGACGGCGTATCGCACCATCGAGCCGTCCTTCTCCTTCACCATCACATGGACGAAGGAATGCGGATTTCTGAACAGGAACTGCACCAGTTCCCCTTCGATGGTCACCGTCTGGTCTTCGAGGTAGGTGGCCGCGAAGGAATGATGGGCGTACGCTGTCGCGCCGATGAGACTCGCGGCCGCAACAAGTCCGATAACCAGGTAACGCTTCATATCGTGGTTCCTCCCTGACAGAACCGATTTCTGAAAGAGAATCGTAGCCGACTCGTCGGGAAAAAGGTCCTGAAGACTCTCTGAATTCTTCGTCAGGAACGTCCAACCCGAGATATCAGACCTGGCTGGAGGATACACCCGAACTGAGTATTTCGATATTTGTGGAAATACGAATATACTGGGGCCATGTCCGCGACATCCGATCGCGAAACCGCCCAACTGGCCGACATGCTGGCTGCCATGGGCGCGGAGGCTCGACTCCGCATCGTCCGGCTGCTGCTGACCGCGCATCCCGCAGGCATGATCGCCGGAGAGATCGGTTCCGCGCTCAACATCACGCCGTCCACGCTCTCGCATCACCTCGACCGCTTGAAGCGCGAGCACGTCGTCAACGTCCGTCGCAAAGGCACGTTCCTCTGGTACACCGCGAACACCGACGCGCTCGAGCGCCTGCT
>DASRJR010000031.1:0-6881 GCA_035649395.1 Vicinamibacterales bacterium
AGCAGCAACGCGACCGACGTCAGATAAATCGTGATGACGGCCACACCGAGCGGACCTCCGACGGCGCGACGCTTCAGGGCAATGGCGATGAACACGACCGCCCATACCGCACCCGCTGCAACAAGAGCCATCAGCGGCAGCAGCAGTCCGCCATGTCCCCACGACCATCCGATCATGAGTGGTCCGTTCCGCCACGTGAGCACCGTCTGCTCCCGTACGAGCTCGATCGCCAGCACCGCACTGGCGAAGGCGAATGGCAACCCGGTCCAGACGAGAACGGATTTCATGATTCAGCGATAGCGGGCGCGGATGTAACCACTCAGGTCCGGCTAAAGCCGGACACTACATCGTCCGGCTGAAGCCGGACACTACAAACGCTACGAACGCATTGCTTCTAGGGCTTTGACACCGGATCGCATGGCGACGCGCCACGTGGCCAGGCAGACCGTGACCACGAGCGCCAGGTTCAACGCGATCAGCGCAATGCGTTCAGGGGTCAGGCGATAACTCCAGCGGCCGGTCTTCGACATCATGTAAATGGACGAGGGCCACCCGACCAGCACGATCGTCACGATGATCAGCAGCACGGCGAGGATCATGAACATGACGCCGCCGTACGACCCGGCGGCTTGCGTGGCATCGGCGCCGAATCGCGGATAGCGCGCGCCAAGACCCGTCGCCAGGCCGACGAGCGCGAACGTCAGCACGATGATCGAACCGGCCGCGACGACCTGCAGGAACGGGTCGACGCCGAGCAGGTAGTTGGCGGCAATCGTCAACACCTCGGTGAAGATCAGCACCGGCGCGAGCGCGGTCCAGAACTTCGACCACAGGAAATCGTGCATCGAGATCGGCGAGGTCCGGATGATCCAGAACGCGGCGCCTTCGGCCGACACCGCCGGGAACACGAACCGGACCGCGACCGTTGCCATCACGAAGCCGGCCATCCCCAGATTGACGAACGCGTAGATGTTCTTGACGAAGCCGGCGAGATAAGGAATGCGATCGAGGTTGAGGACGCGGAAGTTGTAGAGATACAGCAGCACGAGCGCGACGAGCGGCAGCAGCTGCACCCACTGGCTGACGTCGCGCAGGAACACCTTGACGTCCTTGATCAGCAGCTGCCGGCGCACGTCCGACAGCGGCAGCGCGCGCGCGACGGCGTCGAGCCCCGTGAACCGCGCGAAGCGCGTCTTCGGCGCTTCCTGCGATCGGCTGTAGCCGGCAAAGTGCCACCGTTCGTGCGCGGCGCCCAGCATCACGATGAACGCGCCAGCCGTCGTCCACAGCGCCGCCTGATGCAGCCAATCGATGCCGCCCTGCAGCCCGGCGAACAGCGCCTCACCCGCCCAGAACGACGGCAGCAGCGGCGTGATCGGCGACTGCAGCGTCGCGAAGAAGTCGGTGACGTCGGGCAGCGACTCGACGCGCAGCAGCCGCTCAGGCTGGATGAATCGCAGCAAGAGCACGATGACCACCGCGAACACCAGTCCCATCAGCATCAGCAGGTCGCGCGCGCGCCGCGCCGGGAAGATGTTGACGACCGCCAGCGTGCAGCCCGAGCCGAGCGACACCGGAATGGCGACGAACGGAACCACCGTCGCGAGCGCAGTGACGTAGAACGACGGCGATGCACAGCGACCGAAACCGATGCCGAGCAGCACCGGTGTCATGAACGCGACGACCATCCACGAGGCCGCACCGAGCGTCCGGGTGAACCGCGCGAAGAACAGCCGGCGGCTCGCGACCGGACTCGCCATCAGCAGACGCAGGTCGTCGGCAAGGAAGAAGCTCGAGAGCGCAGTGACGACGCCGCTGAAAGCCAGGAAGGCCAGAAACGACAGGAACAACCACGACAGCCCGAGCCGCAGCAGGTAGTCGCCGAACTCCTCGTACGCCGTCACCTGCGTGGTGACCCAGTAGGCGCCCCAGAACAGCGCGCCGACGACTGCGACGCCGATCGAACCAAACAGCAGTCCGCGCAGCGTGTCGCCACGCTCGCGGCGGCGCACGCGATTGCGCGAGGCCCAGACGTGCGGCAGCAGGAGATATGGGAAGGCGACGGTCCGCGCGTCAGAGCTCATCGATCTCCTGCAGACCGCTCCCGCCGGTCAGCTTCAGGAACACCGACGTCAGGTGCTCGTCGGTGGTACTCCCCGTCATCTGCTTCACCTCGTCCACCGTGCCCTGCGCGATGATTCGCCCTTTCTGGATGATGCTGAGGCGATGACACATCTCCTGCGCTACTTCGAGCGTATGCGTGCTCATGAGGATCGCGACACCGCGCTCGCTCATGCGCTTGAACACGTCCTTGATCAGCCGCGCCCCGCGCGGGTCGAGACCCACCATCGGTTCGTCCACGGCTACCGCCGTCGGACGATGGAAGAAGGCGGAGCTCATGACGAGCCGCTGCTTCATGCCGTGCGAGAAGCTCTCGACGAGCTCGTGCTCCCACTGGCGGAGCTCGAACAGGTCGAGCATCTCGTGCACGCGGGTCTCGACGCTCCCGTTCGCGATGCCGTACAGCCCGCCGTGAAAGCGAAGGAACTCGCCGGCAGTCAGTTTGTCGTAGATGAACGGCCGGTCAGGGATGAAGCCCAGCGCCCCCTTGGCCGCCTCGGGCTCGCGCTCGAGGTCGTGATCGTTCACCAGAATCCGGCCGGACGAGGGCTTCAGCAGCCCGGCAATCATCCGCATCGTCGTCGTCTTGCCGGCGCCGTTGGGACCGAGGAAGCCGTGGATCTCTCCCGGCTTGACGTCGAGCGTCACGCCGTCGACCGCGCGGAAACGACCGTACTCCTTGACGAGATTTTCAACGGCGATCATCGAGGGCTCCGGGAACAGCGGCACGAGGAGGACGCTTGGCGCGGCAGATCGATCGGGAGGGCGCCGAGATCGGCGGCCGCCGGTTCGCGCCCGACGATCACACGGTTCGTCCCGGGCGCGAGCTCGATGTCCAGCACTCGCATCTTCAGGCGGCCGATCAGCGGCAGGACCACCGCCTGCCGGTCGAGACCTCCGCGCGCGAGACGGATGTGCGTGGCATCGGCCGGGAACTGATTCAACGTCGGGTCGACGGGCATCCACAGCCCGCGCGACGTTCCCGGTTCGACGAGATAGACCTCCGGCCATGCGTGGTAATAGAACGCGCCGTGCATGTAGACCAGACCGACGTCGATGCGCGACGGAAGACCGATTGCGCGCGCCATCGCCACGAACAGCGCCGTGTGCTCGTTGCAGTCGCCGACTTTCGTGCGGAGCACCTCGAGCGCGGACGGCAGGCTCACGGTCGGCTTCTTGTCGAGAAGGCCGTTGACGTAGCGCGTGAGCCGTTCCGCACGGACGCGATCGTCCTCGGCCCCCCGCACCGCCTGCTCGGCCTCGGCGCGGATGGCTGGCGCGTCGCTTTCGATGAGCGGTTCGGCCGCCAGATACCGCGAGAGATCGGCGTCGCGCCCGTCTGCCTTCCTCGCCTGTGAATCGACGATCTCGATCACACCGCCCGACAACGACTGCCCTGCGCCATCGAGATCGCCGTCCGGCAGCGTCGCGCCTTCGAACTGCACGCGCAGACGACGAACATCGCGCGGCTCGTCGATGCGATCACTCATCACCGGCACCACGGCGGCCGCGCGCAGCAGGTCACCGCGAACCCGATCGGTGACCGTGAGTCCGCGCGCGCGCTCGGCGGACTCCCGAATCGTCATGAGCCCGAGCGCGCTCTCCTCACGGACGACTTCACCGGTGTCGGTCACCCAAGACGTGGTGCGCAGGCCTTGAAACTCCGACTCGACCCGGAACGCCGGCATGCTCGTCTCACCGGTGCGGACGATCGAGCGCTCGCCGATGCGGACGGTCATCGCCGCGGTCTGGAGCGTCGCGGGGTCGAGCACGTTCCATCGATGTTCGCTGCCGGGTACGAACGTGCGGCTGGCGAGGAGCCGCGAGAGATTGAGCGACATGACGGGCGCGTCGGGAAGGTCACGTGTCTCGGTACGTGTCGCGCCGCCGCTGGTGATCGCGAGCCTCAGACGATAGGGTGCCCCTGATTTCGACCTCGCTTCGAGCGCCCCCTTGACTGTGACCGGTCCGGTGCCCGGATCGAGCGCGAAGTCGAAATCGCGCAGCATGAAGTCGGTATCGACGCGTGCGCTCGTGCGAATCGCCGCGGCGGTGTCCTGGCCGAGCAGCGGCATCTGCAGCCGGCCTTCCTGTTCGAGCTCGAAGCCGTGATCGGTTCGGGTCGTCTGGCTGACGGTGAAGCCGATCTTCTCGCCGCGGTAGTAGACGCCGTGCCAGACGGCAGTGGGCCCATACTTCGCGAGGTCGGTCGCCAGCGTCGCGGGAGCCGCCTGCACGTAGGTGCGATGTACGAGCACCCCCATCGTCGCGATCCAGCCGACCAGGACGGCGAGGGCAATCGGGCGGGTCACGTAGCGGGGCAGCGGCGACGCAAACGGCTTCGACACGGGTCTCGCTACGAATATCGGCGGCCCGATGGGGCCGCTTTACCAAGACGCTGCCGCGACGGACAGCGCGGAAGTTCATGGCGCGCCTTGACTTACGCAATTTCCGCGCGGTACGCTGAACCCAATCGGACGCAGGAAATCACGCCCGCCCGCGGACGGGCCTTGTCCTCTCGTGCAGATCACACTCAACGGCGAACGCTTCGAGCTCGATCAACCGCTCTCGGTTACGGCCCTGTTGGCTCGTCTGGAGATCGATCCGCGTCGCGTGGCGGTCGAGCACAACCTCGAGATCATCAAGCGCCAGCGGTTTCCCGACATCGTCGTCAACGAGGGCGACACGGTCGAGATCGTCAATTTCGTGGGCGGTGGCTAATAGAACATTTGGTGATTCGTGATCTTTGATTGGTGATTCGTTGTTGATTGTTGAGTGAGTGATTGTTGATTTCGTTGGGAGTTGGGAGTTGACTGATACCCCATTTGTCATCGCAGGACGCACCTTCAAGTCGCGCTTGATCGTCGGCACCGGCAAGTATTCGTCGTTCGCGGTGATGGCGCAGGCCTTCGAGGCGTCCGGCGCCGATATGGTCACCGTCGCGGTACGACGGGTGAACATCTCGGACCGTTCGCGCGAGTCGCTGCTCGACTACATCGACACGAACCGGATGTCGATCCTGCCGAACACGGCTGGGTGCTATACGGCGGAGGAAGCGATCCGCACCGCACGTCTCGGACGTGAAGCGGGCCTGTCGGAATGGGTCAAGCTTGAAGTGATTGGTGACGAGCGGACGCTCTTCCCCGACAACGAGGCGCTGGTCGCGGCCACCCGCGTGCTCGTGAAGGACGGGTTCATCGTCCTGCCCTACACCAACGACGATCCGATCGTGTGCCGGAAGCTGCAAGATGCCGGCGCCGCGGCCGTGATGCCGGCAGGGGCGCCGATTGGATCCGGCCTTGGTATTCAGAACGTCAACAACATCCGCATCATCCGCGAATTCATTCACGTGCCGTTGATCGTCGACGCAGGCGTTGGCACGGCGTCCGACGCGGCGCTCGCCATGGAACTGGGCGCGGACGGCGTGCTGATGAACACGGCGATCGCCGGCGCCGAGCATCCGGTTGCGATGGCGGAAGCGATGCGCCATGCGGTGATCGCCGGACGGCTGGCCTGGCTCGCCGGACGCATTCCCAAGAAGATGTACGCGTCGGCGAGCAGTCCGGTGGAAGGCATGGTCGGAAGGTAGTATTGCTCGACATCGAGACGCAGGCGCGGAGCGAAGAGCTGATCGAGCGGCTCAACACCTCGTGGCGCGTCGCGCCCGAGCCTCCGCCCTCTCCTGCGCTCAAACACCGGCTCGTCCACCTGGTGCGCACCATCGTGGCGCGGCTGCTTCGTCCCCAGGAAACGTTCAACGCCACCCTGGTGCAATACGTCAACACGTCGGTGCGTCCGCTCGAAGTGGCGATCGACGATGTGCGGCGATTCCATGAAGCGCTGGCGGCACGCGAGCGGCGGATCGAAGCCGCGATCACGGCGATGCGCCGCGAGCACGAGGAGCTGCGGACGGCGGTCGGCATCGTCCAGCAAGCGACACATCACCTGTCGAAGGAACTGACGCGCCGCGCCGCGAGTGTGTCGCCTGACTCCTCTCCGAGCGGCAGCGCGCCGAGCGCGACGACACCACCGGCTTCGGCAGCGCTCGACACGCTGAGCCACAAATACGTCGGCTTCGAAGACGCGTTCAGGGGATCGCCGGAGGCGATCCGGGCGCGGCTCTCGGATTACGTCGCGCTGTTTGCGGGAGCCTCCGATGTGCTCGACATCGGCTGCGGGCGGGGAGAGTTTCTGGGACTCTTGCGCGAGCAGGGCGTCAGCGGTCGCGGCATCGATCTCAACGACGCGATGGTCGAGGTCTGCCGCGAGAAGGGATTGCCGGCCACAACGGCCGACGCCTTGTCGTACCTACGAGGTCTGCCGGATGGGTCGCTGGGCGGGCTGTTCGCGGCACAGGTCGTCGAGCACCTCGAACCGGCCTATCTGACGCATTTGCTCGAGGCGGCGTTCGAGAAGCTGCGGCCTTCCGCGCCAATCGTGCTCGAAACGATCAACCCGGCGTGCTGGTTCGCCTTCTTCGAGAGCTACATCCGCGACATCACGCACGTGCGGCCGCTGCACCCCGATACGCTGAAGTTCCTGCTGATCGCGTCAGGATTCAACCAGATCGAGATTCAGTACCGTGTGCCGTACCCCGAGCACGAAAAGCTGCAACCCGTGCCCGCGAACGCATCGCTCGGCGACGCGACCGAAACGCTCAACGCGAATGTGAAGAAGTTGAATCAGCTGCTCTTCACGCACCTGGATTACGCCGCCATCGCGCGGCGCCCGTGAGCGCCGGGCCTGGAAGGCCCGGCCTA